>CAYXES010000011.1:2556-22230 GCA_964464075.1 uncultured Erysipelothrix sp. | reverse complement strand
TAACCTTAGCCGCTTTAGAAAAGATGCTGGTAGGTGAATTGGACAGTTTGAGTTCTATTATCTTAGATCGAAGTTTTGAAACCGATCGCTCACAGGGTGAAGCGATGGAGGTCTTTAATAGTATTTACCGATAAAAAAAAGGGCAGACCCCTTTACTTAATTTTATTATAACTTATGCGATATTTTTAGTCTATCAATAAGTGTGATTACTCGTATAATAAACATAAGGAGGTATTGTTATGCGATTGAATATTCATGGAAAAAATCTTAAGATTACTGATGCAATGTATGAGCGCGTCAATAAGAAGTTATCTTTTTTAGAAAAGTACTTCAATATTGATGAAGATACGATTGCCAATGCCGTAGTTCGTACTTATCCCACCGGTTTGAAATTGGAGATTACCATTTTAACCAAAGTCGGGTATTTACGGGCGGAAGTCGTCCATGAAGATTTTTATGCAGCCTTAGACCTTGCGATGGATAAGCTTGAAGATCAAATTCGTAAGCAGAAAACGAGATTATCCAAGAAGCATCGTGAGAAGTTAGCGGTTGCCTTTTTGAAGCAAGCCCAAGAACAAGAAAGCTCAGAAGATGTGAGTGCTGAGCCGGTTCGCACCAAAACCATTATCGCGCAGAAAATGGACTTGGATGAGGCCATTATGAAAATGGAAATGTTAGGGCATTCTTTCTTTATCTTTACGGATGAGGAGACCGACGCCATTGCGGTTGTTTACAAGCGCATTGATGGTGGTTATGGTCTTTTAGAGACAGCCTTCGAATAAGCTTTAATTTAAACAAATTGTTACAGCCTTTCAATCGTGAAAGGCTGTTTTAAATAATAACCATAAATATTGTTGAAGCGATTGTGCAAAAGTTAGACTTTTTATTTTTAAAAGCTATTGATACACTAAAAAGTGGAGGAGATTATGATCAATTTTGCATTAGATGCTCGTAGTGTTGCGATACTTAATAAATTACTAGGCCACAGTGAACATGTTTCTTTGAATGAACTGGCGCGCCATATTAATGTGTCTAAACGGTCAATCTATTATGATTTGAATAAGATTAATGAGTGGCTGGCCTCTTATGATCTTGAGCCGCTAAAAATTGAACGCTCCCTTGGCATCAAACTAACGCAACAACAAAGAGAGATTCTTAATCCCTTGCTTGCGGATTTTGAGATTCATTATTTTGCCTTTCAACCACACGAGCGTGTTGCTTTAATAATATGTAGTCTTTTAGCACAAACCGAGCCACAATTTATTGAAGATTTATCTCACCTATGTGATGTGAGTCGCAATACCACGATCAATGATTTTAAGTTGGTTCGTACTCAGTTAGAACGCTATAATTTACAACTTACTTATGAATCACACGTTGGTTATCGTATCGATGGAACCACGATTACTAAACGAGCGGTCTTTCTCTATTATTTAGAAACGATTTTTCAAATGAAAAGCCAAGGCTATGATAGTATTCTAGAACGCTTTGATTTTTATGATGAAGTCATATTTGATCATATCATGTTGCGTTTTAAGGCGATTGAGAAACGTCTTAATACCACCTATGTTGAAGGGGTCCTTCAACAACTCAGTATTCTGATGCATGTGGTTAATAGTTCAGAATTGATTGTGGAATTAGAAGATGTGGATATGGAAGAGATTATGGCATCCTTTGAGTACTCAGTTCTTAAGAGTGTCTTTAAGACCTTACCTTATCCAGAACAGATTTACTTTGCCATGCACTTGTTGGGTTCACGGGTACAAGTTCCCCTTAGAAAGCCAATCGATGATAATATCTTGGAATTATCTCAGGATATCGTGAGTAATTTTGAGCGGATTGCGTGTGTTCAATTTCAAAACCGTGATCAGCTGATTGATATGTTAGGTCATCACTTACAAATGTCAATTTATCGGTATCGCTATGGGATTCAACTCGGTAATCCTTTAATTGAAGAAATAAGAAAATCATACGCTGATTTATTCGATATTACCCAAAAAGCACTTTTAGAATTAAAAGATAAAATGGCTTTTCCCATTCCTGCAAGTGAAGTAGCCTACATTACGATGCACTTTGGTGGGTTTTTAAAGTCTCAATCTGATACTTCCAAAGCCCGTATTTTGATTGTTTGTCCAAGTGGAATATCAACCGCCCATATGTTACAAGGGGAAGTTGAATCGTTGCATCCTTCCATTGAAGTGATTGGGATTGTGGCTGCAGATGAAGTTAATAAGTACCTTAATAAAGCCGATTTTATAATATCAACGGTGGATTTAAATGCATCAATCCCAACCTTGCGGGTTAACCCTATTATTTCAGAAGAGGATCGGATGCGAATTCTATCCAAGGTGGTATCTGAAAATATTCATCAAAAATCTTTACAAACCATTATTACTAAAACTTTAAAAATTGTTGAGCCTTATGTCGATGCGGATGATTTTCAATTGATTAAAAAAGAAATTGAAAAGACCTTCTACAGTGTGGAATCTCAACCCAGTGAACAGCACTCGATTCGTTTTAGAGATGCCATTAATTTAGATCATATTGTGGTGGTGGATAAGGTTCCCACCTGGCAACATGCTATTCAACTTGCTTCGAATAGCTTAATTCAAGCCAATCGGATTGAACAGTCTTATGTGCAAGCAATGATTGATAGTGTCAATCAGTATGGACCCTATATTATCATTACCCCTAAAGTGGCCTTAGCGCATGCCATTCCCAATGATAATGTTCATTCTTTAAGTTTATCCTTATTGAAGTTAGCACAACCGGTTTTAATCGATGAGGAAGCGGTTCAAATTTTCATTGTTTTAGCGCCGGTGGATGAACGAAGTCACTTAGGTATTTTAAAAGACATTATGCTTCTCTTTAATGATAAAGTCTTTGTGAAAGCTTTATTTGAAGCATTTGATCGTGAGCAAATTATGAGTTTAATCGAAGCCCATTTGGCATAGGTGAGGTTAGTTATGGTTAAGGTAATGATTTTTGATTTAGATGGTACCCTTTTAGATAAGGCAAGTCATACGATGTCTAAAAAGACATTGACTGCCCTTAAAAGGGCACAAAGCCTAGGGATTAAGCTTATTTTAGCCACTGGTCGTCATTTAGAGACCATGGATCCTTTCATCTTAAAAGCCTTGGATATGGATGCTTATGTCCTTATGAATGGGCATATGCTTCTTGATCAAAATAAAAATGTGGTGAAAGATTATCCTTTACCATCAGAAGATGCCCAAGCTCTAATTGAACAATTTGAAGCTTTAGATATGGCTTATACCATCCATGCTGCCAAGGGGATTATCTACCAGGAAGCTAGTGAGCTTACCAAAGCGATTGAAGCGATTCATCATCATAATCAGGGTATGCACCAACAAGCTAAGTCTGAGTTTGACTATGAGCACGTCTATTCTTTTATGGTTGAGCATGATGATGAAAATCAATTAAATGAATTGATTAAAGACTATCCACATTATAAAACGGAAAATTTTTATCCTTCCATGTATGATATTTATTCCAAAGCAATCAATAAAGCCAATGGTATTGAAGTTTTCTTAGATCAGTGGCAACTTAGTTGGGACGATTGTTTGGTTTTTGGTGATAGTTACAATGATATTCAAATGTTAGAGCGGGCCGGCTATGCTTATGTCATTAATAATGAACATAAGCGTTTAGCGCATTTAAATTATCCCATGATTGAAAGTGCACTTTCTGATGATTTTGGTCGTGTTATTCTAAGTTTTATTCCTTCACCACCAACAACATCGAATACGGTATCTTTTAATCATTTTAAAACCATGCTTTTAATCAGTGTTGCCTTTTTTATTTTTGCCATCCATGCTTACTGGATTCAAAAATCCAGTGCTTGGATTTTATATTTACTACTGGCCTTGGCTTTATCGCTATGGACTGCTTACCTAAAATTAAGAGATAAGTAAAGTTTTGCACAAACTTATGTGTAAAACTTGTTCTTGTTCATTATTAAACTTTGTTTACAATAAAGTTAGATGATGAAGGGTAGAAAGGATAATGATATGGAAAGCTTAGTTAAAAAAGAGTTTGTACAGATCACGGATTCAGTCAAGGATTGGCAAAGTGCTGTTGAGCTCTCGCTACAACCGTTGTTGGATGCGCATTATATTGAAGCTGGCTACCTGCAAGCTATTTATGATGCCACCGCACAGTATGGTCCTTACTATGTTTTAGCTCCTAAAATCGCCATGCCTCATGCAAAGCCTGAAGATGGGGTCGTGCAGAAGGGGATTGGTCTTTTGCTAGTCAAGGAGCCCTTTAAGTTTTCTGAAGATAGTTTTGAGGTACAACTGGTTATTTCATTAGCCCCAAGTGACTCACAAACACATTTGGATTCCTTAGTGAAGTTATCAGAGATGCTTGATGATTCATCATTACTCGATCGGATTTTAAACGCTTCATCAAGTGAAGAACTCTATGAGTTTTTCAAACACATTTAGTACAAGGGGAATTGTACAAAAGGAGGAATAGAGTATGCAGAATGTTTTGATGTTTTTACAAGATGTCCTAGCGACACCGGCTCTGCTTATTGGTTTGATGGCTCTAGTTGGTTTAGCCGTTCAAGGCAAACCGATTGAAGAGGTTATTAAAGGAACGCTTAAAACCATTTTAGGTTTTATCATCATTGGTGCCGGAGCGGGCGTCTTAGTCGGATCATTGGATTTCTTTGGTGAGTTATTTAACTTTGCCTTTGGGGTTCAAGGGGTCGTTCCTAATAATGAGGCAATTGTTTCACTGGCTTTAAATGATTATGCCCAGGCTACGGCATTTATCATGGCTTTTGGAATGGTTGCGAATATCATTATTGCGCGTTTTTCAAATTGGAAGTATATTTTCCTAACGGGTCACCATACTTTATACATGGCTGCTTTAATTGCGGTTGTCTTACAAGTTGGTGGTTTAGAAGGATGGCAATTAATTCTTGCAGGTAGTGCACTACTTGGATGGACCATGGCCTTCTTCCCAATGATTGCGCAAAAAACCATGGTTAAAATTACCGGGGAAGAATCCATTGCTTTTGGTCACTTTGGTACCATTGGTTATGTTTTTGCCGCATGGATTGGTTCTTTAGTTGGCAAGGGATCGCCATCAACTGAAGAAATCAAATTCCCAAAACGTTTATCGTTCTTACGGGATACATCCGTCGCAATTGCTTTAACTATGTTTTTATTCTTTATCTTGGTTTCCGCAATCGCATCGTATAAAACTGGCTTTGATATTGCCTTAACGGATGGCATGCATTGGTTCTTGTTCTCAATTATTCAAGGTTTAACCTTTGCAGCTGGCGTTTATGTGGTTTTATCAGGGGTTCGTTTATTACTCGCTGAAATCGTACCAGCCTTTAAAGGGATTTCTGAGAAAGTCGTTCCTAATGCGAAACCAGCACTTGACTGCCCAGTGGTTTTCCCATTTGCAGAAAATGCAGTTTTAATTGGCTTCTTGGTCTCTTTCTTGGGTGGTGTTGTTGGTTTAGGTATTTTAGTTGCTTTAAAAGGCAGCTTTGATTTACCACTTATTTTACCAGGCGTTATTCCACACTTCTTCTGTGGTGCAACTGCTGGTGTCTTTGCGAATGCAACAGGTGGTCGTCGTGGGGTTCTAGTGGGTACCTTTGCTCATGGTTTATTAATTACGTTCTTACCAGCTTTCTTAATGCCAGTACTCGGAGGTTTAGGTTTTGCGAATACAACCTTCTCTGATGCTGACTTTACTGGAGTTGGGATCGTTATGGGTAATGTGGCTCGCTATGTTCAAGGAACGGGCTTACTGGTTGTATCCTTGGCAATTTTCTTACTACCACTAGTTCTTTCACTTGTCAAAGGCAAAAAAGCATAGTTTAATAGAGTCAATAAAACAAGTGATTGGAGGATAATGAGTGATTAAGAAAATATTATGTGTTTGTGGTCAAGGTTTGGGTTCTTCGTTTCTGGTTGAGATGAATGTGAAGAAGGTACTGACTAAACTTAACCTTACGGATATTGAGGTTGGTCATAGTGCCGCAACCGATGTGTTTAAAGGTTCAGCGGATGTCATCGTCTGTGGTAAAGACATGTATGAAATCCTCAAGGGCTTTGGACATTGCATCACCTTGAACAATATCATTTCACTATCAGAGTTAGAAGAGAAACTCACAGATTATTTTAAAGAAGAGGGTGTTATCTAACACCTTCTTTACTTGGAGGCAGTATGAATCATTTAGAAAAATTTGCGGCTCAAATCCGTTTAGAAACACTGAAGATGTTGGATCACCGTGGGTTTGGCCATTTAGGGGGTGCACTTTCCATTGTGGAAGTCTTAGCCGTCCTTTATGGAAAACATATGCAGTTTAATCCTAACGATCCATCAGATCCTGATCGTGATTACTTCGTTTTATCCAAAGGGCATGGGGGACCTTCTTATTATGCAACCTTAGCGCTGAAGGGCTTCTTTGATAAGGCCATCCTTAATACGCTTAATGATGATGGGACCACGCTCCCATCTCATCCTGATCGCCTATCCATTCCTGGCGTTGATGCGACCACCGGTTCTTTAGGTCAAGGTATTTCCTTAGCGGTTGGGATCGCTAAGGGACTAGCCATGTCTTCAAAAGAAAATAAAGTGTATGTGGTGCTAGGAGATGGTGAATGTAATGAAGGCCAAGTATGGGAAGCCATTAGTTTTGTGGCGCATCATGGGTTGGATAATCTCATTATCTTTATCGATGAAAACAAGAAACAATTGGATGGCTTAACCAAGGATATTTTAGATCCCTTTGATTTGGCGAAGAAGGTTGAGGCCTTTGGTTTACATGTCTTGCGGGTGGATGGTAGTGATGTTAATGCCATCAGTGATGCGATTGATAAGTGCCATACCCTTAAAAATAAGACATCGTGTATTGTCTTAGAGACCACCAAAGGTCAAGGTGTGCCTTACTTTGAAGCTTTAGATGATAATCATCATGTTCGTTTTGATGAACATGGTAAAACCATGTTGCATCAAGCAATCGATGCTTTAGAGAAGCAGCTTATGGGAGGTCAACATGAGTAAAACCAGTCAAGAAATGCGTAAGGTTTATGCCGAAACCATTATGGAAATGATGGCTGATAATAAGGATGTGGTGATGATGGATGCAGATTTAGTGGGAGCATCCGCAACCAAGAAGGTTTTTGATCACTATCCTGATCAGTGTATTAATATGGGAATCGCAGAAGCCAATATGATGGGCGTAGCGGGTGGTTTATCGTTGGTTGGTAAGATACCTTTTGTTCATACGTTTGCACCTTTTGCGACCCGTCGTGCTTATGATCAACTCTTTCTCTCAGGTGCCTATCAACGCGCTAATTTTAGAATCATTGGCAGTGATCCGGGTTTCTGGGCGGCCCATAATGGTGGCACCCATACTTCGGTTGAAGATTTGGCGCTGATGCGGGTTGTCCCTAATATGAAGGTAGTGGCTCCTGCAGATGGGCATGCCTTACGTTGGATCCTTAAGCATAGTGAACAGGATTATGGCATGTATTATATTCGTTTTGGCCGTAAGGATTATGTGGATATTTACGATCAGAATCAAGACTTTGCCTTAGGTAAAGCGCTCGTTTTGAAAGAAGGCAAGGATGGTACCATTTTCGCCTTAGGTGAAATGGTTGCGCAAGCTTTGGATTTAGTGGAAGAAATTAAAGCACGCTATCAACTTGATGTGGGCGTGGTTGATGTCTTTTCCCTTAAACCTTTGGATGAAGCAACCATCTTAGCTCAAAGTCAAGGACGACGTTTTGTCATAAGCTTTGAAAATCACTCGGTGATTAATGGGCTTGGTGCTGCCATTGCGCAAGTCTTAGCTCAACAAGAAACCATGCCCCCTTTAGGGATGGTGGGGATTAAAGATCGCTTTGGGGAGGTTGGTTCCCAAGCTTATCTCCAGGGGCAATATGGTAATGCGCCCCAAGATGTATTGGATATGATTGAATCATTGATCAATAAGGCAGATTAGAAAATCTGCCTTTTTATTTTATGCTATAATTGAATGGGTTTTATGGAGGTCAAGACGATGATTAGTGTTAAGAATTTAGTGAAAAAATATGGGAAACTGGTTGCGGTTGATAATATCAATCTTCAGATTGATCCTGGTAAGATTACGGTGCTCTTAGGACCTAATGGAGCCGGGAAGTCATCAACCTTAAAAAGCATTGCCGGGTTATTGAATTATAAGGGTGAGATCATTGTGAATGATTATGATCATCAAGATTTAAGAGCCAAACGTAAGTTTGCTTATGTGGCTGAAACACCCATGCTTTATGATGCCTTAACCGTCAATGAACATTTACGCTTTGTCTTAAAGGCTTATCAATTGGATGAAAATCAAGCTCAGATTGATGATCTTTTAGAGACTTATCATATGAAGGAACACCAACATAAACTCGCTAAAGAACTCTCCAAAGGGATGTCCCAAAAGCTATCCTTTTTATGTGCCTTAATCATTGAACCTGATACCCTGATTGTGGATGAGCCACTTTTAGGACTTGATCCTTCAGCGATTGAACAACTCATGCAGACTTTGGTGGATTTAAAGCATGCGGGTAAAACCATTTTATTAAGTACGCATATCATTGATATGATTGAAGATATTTATGATGAAGCCTATATTATGGATCATGGAAAAATTGTGAACCATGTGATTAAGGATGATTCAACCAACTCCTTAAAGAGTATCTACTTTGAAAGTGTAGGTAATGAAACTTGAGAGCGCTCTGGTATTTAAGCTATAAGAAAATATGGGGGATTGTGCGTTCCTGGATGCGACGTCCAACCACCGCGATTTTCACCGTATTATCCATGCTTATTTTTGGAGCCTTAATCATTTCTTTGATTCTAAGCCCAACCCCGAATAGCATCGATGATTTCTCCATGGTAGGACTACTTATGGGACTTTTAATCAGTGTCCTTTTTGGGATTATTCTTTTAAATGAAAATAAAGCTTTGGTCTTTCAAAATGATGCCCGCTTTGTCTTATCGGGTCCTTTTTCCCGTAGGCAAGTATTGGCTTATATCCTTCTTAATGATTTAACCCAAAATCTTATTTTAGTGCTCATGTTTTCGGGCTATGCCTTGTTTTTCTTTCGTTCAGGGATTGGTACTATCCATAATTTCTTTATTTTATTTATTACCATGTTTGCCTATCTTTTATGGATGGTCATGTTTTCTTCCTATGATTATGTCTTAGAAAAGAGCACAACGAAATATCGTAAATATAAGAAAATTGTGATTTTTGGACTTTTGATTGGCTTTGTGGTCTTGGTGGGTTATCTGATGATTAAAGAAAACCTTCAGGTTTTAGAGTTAACCCAACTCTTTTTCTATCAACCCCTTTATTACTATCCTTTCTTTGGCTGGCTGATCGCCACCTTCTATTTTGGAGCTAGTTCACACATGTTGGCTTTTTTCCTTATGCTTTTAATCCCTTTAGGTTTTGCGCTATTAGGGGGAATTCTCTTCTTCAACAACAAGGTTGATTTCTATGAAGCTGCCTTGTTTGATTCAGAGCGGATTCAGGTGATTCTTGACCAGCAGAAAGCCGGTCAAGTACCAACTAAAAAACATCTTAAAGACAAGGTAGGAAATTTCTATGGTGGCGCATGGGCCTTATGGTCTAGCTTCTATCTGCAAATGCGTAAGGCGAATCAGTTCTTACGCATTCAAGATTTTCTTTTGTTTGGTATGTACACTGCGATTTCCTATTTCATTGGGGATGTTGATAATTATCGGTTGATGTTGAGTTTGGCGATTTTTCTGACCATTAATAATGACTCACTGATTTTTGAATTAAAACGACCTTTTGTCTATTTGATTCCTGAATCAGCCTATAAGAAAATGTTGATTTTAAGCTTACCCCTTTTATACCGCATGGTACTCTTAACCAGTTTAGGTGGTCTTTTAAGTATCTTCTTATTTAAGCTATCCATCTTAGAAGCCATTGGAATGGTTCTCAGTCTTTGGGGGATTGCTTTACTTCTAATATCGGGTTCCATGTTTTCTTTACGTTTATTAAGAGGGAATCGTAATCCCTTTATTGAACAAATCATCCGCATGCTGGTGATTGTGGTGGCCTTTATTCCGGTTATTATCATCATGGTTTTAGTAACCTTATTTGTCATTGACATTGAAAATCCAGCTTGGATGAATGTGCTTAATCTGATTATGATCATTGTGAATGGGGGCATCTACTTCTTACTAGTCTATGCTTCATCCAAAATCTTAAAAGGCAATGATATGTTTGCCTAGGAGGGCTTATGAAACTTAATCATCCGATTACTCAATCCGTTTATGCAGCGTTAAGTCAAGCATACAATCATCAACCAATTTACCTACAAAGTGTACTTCAGTTTTTAGAGAGCCTTGATCCTTACATGACTTGGTATCCGCACTTTAGCCATGAAACCCTTAAAAGTCTTTTAATTCCTGAGCGGATTATTGAATTTAAGGTAACTTATGAAGATGATCAACAGCTCATGCATGAGCATCGGGGTTATCGAATACAACACTCTAATCACTTGGGTCCGTATAAGGGGGGCTTACGCTTTAACCCTAGTGTTTCTGAAGATAGTCTTAAGTTTCTCGCCTTTAATCAAACCATTAAGAATGCTTTAAGCACCATGGACCTAGGCGGTGCCAAGGGTGGCTCTGATTTTGATCCTAAGGGGAAATCATTGGATGAGATCAAACGCTTCTCACAGGCCTTTATTAAGGCCTTAGCGCGTGATATCGGTCCTACCTATGATGTGCCAGCGGGTGATATTGGGGTGTCTCAACGTGAGATTGGGATTATGGTTAAAACCTTACGTACGATCAGTGATAACATGGATGGTGCCTTAACGGGTAAGCCTTTGGATTTAGGTGGTTCTAACTTGCGCACCGAAGCCACTGGTTATGGCTTAGTTTACTTTATGGAAAGCTTACTTAAGCACTTTTACGATACTGGCTTTAAAGATAAGAAAGTCTTGATCTCAGGGGCTGGGAATGTCGCGATTTATGCAGCTCAGAAAGTGTTTGAGAAGGGTGGGCTTGTCATTGGGATGAGTGATTCATCCGGTTATGTAATTAATGAAGCCGGATTAAATCTGGAACATATTAAAACCATTAAGTTGCAAGAACGTGGTTCACTCGCAAAGCTGGTGGAGCTTGATTCTAACACTGTTTTTAAGGCTGGACATGGACTCTTTGAGACACCTTGTGATATTGCCTTAGCTTGTGCGACTCAAAATGAGGTGACCTTAGATGATGTGAAGGCGCTAGAAAAACATGGACTCTTAGCCCTGGGGGAAGGGGCCAATATGCCCCTCACTAAAGCAGCGCGTGATTATGTTATTGAACATGGGATTTTAGATGGGGTGGATATTGCGGCCAATGCTGGTGGAGTCATCGTTTCTGGCTTTGAGATGATTCAAAATGCGAAAGGTGAATCCTGGTCTAGAGAGCAGGTGGATGAACTGCTCCAAGCAAAGATGCAGACCATCTTTGAGAAGGTGATTTTAGAAGCTGAGCAGATTAGACAGCCTCGCAATTTAGTGGTTGCCGCAACCCTAGCTGGTCTTAATCGCTTACTCAAGGCATAGGACTAAAAAAAGCACCCACCGCAAGTCTGCGGGTAGTATTTGTGATTTCAAATGCTTCATAGTATGATATAATAACCACAATGTGGAGGTAAACTTATGACCTTTAAACAAAAGCTAAAAGATTTTATTAGTCCCGTCGAGGAAGAAGAGTTTTTAGAACTAAGTCAACAGGAGGCCAGTGCCTTGAGTGAGTATGAAAAACCACACAATAAAAATGTGTCTAAGATTCCTGCGGATACCAAAATGGTGCTTTTTGAACCCCGTTCCTTTGATGAAGCGGAAGAAGTGGCTCGCCACTTAAAAAGCCAAAGAGCGGCGGTGGTGAACTTGCACCGTTTACCCAAAGAATATTCGCAACGTTCGATTGATTTTTTAACCGGTGTAATCTTTGCTTTAGATGGTACCATTCAAAAGATTGGCCACAATGTCATCTTGTGTACTCCTAAAAGTATTGGGGTAGCAGGAGAGATTCAATTCGATTATAGTGAGGAGTAAGATTCATGTCAGAGCAAACACGATTTAGGCTATTAAAAAAAGGATATGATCGTTTTGCGGTGGATGAAACTTTAGATCAACTGGAAGCTCAACTGGATGAGCTGGGTCGAAAATTAGAAGTGTATCAAAGTCAGGTTGAACAAGCGGAAGCGGAGAAACTGCTGATGAAGCAGAAGTACACCAAGCTTGTGAATGAGCTGATTATGAAAGAGAAAGCAGCCGATGATATCGCCCGTTTGGCTTTAAAAGAAGCTAACATGATGATTGAGAAAGCATCGGATCATGCGGATTTGATTGTGAAGGAAGCCTTAGCGACCGCTAAGAGTCTTCTAAGTGAACTCGTTCGAATTGCGCAAGAGGCAAAAGATTCTAAACATATGCTAAAGGTCAAGGTGCATGAGATTGCGACCTTAATTGATAGCTTAGAGTTGCCTCAGACCCGTGATTTTGAATGGATTGTGATTGATAAAGACCAAGACCAAGACACAAATCCAAGCCAATGAAGTAAAGAGAGTTAATGGTTGGTGCAAATTAACCTTCAAGCTTGGTTTTATCCCTTGCGAGTCGTGCTTATGAAATAAGAGTAGTAAGTGCCGTGGCCAGCGTTAATGGTTATGTTTATGTTTAATAAACTAAGGTGGTAGAACGTTTTAGCGTCCTTAGCTTAAACGTTTTTTTATTGGAAAGGATTATGATTATGGATTATAAAGATTCGCTGTTAATGCCCAAGACTGCATTTGAGATGCGGGGCAATTTGAATAAGAAAGAACCGGCTATTCAAACCAAGTGGTTGGCTGATGATTTATATCACCAGCTTCTAGAGAAAAATAAGGACAACCCCATGTTTGTCTTACATGATGGGCCTCCCTATGCTAATGGAAACATTCATATTGGCCATGCTCTTAATAAGATACTCAAAGACATGGTAGTGCGTTCCCATTTTATGCTGGGGTATAATAGTCCTTTTACCCCGGGTTGGGATACCCATGGTTTACCCATTGAAACGGCGCTTACCAAATCCGGTGTAGACCGTAAATCCATGAGTATTGCCCAATTTAGAAAGCTCTGTGAAGAGTATGCTTTAAAACAAGTACAACTTCAAAAAGAGGACATGATTAAACTGGGAACCATTGCGGATTATGATGATCCCTACATTACGCTGTTACCTGAATATGAGGCAGCTCAGATTCGGATCTTTGCCTCCATGGTTCAAAAGGGGATGGTTTATAAGGGTCTTAAACCGGTTTACTGGTCTTATTCAAGTGAATCAGCCTTAGCGGAAGCTGAGATTGAATACCATGATAAAAAAGATATGGCCATCTATGTGGCTTTTAAAGTCATGGATGGTAAAGGCATTTTAAATGAAAATGATTATTTTGTGATTTGGACCACGACGCCGTGGACCATTCCGGCCAACTTAGCCATTTCCTTAAATCCAGAGATGGTTTATGCGCGGGTTAAAACTGAAAAAGGCAATCTGATTGTCTTAAAAGAGCTGGTTGAGAAGCTCATGGAAGAATTTAAACTTGATGATTATGAAATCATTGATGAATATGTGGGTAAAGACTTAGAGTTGATTGAAGCTGAACACCCACTTTATCCAAAACAAGTTTCCTTAGTTATTTTAGGAGACCATGTTTCGGGCGATGCGGGAACCGGTTGTGTTCATACGGCACCGGGTCATGGGGTTGAGGACTTTGAGGTTGCGAAGCTCTATGGCATTGAAGCTTATTGTCCGGTGGATGCCCATGGTAAAATGATGGCCGAAGCCGGTGACTGGTTAGAAGGACTGCATGTGGAAGAAGCGTCTAAAGCGGTGACCATGCGTCTGGATGAACTTGGGGCTCTACTTGCGAATGAATGGATTGTGCATCCATACCCGCATGATTGGCGGACCCAAAAACCTGTGATTTTTAGAGCGACCACTCAGTGGTTTGCTTCCATTGATAAGATTCGTGAGCGTTTGTTGGATGAAATTGAAGCGGTCAATTGGTACCCATCCTGGGGTCAATTGCGTATGCACAATATGATTAAAGATCGTGGTGACTGGTGTATTTCCCGTCAACGCGCTTGGGGTGTACCAATCCCCATCTTTTATGATGAAGATGATCAGCCGATTATGGATGAAAGTCTGTTTGAGCATGTTGCCCAACTCTTTGAAGCGCATGGTTCCAACATCTGGTTTGAAAAGGAAGCGCATGAGTTGTTACCAGAAGGTTACACACATCCTGGTTCTCCCAATCACGTCTTTAAAAAAGAAACCGACATCATGGATGTCTGGTTTGATTCTGGATCTTCTTGGTCGGGTGGTTTACTAAACCGTCCTCATCATTATCCGGTGGATTTATACCTTGAAGGTTCCGATCAATATCGGGGTTGGTTTAACTCATCCTTGATAATTTCAACCGCTACCAATAATGTGGCACCTTATAAAAATGTCTTATCCCATGGTTTTGTCTTAGACCAAAAAGGGGAGAAGATGTCCAAATCCTTAGGGAATGCGGTTGATCCAAATAAGGTTATCTCCAATCTAGGGGCTGATATCTTACGTTTATGGACCGCATCGGTGGATTACACTGCGGATGTGCGGATTAGTGATGAGCTTTTAAAGCAGGTTGCGGAAAACTATCGTAAGATTCGTAATACCTTCCGCTTTATGATGGGTAACTTAGATGACCACACCTTTAAGGCGGCTGATTGTTTACCACTTAATGAATTAGAGAAGGTAGACCAACAGGTTCTCTACCAAGTGAATCAAGTTCTGAAGCTTGCCAAAGATGCTTATTCTGAGTTTGATTTTAATCTACTCGTATCAAGAGTAACCACCTTATTAACCAATACCTTAAGTGCTTATTATTTAGACTTCACCAAAGATATTCTCTACATTGAAAAACAAGATGACCTTAGACGGCGTCAAGTTCAAACCGTGATTTACTTATCCATTGATAGCTTAATTAAAGTTATGGCACCCATTCTTGTGCATTCCGCCGAAGAATTATGGTCCATCTTTGATGGGCAGGGTTCCATTCACTTAGAAACCTTTGTCGATGGCTTTGATTTAGACTTCACTCAAGCGGATAAGGAAGCCTTTGACTGGCTATTTAACTTCAGAGAACTCGCCTTTAAGGCGTTAGAGGAAGCCCGGGCTGAGAAACAAATCGGGAAGTCATTAGAAGCTCACTTAGAGATTAAGGTGAATGAAGAAGGACACAAACTCATTGAAGATTATATTAAATCAGAACGCTTAGCCCAGTGGCTGATCGTTTCCAAAGCTGATTTAGAAGTAGTTGATGGGGATGACATTGAGATTACGGTTAAGCCCATGGAAGGACATACATGTCCACGTTGTTGGAATGTAACGGTGTCTACCCATGAAGACCACTTATGTGATCGATGTGATCGCGTATTGAATCAATAATATGAAAGCGAGTTATCTCGCTTTTTTTCTTGGTTTTCTTGAATGCATCCTAGTAGAGGTCTATAATTGAATTAGCTTATAAAATAAAAGTTATCATGAAAAGTAATAAGGAGGAAGCATGAAAACTATCGCTTTAGTAGGAACGTTTGATTCCAAGGGGGAAGAGTTTGCTTATCTAAGGAATGTTTTACATCAGCTGCAGGTAAAGACTTACATGATTCATGGGGGCGCCTTTGAATCTAAGATTGAGGTTGATGTGGATAATGATCAAGTCTTTAAGGCTGCGGGTGTAAATAAAGATGAGATTGTTGCGAAGCAAGACCGTGCCTTAGCGACTGATGCCTTAGCCAAAGGTATGGCAATTTTACTACCACAGCTTTATGAAGCTGGTCATTTTGATGCGGTATTATCACTGGGTGGTTCTGGTGGAACCGCCATCGCAACTTATGGCATGCGTAATCTACCCATTGGCGTACCTAAGCTGATGGTCTCAACCTTAGCTTCTGGTAATGTCTCTCAGTATGTAGGAACATCCGATATTATTATGATGCCTTCCATTGTGGATGTCGCCGGCTTAAATAATATTTCATTATCAATTTTCAATAATGCGGCTAAGGCCATTGTTGGTATGGCCAATTATGAAGTAGAAACCGAATTGCACCAACAACCACTGGTTGCGGCAACCATGTTTGGGGTAACAACCCCCGCGGTAGAATTCGCCAAAGCCCATTTAGAAGCGGCGGGTTATGAAGTGATTGTGTTCCACGCCACCGGCGTTGGAGGACGCTCCATGGAAGCCTTAATTGAATCGGGATATTTTAAAGGAGTCTTAGATTTAACCACTACTGAGTGGTGTGATGAATTAGTTGGTGGGGTTCTTAATGGTGGACCACATCGTTTAGAAGCTGCGGGGCGTATGGGCGTGCCCCAAGTGGTTTCAGTGGGGGCCTTAGACATGGTTAACTTTGGACCGTATGATAGTGTGCCTAAAGAGTTTGCGGGCCGTAATTTCTACAAGCATAATCCAACCGTGACGCTCATGCGTACCACCCTGGATGAAAATAAAGAATTAGGTCGAATCTTAGCGGAGAAACTTAATGCCAGTCAAGGAAAGACAGCGCTCTTTATTCCAAAACAGGGTGTTTCAATGATTGATGCGAAGGATCAACCATTCTATGATCCACAAGCTGATCAAGCTCTCTTTGCGACCATACGCTCAGACTTAGATCAAAGCTTTATTGATCTGGTAGAATTGGATATGCATATTAATGATCAAGCCTTTGCGGTTGCGATGGCTGATAAACTGATTGAATATATGAAGGAGGAAGCAGAATGACATTAAATCGTGAAACGGTTTTAGCGAGACTAAAAGCTGAAATTGAAAAAGGAAATATGTTGGTAGGAGCGGGGGCTGGTACCGGAATTTCCGCAAAGAGTGCGGAAGCGGGTGGCGTAGATCTCATTATTATTTATAATTCTGGTCGTTATCGGATGGCTGGTCGTGGTTCTTTAGCGGGTTTATTACCTTATGGTGATGCCAATCAAATCGTTGTGGATATGGGTAGTGAAGTATTACCAGTCGTAAAAGATACGCCGGTATTAGCGGGTGTATGTGGAACTGATCCTTTTAGAATCATGGATGTATTTTTAAAACAACTTAAAGAACAAGGTTTTGCGGGAGTTCAGAACTTCCCAACCGTTGGTTTAATTGATGGGGTTTTCCGACAAAACCTCGAAGAAACCAATATGGGTTATGATTTAGAAGTTGAGATGATCGCTAAAGCTCATAAGCTTGGTTTATTAACGACACCCTATGTCTTTGATGAAGACCAAGCGCGTAAGATGGCTAAGGCAGGAGCCGATGTCTTGGTTGCCCATATGGGACTAACTACCAAGGGAACCATTGGTGCCAAAACCGCGTTAACCTTAGAGGAAAGTGCGAAGCGCGTTCAAGCCATTGCGGATGCCGGACGGGAAGTTAATCCGGATGTGATTGTGATTGCCCATGGGGGACCCATCGCTGAACCAGAGGATGCTAAGTACATTATGGAGCATACCACCAACATTCAAGGTTTCTTTGGCGCCAGTTCTATCGAGCGCTTTGCGACTGAAGTTGGGATTAAGGCTCAAGCAGCTGCATTTAAAGAAATTAAGACAAAGTGAAGAATCACCCCTACCGGGGTGATTTTTTAAACAACAAGGAAACTCTTCAAGTGTTGCGAATAATGATTGAAGATGAGGTATAAGTTAATATATCATAATAATTTGTAATTTAACAAGTATAATGTTATATTATAAATAAAGAATGTTATATTAAGAGGTGAAATGATGAACTTAAAAGTTAAAACCTATTTAAGTGACAATATTGATCGTAAGATTAAAATTATCCCTTTCCAAAAAACTGATCAGCTCTCAATCTTTCTAAAGGAGAACTATACTTTTTATGACTTAAGGTTACTTAATCATAATTACATTTTACTCGAAGTGAAGACTGAGGATGTAAGAGTAAAACCATTACTGAAGCACCAAGATATGATTGAGGAAAAATTTAATCGAAAAGTAGTCTTCTTTTTCAAATCAATTACTCGTTATTTGCGTCTTCGATTGATTGAAGAAAAAATTGCCTTTGTGATAGAAGATGGTCAAATGTATTTACCATTTTTAGGCCTAGACCTAGATAAAGTAAAAGATAAAGAGAAAAGGTCTTTCACCCAATTCTCAACCTCTACACAAATCGCATTTTTATATTTTTTATACCACTCAGATGCTAAAATTAATGCTACTGATTTTGCGAAGCAGTTTAAAATGAAACCGATGACGGCTTCTAGAGCTCTAAACAATCTCTTAGATTTAAATTTACTCACATATGAAATTGAGGGTAAAACAAAACGTAGCAAAGTCTATCAACGGATTGATGACCCCATGTATTTTAAGAAAGGCTCAACTTTTTTAAAGAAGCCTTTTCGAAAAAATATCTATTTAAAGAATAAGACCACGGATAGTTATATCTCTGGAATACAAGCCTTAGCTTACCAAACATTGATTGATTACCCAGAGCATCCTACATATGCAGTTTATAAACAAAATATTGATTTAAAAAACTATAATTTTTATAGTAAAGCAAATATGTTTGATGATATGCAGGTAAATGAGATCCAACTATGGGACTATAACCCTGAGTTATTTTCTCATGGAGAAATCGTTGATGCAGCATCATTGTATGCGGAACTAAAAGATTTTAATGATGAGAGAGTACAATTTGAATTAGAGAAACTGTTAAAGAGGCAACCATGGTACACGGGTTGACTCTATTCAGAGATTTTTTTCAAAATAATGCACATCAGTATGTTTTAATCGGTGGTAGTGCTTGTAGTATCTTGATTGATAGCTATGGTTTGCAGTTTAGAAGAACCAAAGATCTTGATATTGTAGTCATTATTGAACAGATCGATGATAGTTTTGTGGAAAACCTAAAAAAATTTATTGCTGCTGGCGGATATGAACATTTGGAATCAGGGCATAAAAAAGAACAGTTTTATCGTTTTAGTGATCCAAAAAATCCTGAATTTCCAGTTATGTTAGAATTATTCTGTCGTAATCCAGATGGTTGGAATATTTTAGTTGATAAAAGAATCGTTCGACTCCAACATGATGATGTGAGTGTCAGTCTATCCGCAATTCTATTAGATGATGATTATTACTATTTAATTGTTAAAAATAGCATAATTATTGATGGACTTTCAATATTAAGTCTAGAATCCTTAGTTTGTTTGAAGATTAAAGCGTGGTTAAATCTTCAAAAAGATAAACAGACTGGAATTGAAATTTCAAGCAAAATCATAAATAAGCATCGTAATGATATTTTCAGATTAGCCCAACATATGACTGCATCCAATCAATTGAAAGTGAAAGATAGTATCAAAGAAGATGTAATAACTTTTATTAACCTGATTATCCAAGATCCTCCTCATTTAAAATCACTCGGTATCAAGGAAACTACGTTAGATGTCTTCTTAGATATATTCAAACAAGTTTTCTTATAATGTTTCTATTCTAATAATACTTATCTACCTATTAATCTCAGTTCTATGTTGTTTTAGTTCCTAGGAAAAAAAATCAGTTAGTGATACAATAAGTAAGGAT
>CAYXES010000011.1:0-2456 GCA_964464075.1 uncultured Erysipelothrix sp. | reverse complement strand
ATGTTGTTTTAGTTCCTAGGAAAAAAAATCAGTTAGTGATACAATAAGTAAGGATTTAAAGGAGTTCTATGAAGGTAATAAGTTCAATAAACAATCAAAAAGTAAAACGATGGTTACTCTATAAACAGCGTAAACATCGGCTTAAGGATCAGGTGTTTTTAGTAGAGGGTCCTCATTTAATTGAGGAAGCTCTAAAGCATGAGATGTTATTGGAGTTGTGGGTCAGTGAAGATGTCGAAGTAGACTTTGAATTTGATAATATCAATGTTTCACCCCAACACATTCTTGATAAACTTTCTCAAGTTCAATCAAAAAACACCATGATAGGTTTATGTAGATTACCCAATTTACCGATTCAAAACTATAAGCGACTTTTTCTGTGTGATAATATCCAAGATCCTGGTAATTTAGGAACCATAATCCGAACCGCTATAGCTTTTGGTTTTGATGGGATTATTTGTAGCTTAGATGGTGTCGACTACACCAGTGAAAAAGTAGTACGTGCCTCTCAAGGCGCTATCTTTAAGATGCCGGTTGTAATTCAGGATTTAGAAGTTGCAATTCAAGAACTGCGAGCCAACGGAACTCAGATTATTGCCTTAGCTCTAGATGTGACAGCTCAAAAAAAGCTAGTAGCATATGATCAAATGGCTTTTATTCTCGGTAATGAAGGGCAGGGTATCAATCCTAAACTTTTAAAACAAGCAGATCATAAACTCATGATTGATATACAAGAGGTGGAATCACTCAATGTCGCGATTACGGCGGGAATTATTGCACATCACTATCAAATAAAGGAATCATTATGACATATCAGTTTATAGAAAATCTCAATCCAGATGAACATGATGCTTTGGTAGCCAAGCATCCTTTAGGCAGCATAAGTCAATTCTCTAAGTGGGCCAGCGTCAAGGATGACTGGCAGCATGAATATGTGGGCTTAAAACAAGATGGAATCTTGGTAGGAAGTGCCCAGTGTTTAATTCGTAAAGAAGCCATGGGCTTGTCGATTGTGTATATACCCCGAGGTCCCATTCTTGATTATGAAAATCAAGAATTAGTTGAGGTCTTTTTTAACCATTTAAAAATGCACTTTAAAAAATGGGGAACCATCATGGTTAAGTTTGATCCACTTCTTACAATTAAAAAAGACAGCTTTGAAAGCTATAAGTATGAACCTCATCTTCATTATCCTTTAATTGATACTTTAAAGGCTCTAGGAATCAAACATTTAGGTTTTGATCGGGGTTTGTATACTTTCGCACAACCCCGTTATGTTACCCAACTTGATAAAGGTCATTATGAGGCCATGGGTTATACGAATAATGCCCAACGTAATATCAAGGGGGCCATAAGAAGAGGCGTCAAGATTGAGCATATCAAACTTGATGAAATAGAACGTTTTGGTCAGATTATTCGATATACCGAAAAACGTAAAAATATTGGTTTACGTAATGTGGAATACTTTAAGAAAATGGTGAAGGCTTTTGATAAGGATAGTCTTGTGATTATGGCTTATCTTGATCAGGAAGCAATCCTTTTGGAGATGCTTGAAAAAGAAGCAGCGCTGCTTAAGAAAATCGCAAGCATGAAAGATGGTAGCCCGAAGCAACGGACTCAAATCGATCAACTTAATTCAACTCAAGATGAAATTAAGCGCCTGCAAGTGAATATGGAGCGCGATGGCAAACGAGTGGATATTGCGGGTTTATTAGCGATTATTACTCCTCAAAAGCTGGAGCTTTTGTATATGGGACTTAATGAAACCTATCGTCGTTATTATGCACCGCATCTGTTATATGATTATGCGATTCAATGGGGCTTTGACCAAGGGGTTGAAACCATTGACTTTGGGGGTATGGAAGGTAGTTTAGCCGATGGTCTCAGCCAGTTTAAAGCAAGTTTTAATGGCCAAGTTATAGAATACATGGGTGAATTTGATTTGGTGTTAAGTCCAATTTTATATCAGGCCTATAAAATTGGATGGCCAATCTTAAAGAAAATCAAATTTATGATTAAGATTAAGGAAAATCAAGCCTAAATGATGTGGGACTGACAGTCCCACATTGAGTTTTTATCCTAATTATTTTATAATAAAAGGCAGTAAACAATAAAAAAAACAAAGGTGTTAAGCTTTTTGTGTGTATCAAGGGAGTAGGTATGGAACCATTAAAAAAAGTACTCGAATCAGGTCTTAAGGCAATTAGTGAAGCTCAAGATTTAAGCTTGCTAAATGAAGTACGTAATGAATTTTTATCAAAGCGGGGTAAGGTTGCGAGTTTGATGAGTCAATTGCGTGACTTAAGTCCTGAACAAAAGCGTGAATTTGGTCAACAAGTTAACCAGATTAAAGGGGAGCTTCAGGAAGCTTTTGAGAAGCGTTTTGCTTATGTAGAAGCTTTGGCTTTACAGCTTAAAATGGAAAGTGAAAAAATCAATTTAGAATTACCAGGAGT
>CAYXES010000010.1:1285-22306 GCA_964464075.1 uncultured Erysipelothrix sp. | reverse complement strand
ATTAAAGCCATTATTGGTAAAGGCTATCGCAGTCCTGAAGTCCTAGAATCATTTTATGAGAATCAAGCTGTATATCTTTTAGCGATTGGAGGCGCCGGTGCTTTACTTGGTAACTGTGTCATGACTTCCGAAGTCATTGCCTACCCAGATTTAGCCAGTGAAGCCATTCATCGCTTAGTGGTGAAAGACTTCCCGGTGATTGTAGGTTATGATCTTTATAAAAATGATGCTTACGATTTAAGTAATAAATAAAAATATACAACGTCCTATTGGACGTTGTATATTCGTTTATACACATCAATTAATTCAGCCGCAATGATTTTAAAGGCTTCCGCTGACATCAATTGATCTTGAGCATGCGTTAATAATAAATTCATCATTACCGTGCCGGTACGCACATCTTTTTGGATCAGCTCCGTATGAGCTCGATGACCCACAATAAATTGGTCTTCGCCTTCTTTAAGCAATTTCTCAGCTAAGACAAAATCATCTTTCTTAGCCGCCGCTATGGCTTCGATAAACTTATCGCGTGCTGCTCCTACATGCGTAATGATTTTGAAACTAATAAGTTCCAAACCTTGCATTTCATCCATACAATATCTCTTCTTTCTCTTGTTTCTCTTTGTATATTGTAGCACATAAACTTTTAATGCAGCTTACATCTTTTTTACGGGTTTGATTTCATAATCACCAAGGTCAACATAGGCTTTTTCAATCACGACATCCACCAAGGGTTTATCCATATGATTGCGATCTTGATTCACAATCTCATCCACCACTGCCATATCACTGATGACCTCACCAAAGGCTGCATATTGGCCATCCAGATGCGGTGAAGCCTCAACCATAATAAAGAACTGTGAGCCCGCACTATTTGGGTTTTGAGCCCGTGCCATGGATAAAACACCACGCTTATGTTTTAAATCATTTTTAAAACCATTGGACCCAAACTCACCAGCAATGCCATAACCAGGCCCACCAGTTCCATTTTTAAGGGGACAACCACCTTGGATCATAAAATGTGGAATCACACGATGGAAGATTAAACCATCATAAAAACCAGCGTCCACTAAACTTAAAAAGTTGTTGACACTATTGGGCGCTACCTCTGGGTATAACTGAAGTACGATTTCTTTTTGATTCGCTAATTGCAAAATAACTTTTGGATTCATATATTCCTTTCTTTAAAAAACACAATCAGTGATTGTGTTTATTCTTCGATTGGCTCAAAATAATCTTTGCTTACTCCACAAATTGGGCAGTACCAATCATCTGGTAGATCATCAAATGATGTTCCTGCAGGAATACCACCATCTACATCACCAATAGCTGGATCATAAATGTATTCACAAGCTGTGCACTGATATCTCATCTTTACTTTCCTTTCTACATCTTCTATAAAATTAGTATAGCAAATTTCTCTTATTTAGCAATCTCAAGTGTCGTTTCTGATTCATCAGTTTGAACCTTGTATAAGGTTATTTTCTTTGCATCATGGAAACTTTTTAAAATCGCTAAGGAAATAGGTGCTAAAAACAAACCCACAAATCCTAAAATTCGGGTACCTGCATACATGGATAACAAGGTAACAACTGGATGGAGTCCCACTTGATTTCCAATAATACGAGGTTCAATAATATTTCGAATAATGGTAATTAAGACATAGAGAATCAATAAGGAAACCCCTAAGGCAATTTTACCTTCAATTAATACAAAAACTGCCCAAGGAATCACAATTCCTCCGGTTCCCAAAACCGGCAAGATATCAAAAATAGCGATAATAAAAGCAATCACCAGTGCATTTTTAACCCCAATAATTGAAAGCCCAATACTTAACTCCACAAATGTAATCGACATAATCAAAAGATAGGATTTCCCATACTTTTTTAGAATTCTAATTAAGGATTGATTAAAATCATCAAAGGTTTCACGCGTTTTATCAGGCAATTGTTGTTTCATAAACTCAACAATGTTCTTATGATCAATCGCAATAAAGAAAGTTAAGATAATCGTAATCAGTGCTGACACAATAAATAAAGGTAGACGCGTTGCATAGGTTGAAAAAACCCCAACCATATTTAAAGAAAGATTACTAATGATTTCTCCTGAGCGACCGATTATGCTATTGAAATACTCTTTGATTACACCAACTAAGGCAGGGTCCATCTTAGAAACCATCGTTGATAAACGATTGGATTGCTCCTGTAGAAAAGGAACAATGGTCTGTGCATACAACTGAGGAAAATCACTAAAGAAACTCTTTAAAAACCTAAAAATCCCAAAGCTACCAATTCCTAATAATATAAAGACGATTGAGAAAAAGATAAAGATAATGAGAACGGCTGACCATTTGATGGGCAATCGTAATTTACGATGTAAAAGCATGATTAAAGGTTGAAAAATTACTGATAATAAAAAAGCAATTAAAAATGGCATGATATATTTTAATGCATAAAATATGACAAAATAACCAAGCCCTAAGATAATCGCAAGATAGAGAAAATTAATAATAAACGTTTTTTTTCTTTGTTCCATAGCCACCTTCTTAATAATTATAACATAAGGAAAATATACTTTATCATGAAGTTGTACTTTTGGTTTTTTTTCTTTATGATAATGATATGAAGCAAGCCCTTATCATTTTAAATCCGATTTCAGGACGCTTAACTAAGAAAAACCGGCTAGCGCACTACTACAAACTACTTAGTTCGTATCCAAAGCTCCAAGCCCATTTTTTTCTGACCAGTCTACACATGAATGCTAAAGATATTGTCATGAAATATCACCAATCCTTTGACTTAATTATTGTGATTGGTGGGGATGGTACTTTAAATGGAGCTATTGAGGGTTTAATGAGAGTTGATAAAAAGATCCCGATTGGTTATATCCCCGCAGGAACCACCAATGATTTTGCTCGTACCCATCAACTTGCTACGCAACAAAAAGAAGCCTTAGATACCATACTAGAACATAATATTACCACTTTGGATATCGGGAAATTTAATCAGCATTACTTTTCTTATGTCGCTTCTTTTGGAGCCTATACTGCCGTCGCAATCAAGACCAGTCAAAAACTTAAAAATTTACTCGGTTACTATGCTTATATCATAACTTCGTTTTTACATCTGGATACCTTAAAAAAATATGAGGTTACCATTCAAGTTGAAGATGAAATTATTGAGGAAGAGGTAATCTTCTTTGCGATTGCCAATGCGACCTCAATTGGTGGAATTCTTAATTTCACCTTTGATCAGGTTGGCCTTAATGATGGTTATTTAGATATGGTCTACATCCGCTATCCTAATACAACCCGACAATTAATCGCTACCCTACGTTCCTTACGTAAAGGCAACTACAATCGTCCTGAGATTGTCCTTAAACAAATCAAACAGGCCACCATCACATCAAAAACACCCCTCTTATGGAGTGTTGATGGTGAAAATGGAGGCGAATTACGCCAGGTTGAAATCTCAGTTTGTCCGGGTGCTTTATCCTTACTTAAGTAAGCCTATTAAAGACACTCACAATCCGCTGGCAAGCTTCTTCTATCAGTTTTGGATCACTCGCAATATTCATCCTGAAAAAACCAGATCCACTACTACCAAAGACTTCGCCATTTATTAACCAAACTTTCGCTTGATAAAGTAAGATGTCCATGAGTTCTTGGGCATCTTTTTGATAGGCTCTAAAATCGAGCCACAATAAATATAACCCTTCTGATCGAGTAATTTTAATTTTGGTATCCTTTAATGTATTCTCAACTAGTTTTTTATTCTCTAAGATAATTTGATTAATGTCATCCACATATTGATGCCCATGTTGATAAGCTGCCATTTGTGCTTCAATCGCAAAGCTTGATTGCACATTAATCCCTAAGCGTTCATAAATTCTTTGAATCTTTTGCGCATAATCTTGATTAAATACAAAGAGTTGTGAAGTATGGGTATCCGCTAAATTAAAGGTTTTGGTTGCCGATATCAAGGTAATCACAAAATCTTCATAGGATGGTTTTAAACTCACTAACATATGGTGTTTATACTCATCAAATACAAAATCCATATGAATCTCATCACTAATTAAGATAACACCATAGCTTTGGCATAAATCCGCAATCGCCCTTAATTCGGATAAAGTCCATACTCTTCCCACTGGATTTGCAGGGGAACAAAAAATCATTAACTTAACGCCATGTTCTACAATCTTGTTTTTAATATCAACTAAATTAAGTTGATAATGACCTTGGTGAAAAACTAATTCACTAACAACCGTCTTGCGTTCATTAACTTCTATCATCCTTCTAAAAGGATGGTAAACTGGCTCCATAATTAGGATCCCATCCCCTTCCTTCGTTAAAGCATTAATGATGGCACCAATGGCACTAACGACTCCCGGAGTCGTAATTAGGGTAGCTTTGGATAAATCCGCATTATGACGCGTTTTGCACCAAGAAAGAATTGCATCCCGATAATTATTATCTTCGAAACTATAACCAAAGGTCTTTTGGTCAATCTTTTTTTTCAACATCTCAATCGCATGAGGTTCACTGATAAAATCCATATCCGCAACCCACATGGGAATCACTTTATCTGGATATCCTTTCTTTGTTATGGAATCCCATTTCACGCTGTTTGTGTTTTTTCTCAATAGATTATGATATCTTTGTTTCTTCATACTTTAAGTCTAGAACACAATAGTAATGAATGCAATAAAAAAAGCGTTTTATCCTTAGAATAAACGCTGTTTATAAGATCTTAAAGGTTTCCATAAAAAAAGGAATCCAATGAACGTGGGTGGGGGGGAATCGTCCAATGGATATCCACCTACAATGTACCACAATTACGCTTAAATGTTAAGTATTGCCCCTCCAAATTATTGAATAAATGATACAATAATTAAAAAGGAGTCCGACAATGCTTAAACATATTAGTAAAATTGAGTCTGAGTTTATCTTTGAGCGTTTCTCTTTTGAGATTGCTCACCAAATTGGTGACTATCTAAAAGCACGAGCCATTGAAGCAAAGCTTCCCATTATCATTGATATTTCAAGTCCTACCATGACTTACTATCATGTGGCCAATTATGGATCAACCGCCAATAATGAAGGTTTTATCCGACGTAAAGGAAATAGTGTCCTTTTATTTCATCATTCCACCTGGTGGATTAGCTACAAAGTGGATCATGATAGTATCGCTATGCACCAAAAGTATGGGACAAACGACGAAGATTATTCGATCCTTTATGGGGGCTGGCCTATTATCGTTAAAGATCTAGGGGTCATTGGTTCGATATGCATTAGTGGATTGAGTCAAGAAGAAGACAATCAACTAATCATTGATGCTTTAAATCATATCTTCAATAAACAAATATCTACCAATCCAACTGATTAAGTAAGTAATACGCAATTCCATCTTCATCATTACTTTTGGTGGTCGCGGTTGCGAGTTGTTTAATTGCGGATTCCGCATTATCCATCGCAACCCCTAAACCAACTTCAATGAGCATCTCAATATCATTTTGAGCATCCCCAAAAGCAATCACTTCATCCATACTAATCTTTAAATCATCCACAATCATTTCAATCCCACGAGCTTTTGAGACCCGTTTATCCACAAACTCAAATAATTCAGGTTGGGTGAAAAAACAGGAAAAACGCGGATGGTCGAAATGTTGTTGAAAATGGCGTAAGGATAAATATTGATCTTCAAACACACTAAAAACAATCTTATTAACCTGACTGATTGGTAAATCTTCAATTTCTAGAACCTCAGGTTTTAAGCCATTACGAAGCGCAATTTCTGCCACAATTTCATTAAGATAATTGGTATAAACAATACCACCATCATAACAAGCATAATCTAACTTAAAATCTTTCATCAAACTCACAATCTCAACCACATCTTCTTTACTCAGAGGATAAGATTTAGTACTGTGATTATTATTTAGATTTAAGGTTTCGACCCCATTACTGGTAATAATATAATCAACCAAACCTTCAATCTGGTATTTTTTCATGAGGTTTTTAACCGAAATGACTGGACGTCCCGAAGCAATCGCAAAAGCGATATTATTAGATTTAATAAATTCAATGGCTTGGATGGTTGCATCAGTCAATTTTTTATCACTGGTTATCAAAGTACCATCCACATCCGCGACAACTAATTTATAAGGGTTCATACATACTCTCTTTCTTTATCTATTGAAATTGGGCCATATACAAACGATAGTAAAATCCTTGTTTGGCTAAAAGTTCTTCATGTTGGCCTAACTCCACAATACTACCATCTTTGACCACTAAGATTAAATCAGCATTTACAATCGTAGACAAACGATGCGCAATAATAAAGCTGGTTTTATTTTTTGTCAATTGTAACATGGCATCTTGGATTTTCTTCTCGGTCATGGTATCCACATTTGAGGTGGCTTCATCCAAGATAATCATCGGATTATCTTGTAACATGGCACGGGCAATCGAAATCAATTGCTTTTGACCCTTGGATAGGTTGACCCCATCATCACTGATTATACTCTGATACCCACCCTTTGAATTTTCAATCAATTGCTTTAAGAAGACTCGTTCAACGACGGATTCAACTTCAGCCTGACTTGCATTTTCATTACCATATTTAATATTATCTAAGATAGAACCATAGAATAACCAGGTATCCTGTAGAACCATAGAGAAATATTGACGCACATCTTTATAAGGTAAGGACGCGATATCTTGATTGTCAATAAGAATACGACCTTGGTCAGGACTATAAAAACGCATGAGTAAATTAACCAAAGTGGTTTTACCAGCCCCGGTTGGACCCACAATCGCAACCACACTACCAGGCTTAATATGCATGTTAATATCATTTAAAACTAAGACATCTTTATGATAACCAAAGCTTACATGGTCAAAAATAACCTCACCTTGAATATCACTTTTAGCCTTCATCACATTAAAAGCATCACTTTCAAGGGGCTCATCTAAAACCCTAAAAACCCGCTCGGCAGCCGCCAAGGTGGATTGGAGTTCCGCAATAATATTAGCTCCTTCAGTAATGGGTCCCGCAAAGCGTCTTGAATACAAAATAAAGGATGAGATATTCCCAATCGTAATTTTAGAAAATAAATACAGAAGTGATCCTAGAAAACTAATTAACGCTAAGGAAATATTATTAACCAAACCAATGGAAGGTCCCATGACACTACCATAATAATCAGCCTTGTAGTAGGCTTCAGAAGCATCCTCATTCTTCACTTGAAAATCATCAATCATGGTATCTTCTTGCGAATAAGCCTTAATGGTCTTAATCCCAGAAATCGTTTCTTCCACATAACCATTAAGTTCACCTAACTTTTGTGAACGTACTTTAAATAAAGGTCGGGTTTTCTTAGCTAAGAACTGGGTTGTCTTAAAGGATAGCGGCAAGGTAATCACAAAGACACTTAAAAGAATGGGTGAAATAATCACCATCATCACTAAGGCCCCAATAATGGTTACAATCGAACCAAAGAATTGAATAATATCAGAGGATAAGGAGGTATTGATGGTGTCAATATCATAAGAAATACGACTAATCATATCCCCTATTTGATGGTTATCAAAATAGCGAGCTGGCAAATCCATGAACTTATCAAATAATTCTTTACGCATTTTCACCACAATTTTTTGGGAGGTTATAATCATTAATCCATTCAAAAGATAGAGTAGAAGTGCGGAACTAAGATAGACACCGATTAAGATATAAATGTAGTTCATGATTTGATGCAGCTCAATATTAGAAAAATCGAGTAAGTCAATGGTTTTCCCCGTGAAATAAGGACCCAAAAGCTGGAGGGCATTCGCTAATAAGCTTAAGAGAATCGCACTGATAAAATATAGTCTTAATTCAACGATAAAATCTAATAAACGTTTAAGGGTAGCCTTGGTGTTTTTAGGCTTGTCCACATTACTTCCGCGTCTAAAGCTCATAGTGATCACCACCTAACTGTAACTGAGTAAGCTCATAATAAGGTTGGCATGTCTTGAGTAACTCTTGATGGGTACCAAGGCCAATTATTTTTCCTTGATCAATTACTAAAATTTGATCAGCATGAATCACACTCGCCACGCGTTGGGCAATAATGATTGCGGTGGCATGATAGGAGTCTTTAATCGCTTTTCTTAAATTCGCATCGGTCTGATAATCAAGGGCACTCGAGGCATCATCTAAAATAATGATTTCGGGATTATCCGCTAAAGCGCGGGCAATCAGCATTCTTTGTTTCTGACCCCCGCTAAAGTTTGCGCCCGCTCTTAAAACCTTCGCTTCGTATTGATCATGAAGCTGTTCAATAAAATCACGTGCTTGTGCATACTCCGCAGCTTCCATCAGTTGGTCATGATCTAACTTACGCCCAAAAGCGATATTTTCTTTAATACTATAGGAGAAAAGCGCATCATTTTGTAAGACAACCCCAAATTGACGCCTTAATTCTTTTTCAGGAACACTCCGAATATCTTGGCCATTAATCAGGATTTGACCTTGATCCACATCATACATCCGCATTAAAAGCTGGGCAATCGTGGATTTACCACTTCCGGTTGCCCCAATGATTCCCAAACTGGTATTACGTTTTACCTTAAAGCTAATATCCTCAACATCAAAGGCTTGTTTATTATAAGAAAAACTAACATTTTCAAATTCAATATGATATTCACTAATCTGAATGTTAGGATCCAGGATAACTTTTTCATCTTCTTTCTCTAACACAGAACTTAAACGGCTAGCACTCGCTAACGCGCGTGACATAAGTAAGAAAATTCGATTAAGGGCTAAGAAGGAATTGAGGATAATCGTAAAGTAGGATAAGAAGGCTAACATGGTACCCCGATTGGATAAACCCATTAAGACCCGTGATGATCCCACATATAAGATAAGCACAAAACCTAAATTCAGTAGTAGATTCATCGCTGGATTTAAGCTTGCCACAATCAATCCGGCTTGTTTCTCTTTTGAAGAAACCGCACGATTGGATTTTTCATACTTATCCTTTTCATGGTCTTCTTTGGCTAAGGCCTTAATCACCTTAATCCCACCAATGGCTTCTCTGACAATCCGAACCATTTTATCCAGCTCACTTTGAAGTGCATCATAAAATGGAAGACTGCGTTTAGAGACGATGATAATCACCGCAGTGATTAAGGGTAATAGCGCTAAGAGTACTAAGGCAAGTTGATAATCGATGATAAACATCATGATAATCGAACCAATTAATAAGATTGGCGCTCGAATCCCCATACGTTGAATCACATTAAACATCCGATAAATATGGAAGGTATCACTACTCATGCGTGAAATTAAAGAAGGAATTGAGAATTCATCAATGCTTTCATTTGAAAAATGAAGAATGCTTTGATAGGTATCATACCTTAAATCTTTAATCGCATCAGTTGAGATACGGGCAGCATAACGATTAGCATAGATATTGGCCAAAAAAGAAATTAAAGCAGTCGCCAACATGATTAAGCCAAAATAAATAACCAATCTTATTTGATTGAGGGGAATAATATAATCAATAACATAAGCCAATAAAAATGGTAACAACAACTCAATAATGGTTGCGCTACTCTTAATGGTTAAACCAAGGGCAATTTTATATTTATAGGGTTCCAAATAAGATAATATGCGTTTCATCTATTCACGCTCCAATAAGGCAATAGCACGCTTCTCTAGCCAGTCTAAATATTTTAAAAATTCCGCTTCATCCGCTTCATCAAAATCCTGCATGAGAAAGGCTCTTTGATTTTTCAATATTTTAATAATGATCTTTGATAAAGCATGGCCTTGTGGAGTCGCTTTGAGTTGCACAAAGCGTCGATCACTCTCATCCTGATTAATTTCAATATATCCTTTTTTAGCTAATGCATGACAACCGCGGGCAATATTACTCTTATCCAGATGCATATTCTTAGTCAGTTGATCTTGTGAGATATTGGGATTGCGTACAATCTCCAATAAAAAACTAGCCTGATACCCATGCAGACCGTATTGTTTAAACATTTGATTTCGATACTTTAAATTATAGCGTTCAATCATACTGATTGTTTTATTAATTGGTAACATCCACCCTCCATAGTTGCGCACGCAACTATTATACACTAGCTGCCAACAAATAGAAACACTATGTATTTTTTTGCGACAATATTCGACTAACATGGTAACTCAAGGAAATTTGAGTTAGAATAATATTAGTGAACATGTCAAAAGAGGTCTTTTTATGGATAATTTATTTTTACTAATCGTAGGAATTGGAGTTATAAGCTTAATATTCGCAATGTATTTAAGCTGGAATATTTCTAAAGCGGAAAATGGGACCGCTAGAATGCATGAAATAGCGGGTTTTATTCGTAAAGGTGCTAACACCTTTATCAAAAATGAATATAAGTACTTATCCGTATTTGTGGTAGTGATCGCTTTGATTATTGCGCTTACCATTAATTATCCCACCGCCTTTGCCTTTGTTTTAGGAGCCATCTTCTCAATGGCTGCCGGTTACTTTGGGATGCGTATCGCAACCTTAGCGAATGTAAAAACTGCCCAAGCAGCGCGTAAAACCCAAAAGGATGCCCTTAATATCGCCTTCTCAGGCGGTGCGGTTATGGGCCTTCTAGTCGTTGGTTTAGCGGTCGTTGGTTTAGGTATCCTTTTACTTTTGTTTAAAGGTGATCCTATTAATATCGCTGGCTTTGGTTTAGGTGCAAGCTCGATTGCCCTCTTTGCGCGGGTTGGTGGCGGTATCTATACGAAGGCTGCGGATGTCGGTGCCGATTTAGCGGGTAAGATTGAAGCTAACATCCCTGAAGATGATCCCCGTAACCCTGCGGTTATCGCCGATAATGTCGGTGATAATGTTGGTGATGTAGCCGGTATGGGCGCTGATTTATTTGAATCCTATGTCAATTCAATTGTCTCTGCCATCTCCTTAGGGATGCTTACCTTTAATGTTAAAGGGATTCATTTTGTGCTTTTCTTAGTAGTGTTTGGTATTATTTCATCCGTTATTTCTATTATTTTAGTTAACCTATCTAAAAGTGATAATCCTCAAAAAACCCTTAACTTTGGATCTTACACTTCTGGTTTATTAGTATTAATTTCGACTTGGTTTTTAAGTCATCGTATTTTTGGTGATTATCGCGCTTTTATTGCGGTTGCGACTGGTTTAATTGTCGGTATTCTCATCGGCTTTACCACCGAACTTTTTACCTCATCAGATTATAAACGGGTTCAGAGAATTGCCTATGAATCCTTATCGGGTTCCGCAACCAATATTATCGCAGGTCTTGGGGAAGGTATGTTTTCAACCATGCCACCCATTCTCTATATTGTGGTTGGGATTTTAATTTCCTATTATGCCATGGGCGGTAACACCATGCCGACCCAAGGACTTTATGGGATTGCCTTGGCGGCAATTGGGATGCTTTCAACGACTGGTTTTACCATTGCGATTGATGCCTATGGTCCCATTGCGGATAATGCCGGAGGCATTGCGCAAATGGCTGATTTACCATCCTCAGTACGTGATATTACCGATACCTTAGACTCGGTAGGCAATACAACCGCAGCCATTGGTAAAGGCTTTGCGATTGGATCTGCGGCGCTTACATCCCTAGCTCTTTTTGTTTCTTATGCTGAGACGGTTAAACTATCCAGTATTAACCTTCTCTATCCTTTAACCTTAGCCGGTTTATTCCTAGGTGGCATGATTCCTTTCTTATTCAGTGCTTTATCCTTAAAATCAGTGGGTAAAGCTGCCAATGAAATGGTTCAGGAAGTGCGTCGTCAATTCAATGAAATTGATGGTATCCTTGAAGGAACCACAGAACCTGAATATGAGAAGTGTGTTGCGATTTCAACTAAAGCTGCCTTGCGTGAAATGATTCTTCCAGGAATCATCGCAATCTTTACGCCTCTTGTGATTGGGGTTGGATTTGGTGTTGAGATTCTTGGTGGGATGATGGCTGGTACGATTTTAAGTGGCGTCCTTTTAGCCCTGATGATGTCTAATGCCGGTGGTGCTTGGGATAATGCCAAGAAGTATATTGAATCGGGTGAACATGGTGGTAAAGGTAGTTTAGCCCATCATGCCGGTGTTGTAGGCGATACAGTCGGGGATCCCTTTAAAGATACTGCCGGTCCCGCAATGAATATCTTAATCAAATTAATGAGTGTCATTGCCTTGGTCTTTGCACCTTTTATTGTCAAGTACGGTGGTTTATTCTTTAAACTATTTAATATTAATTAGGAGGTTGAATATGATGAACTTTGAATTTGAAACAGCTAAACGTATTGTGGTTAAAACCCATGGCTTAGCTATTTTGGAAGACTTAATTAAGGACTTTGGTAAGTCCGTTTTAGTCGTAGGACGTAAGCATGCCCAAGCGACCTTGGATGTAATTACGTATTTAGAAAATGCGGGTTGTGAAAGTCAAACCCTTTATGTGAAAGGTGAACCAACCCTTGATCAACTTACTAAAAATGTTGATTTTGCCCGCAAGCATGCTTTTGAGGTCGTGGTTGCAGTTGGTGGTGGTTCCGTCATTGATATGGGTAAAATGATTTCGGCCTTAATCACTAATACACGCGATATTATTGATTATCTTGAAGTGATTGGTAAGGCTATGCCTTTAAATGAAAGACCGACCCCCTTTATTGCGATCCCAACGACCTCAGGTACTGGAGCTGAAGTTACTAAAAATGGGGTTGTCAGTAGTCCTTTAGATCAGGTTAAAGTCTCTTTACGAAGCCCAATGATGTTTGCGGACTTAGTAATTATTGATGCGAGTTTGACCTTATCCTTACCGGCTGCCATAACCGCATCCACCGGGATGGATGCTTTAACCCAAAATATTGAACCTTATGTTTCTAATAAAGCCAATCCGATTACCGATGCGTTTGCGAAGGAAGGTATTCAGCGAATTGGGCGTTCTTTACAACGTGCTTATGATGAGCCTGATAATTTGCGTGCGCGTGAAGATATGGCGATGGGTTCCCTGATGGGTGGATTAGCCCTCGCTAACGCCAAACTAGGCGCTGTACACGGCTTTGCGGCGGTTCTAGGGGGAATGTATGATATTAATCATGGCGTTGTCTGTGCCCTCTTATTGCCCCATGTAATGGAAGCCAATGTGAAGGCATTAAAAAAAGATGATCCTGATCATCCTATCTTAAAACGTTACCAAGAAGTCGCAAGCTTCTTAACTCATAATTATAATGCCAGTATCCAAGATGGTATCGACTTTGTCTTTGACTTAGTCAAACATACCCAAATCCCATCACTGGCTCAATTTGATATTCCCGCTAAGGACGATGAGATCATTATCCAAAAAGCCATGCGCTCCAGCAGCATGCAAGGCAATCCCATTGCCTTAAGCGAAGCAGAGCTAAAAACCATTCTAGAAAACGCAAGGAAGTGCTAAGCACTTCCTTTACTTTTTTCATAGAGTTTGTCAATCTCATCCACTCTTACTACCTTTGGATGAGAGCGCTCATTAATGGTATATTCACTTGCCATCCACGCATCAATGACTTTCTTCGCCACTTCGGTTCCAATTATTTGAGAACCAAAGGTGATGATTTGGGCATTGTTACTTTTACGTGCCCGTTCGGCGGAATACACATCATGAGCAGTAGCCGCTCTTACACCAACGACTTTGTTGGCGGTAATCGCTACCCCAATTCCGGTACCGCAAATTAAGATACCACGTTCAAATTTACCATCCGCAATATCTTTTGCAACCGCATAAGCAACATCGGGATATAAGATATCCTTATTATCATCATTACCATAATCCACTACTTCATGTCCCATTGCTTTTAAATGATCAATAACAACATGTTTTAAATCTGCCGCAACTAAATCGCAGCCAATCGCAATTTTCATAAACTCACTCCTTATCACTTTCTGCCACTATCAAGGCAATATCAAGAAAATTCATAGGGTCTAAGCCAAAACGACCAATAAAGAGACCATCAACATTTGCTTGTTGAATCAATTGTGGGGCTGATTCTTTTTTAACCGAACCCCCATAGATAATACGAACTTGTTGTGCCGTATTTTCATCATACAAATCGGAAACCACACCGCGAATCAAGTGGTGTTGTTTCTCCACATAGGCAGCACTCGCACCCTCTTTTTGCCCAATCGCCCACACTGGCTCATAAGCAAAGATGATTTTTGTTGCTGCTGCTTCTGAAATACCTTCTAAAGCCATGATCACTTGGTGTTTAATACTATCATCACCACGACCTTCATCTTTTTCTAACTTAGTTTCACCGACACAGACTACCGGAACCATATCATGAGCTAACGTCAGTTTAATCTTCTTATTAATGACTTCATCAGTCTCATTAAAATGCTCACGTCGCTCCGCATGACCAATCTCAACATAGGATACATTATACTCCTTCAAGGCAAGCACACTTACCTCACCGGTATAAGCTCCATAGTCTTCAAAAGCCATGGTTTGAGAACCCCATCCAATGGGACTTTGGGTCAATTCAGCTTCTAATAGCGGAATAAAGACAAAAGAAGGCATTAGAAAGCTTTCTACTTTATTAAAAACCGGAGCCTCTTTAATCGTATTGACAAAGCTTTTAACTTCATCAATGGTATTCTTGTGCATTTTCCAAGAGGCACCAACTATTTTTCTTCTCATAAGCACTCCTTTGAAAATCACTGCCTATACAGGCAGTGATTATTCTATTTTTTTAAATTCTCTAAGAAAACCGAAAGAATTAAATGAGATGATGTTGCGCCTGGGTCTAAATGACCAATAGCACGCTCTCCTAACCGAAGCGCTCTACCTTTTCTGGCAACAATCGGAATGGTTGAATCACGCCCTACTTCAGCCGCTTTGACAAACATCTCAAAGGCTTCTAGGGGTTCAACCTCTTGTTCGATAGCTTCAAACAGTTTATCTAAGGCAGGTCGTAAGGTATCGACCATGGTTTTATCACCAACCACCGCTTTACCTCTTTTTTCAACGAGCTCAACCCCACTTTTAAACATGTTCGCTAAGTCTAAGAAATTAACTTCATTCTTATTATCAGCTGGTTCACCAAACTTCTCGAACATACCCCCATATAAGGGACCTGAAGCACCACCTACTTTTCCAAGTAGGGCTCTTCCAATCTTTTTAAACAGGGATGTAAGATCTTCATCTTCCCATTCAGGCAACTTCTTCATTACTTCACGGAATCCAATGGTAAGGTTGATACCATGATCACTGTCTCCTATGTCTGCATCGAGTTTCGTAAGATAGTCACGTTGTTCTTCCACCATCGCGGCAAGATCTTTAATGACTTGAATAAAATATTGTTTGTTCAATACATAATTTTCGTACATGGTACCTCTCCTTCACTCTTCAAATTTTCTTATTTTTGAACAAAATATGGCGCATCGGTTGGCCAGTCAATATAACGTTTTAGTTCTTCATCAACTTTTTGAAGAGTAATTGACATACCAGGCATATTCATGGTTGAAGCATATGAACCGATAAAGTTCTTATGAACCTTAACACCTAATTCTTCTAAAACTTCCGCAACTTTACGATAAGCTACTAATAAGTCCATAAGTGGTGTAGCACCTAAGCTATTCACTAAGACACAAACTTCATCGCCATTACCTAGTTTAAGTTCTGGGATAATAACATCTAAAATTTCCTGTACAACATCATCAGCTGGTTCAGTTTTACCACGACGAACGCCAGGCTCACCATGAATACCCATTCCAACTTCCATGTCTCCAAGGTCCATTTCAAACATTGGTGCACCAGTATTTGGATGGTCAGCAGCTCCTAGAGCAACACCCATGGTAGCACAGTTCGCATTGGTTTTCTTTGCGATGGCAACAACGCCATCAAGATCTAAACCATCATCAGCTGCAGCTGCTGCGGTTTTAAAGACAAAGAAGTCACCAGCGATACCACGACGATCTTCAACATTTTCTGAAGAAATAACATCATCAGTCACTAAAACTGTTTCAACGCGAATTCCATCTTCAGCGGCCATTTCTGCCCCAATATCAAAGTTCATTACGTCACCAGCATAGTTACCATATAGGTAAATACAACCTTTACCAGCATCAACTGCTTTAACAGAGTTATAGCAAGGTTCTGGTGATGGTGAGGTATTAATGTTACCAATTACAGCAGCATCGGCAAAACCTTCACCTACATAACCTAAGAATAGTGGTTCGTGACCTGATCCACCCCCAACAATAACACCTACTTTATCTTTTTTAGGTGCATGGGTTCCAACAACAACCCGTCCGTCATCTTCAAGCAATCTCACCTTATCTGGGAACGCCCGAACATAACCTTCTAACATTTCTTCTACTATCTCATATGGATCATTTACTAATCTTCTCATAAGTACCTCCTTTTCAATGACTATTATGATGTTAGGATGTCCACGACTTTGGGATTTCTAATAATATGTTACAAAAAAATAAGCTTTTCACATTATTACAATCCCTTTATCTATCTAATATTTTAACATATTAAAGCACACAATAGTAGGACAGAATTTGAAAACTATGTGATTATTTTATGTTTTGTGTATCAAACTAATTTAATATGGATATAAAAAAATCATAGCGTAACTTTACCTTTAAGTTACACTATGATTCACTTTACTTTTAAACTAATTTAGTTTTTATTGGCTTTTAATAAATCCCGGATTTCCTCTAAAAGCACAATATCCTCCGCTGGAGCTGCTGCTGCTTCCACTTCAACTTCTGGCTTTTTATTTAGTTTATCCACTAAACGAATCGCAAGGAAAATCACAAAAGCAATAATTAAAAAGTCAACAATATTCTGAATGAAGGTACCATAATAAACTGCCACTTCTTCTAAGGTATCCGTGGCAGGCTCTAACACCCACTTTAATTCGGTAAAGTTGACATTGAGTAGTACTTTTCCTAAAAGCGGCATAATCACATCGTCAACTAATGAAGAAACAATTTTACCAAATGCACCACCAATGATCACCGCAACCGCTAGATCAATGACATTCCCCCGTTGAATAAAATTTTTAAAATCTTTTAACATACTTTCTCCTTAATCTAAAGTTCTTATAAACGCCTCATAGGCCGCTTCAAAACTATCATAAGTTTTAATATTATGGAAGGTACATGCCCCCACCACAAAGGAATTAAAGCCCACCGGACACTCAATCCCACTCATTTGATTACGACTTAGGCGCAAATCCGAAAAGATTGGATAAATCATAATATCTTGTTGATTACGAAGTTTTTCAATCACCATCCCAAATTCCACCATGGTTCCAGTGTCTCCAGTCGCTAATTCAAAGAAAAAGACATTCGCCTTATCAATATGAGATACATCCACCCCAAAGATATCTTGAGATAATAAGGTTTTACTCTGGTCAAAAGGTAAATCAATGGGATTAGCGATAAAGTGTTCTCGTCCTTTTAAAGCTTCTTTTAGTTTTTGTCCTTCATAGATACGCTGTTTAATATCAGCTTCACTAAATAAAGGCCCAGCATTATAAATATAAATCATCTTTTTATAAACTATCAACGGTAGGTTTTGCGATTAAGACCGTTGCCTTTCCTTGAATTTTAATTTCTTTAACCTGAGGTAATACCAACATGGATTCCCCCTGATTAAGAGGATGGGTATTAACATAAACGTGACCCTCAACCACACTTAATGCAATAAAGATATCATCCATCAAGAAGGTTGCTTCATCTTCAATCTCTTTTTTATACAATGAGAAATAAGGATTACGAATCAAAGCACCTACATCCGAGTTTGATTGAATTGCTTGACTTAAATCAGGTGCCTTAATCACATCAAAAGCTTTCTCTAAATGCAATTCTCTGAGTTGGCCTTGATTATCTTGTCGATCATAGTCGTAAATACGATAGGTTATATTTGAGTTTTGTTGGCATTCATAAACCATGGTACCTGCACATAAGGCATGCACGGTCCCGGGCACAATATCAAAGACATCATACTGTTTAACCGGAATATAACGTAGTAAGGTATCAAATTGATGATTCTTGACCATACTCTTAAAATCCTCAACACTTTGAGCCTGATGACCAATACAGAGCTTACTATCTTCATCCGTTTCTAAAAAGACCCAACTCTCATACTTGCCAGAATCATGCTCATGTTTTAAGGCATACTCATCATCAGGATGAACTTGGACACTTAAATCGTGATGGGCATCAATTAACTTAATTAAGATCGGAAACTCCTTATTAAAACCAGGTCCAAAATATTCACGATAGGTTTTATAGACTTGGTCTAAGGTTTGTCCCTTAAGTTCACCATTTAAAATATGACTTGGTCCTTGGGGATGAGCTGAAACAATCCAAGCTTCTCCAATATGATCTAAGTCAGTATCAAAATTGAAGGTTTCCTTAAGGCGATTGCCACCCCATAGCATCTGCTTAAAAACAGGTTTTAATTTGATATAACTTTGCATATACTTCGCTCCACTTCTGATTCTTATTATAACCATAAATAAATGGCAGCTCAAACCAAGTTCTCTTTAAAATAGACAATTGTGAAACTTTTATGTTTTTATATCATTTTTGATGCATTATTCCAAATAATGTTGTACAATGAAATCCCCCCCATTAAAGAGTTACCTTGAAACTGGTAGCTCTTTTATTTTTTTAAGTTTATAATGGACAAAGTGAGGTAAATTATGATTGTAGTCGCAACCATTGGATTTGGTAACAGTGTCATTCGATACCACTTACCCTTTATTAATCAACGTAATGATATTTTTGTGAAGTATATTTATCGACGTGAAATCGACCGTCAACACCCGCAAGAACAAGCCCGGGAAAAGAAATACCCTTTAATCACTTTTACCAGTGATCTTGATTTAATCTTAAATGATCCTGAGGTTGATTTTGTGGTGATTAATTCTCCGGATGAAACCCATAGCTATTATGCCAAGAAAGTACTCTATGCCGATAAACACGTCTTAGTTGAGAAACCCTTTGCTTTGAGTGTTAAAGAAGCCCAGGAGGTCTTTAATTTAGCCAATCAACGTAATTTAGTATGTTATGTCAATCAAAATCGACGTTATGATACTGATTATCTATCCCTAAAGGAAGCGATTGATTCCAAGAAGTTGGGAACCATCATTGATGTAGAATCTCATTATCATTATCAAACACCCGATGATTATGGTATCAAGAAACGTGATTTAGGTTGGTTTCTATTCTCCTTAGGTGTCCATAATGTTGATCAAATGATTGCCCTCTTTGGGATACCTGATAAGGTTGATTATGATGTGCGTGCGATTGTAACTCCTTTTGGAGAAGATACTTTTAAAATTATTTTGCATTATGGTTTAATGCGCGTCAGCATTACCTCCAGTCTCTTTTCAAAATTTAAAAAGCCACGCTTCTATGTCGAAGGTAGCTTAGGTGCCTTTATTAAATACCCGCAAGGTAATCTCTCAAAAACCAGTGGTTCTGAACCTTATCAAATTTCCCTTAAGCAAGAAGATCAAGCTAATTTTGGGAAAATCATTAGCGTTGAAAATCAAGCATTGGTTGAAACCAGCATCACATCTGAAATTACTGATTACAGTAAAGTCTACGATGATGTGATCGCATGCATCAAGGATGGTGCTAAGCCCAAGGTGACCCAAGCACAAGTAATCAAAGTACTTGAAATCATTGAAAACGCGATGCAGCATTTAGAAAAGTAAAAAAGCCCGCGAGGGCTTTTATTATTGAACTAATCCAAAGGCGGAGATCACATCTTGGACAAAGAGAATACCAGTTTGTGATTGCGTTAAATCAACAGCCTCTAAGATAGCCGCTTTAACATGGTCGACAATATCATCTTTCACTAAAATTAAAACAATTTCTTTTTCGGGTTCAATTTCCATGGCGAATAGCTTCGCTCCTTCGCCATCACCAGCACCCCGGCCATGAATAATGGTTCCCCCTTTCGCACCCGCATTGGATGCGGCTTTTACGACGAGTTCTCCATCACCTAAATTCACGATGGTATAAATGGCTTTATAGTCTTGCATTGTATCACTTGTCCTTCCAATCGATTCATCAAGTTTTTCTTTTATGTGTTTACCTACGATAACTTCTAAGGGCATGGAAAAGCAAATACCCCGATTCGCTCTTTCAAATTTAAAATGATTGGCAGCCCTTTCCATGAGTTCATTACACTTTTTAAGGGGAGCTGCCACAAAGACAATTTCTTTATGGTTCTCTGCTAACTGCAAACGTTGCATCCACTTGTCCGGAGAGGTTCCTTTCGCATGCATAATCGTTCCACCTAAAACACCAAACTCTCGAATAAATGAAACAATCTTACTTCCCATATCCGCTGGCACAATAAACACACACAGTGCATATTGCATATGATTCGCATTCATTCTATCAACCATTCTTTCTTTCTATTACTTTATATATACCACCTAATATCTGTAAGGTCAAAATTGGCATAAGCGCAACCATAGCTACCATCCCAAAACCATCAATTAATAGATTTGCACCACTAAGGTTTTGAGCCGCTCCATTAATAAATGACAAGGTGAAAGTAGCGGTAATAGGACCAGTCGCAACCCCACCGGCATCAAAGGCCATCCCTACAAAGATTGGATCAATAAACCACATTAAACTAATACTAATGATGTAACCTGGTAAGAGTAAATGCCACAGCTGAAGCGCCGGAATTAAGATCCGTAAGAGGGACAAGCTAATCCCAAAACCAACCCCTAAAGCCAGGGTATATAAAACCAGTTTTCGTTTGATATAACCTGAAGTCACTTCTTCAATTTGATGAGTTAAAACATAAACGCCAGGTTCCGCGAGAATACTAACCACCCCTAAAAGAAAACCAAATAAGACAATCACATGAGATTTATAATCTAAGATTAAAACCTGCCCAATCGTATAACCAATATTAAGATACGATGAGTTGACACTAATCAAAAATAAGAGTAAACCTAAAAAGGCATAAGCAAAACCAAAGAG
>CAYXES010000010.1:0-1185 GCA_964464075.1 uncultured Erysipelothrix sp. | reverse complement strand
AGTTCATGGGAACGTTTGGAATCTTTTTGTTTACTGGTTAAACCAAAGGAAAGTGCCAGTAAGAAAGGCACAGACATAACCCCTGTGGTCGCCGCCGATAAATCAAAGGCAAAGGCTAAGATAGCCGGTGATACAAAAATCGCCAAGGCAAAAATAATAATATAGGCAATCGTTAGAATGGTCTTAATGGACCAGGCATACACAATTCTAAGGAGTGCAAGCGCCACTAAGGAAGCCATTCCTATCGAAACCACATTCATCAATAAAAGCGATGAAACTGTATTATTAGAAAAGAGTGCAATTTGATTGGAGGTTACCAGCAGGGCTGGTTCCGCAAATGAAATAATAAAGCCAATAATAAACGCCGCGATAATTAAATAAATAACTTTATTAAATTTCGCTATCAATGGTCCTAGGGTACGACCAAAAGGAGCGATCGCTAAATCGACTCCAATTAAGAAAAATACAAGACCTAGAATTAAAAAGACACTATTGATCGCAAATAGGATTAATTGGCTTGTGGTGAAATCCACAAAGAAGATTGCGACAAAAATCACACTTAATATAATAGGGATGGTGGAAGCTGATACTTCCCTTAATTTCTCATTAAAAATATTCATTCATTAAACCTCTGCCTTATTCTATCACATTTGATAGCTCAACACACAGGTTATTATGGATAGCTTATATTTGCTTCTTTAAGTACTTCTTTAAAGATGGGATGATGACGAAAGCCACCATTCGCAACCTCTTGGAGTAGGATATGGTAATCATGGTTCCCTTCAATTAAGATGGGGCCCTCAGGTCCAATACAAATATCCCAGCCGACTAAACGATCCCCAATCAGTTCACAGGCTCTTTTAATTAAGGCTAAAGCCTCATCAATATAAACCACATGATAACCATCTAAGGCAATCTTAGTATCAGGATGATGGGTGAAGGTCTGATTGCCTGTGGCAATCAGCTGCATCCCCAAACCTTCTAAGCGATGCGTTTCTAAATTAAATTTCACTAAAAAACCAGAGGTAGAACTTTGATTGTCAACCACTGAGCCTTTACGTCCTAGACGGATATAGGCGCTCATCACACGACATTCTCCTTTAGGGGAAGTGTAACTATCAATTCGTAAGGTATTAATCGCATGCGGGTTTAAAGCCGCTACGACTTCATGTTGTTGAATGGTTT
>CAYXES010000009.1:12855-22663 GCA_964464075.1 uncultured Erysipelothrix sp. | reverse complement strand
ATGATCGCCATAGCGATAGGTAAAGGATAATTCAACCCAGGTGGTGGTCCCATCCGCTTTAAAGAGTTCAATATCACAGAATTGTGGTTCTTGGGTGTCTGGATTCTCTAAAAACTTAGCCCGGGTTTGAAGATACAGACGATTAAGGCCTTTAAATGAGAGGGGTGTCATAATCTGACTAATCGGAGTTTCCATCCGATTATCAAGGCTAAAACCGGTTAAGATTTCAATCGATCGACTCGAATAAATAACTTTATTATCCGCTACATCAAAAATCCACAACACATCAGAAACACTTTCAGTTAATAAACGATATTTCTCTTCACTCTCCGCTAAGGCCTGTTGGGATTCTTTCATCGGAGTAATATCAACCATGGTACCTTGAAAACCTTTAAAGACATTGTCTTCATCAAACTTAGGATGGGCATTAACTAAAACCCATAGTTTTTCCTTGGCTTTCGTAAAGATTGGAACTTCAATATCTTGAAGTTTATCTTGAGCTTCAATAAGTGGTTTGACATTCTTAAAGAAAGCATCAATATAGGTAGCATCAAAGTACTCATAGATTTTGGTGCCAATCACATCTTTTTGTTCAAAGCCTAAAATGGTTTCAAACATGGCATTCACATACTCTAAGCTACCATCGGCACTTACTTCCCAAAGAATAATACGACCATGTTCAGCTAGTTCATTCATCCGATTATAAGTCTTCTGCAAGTAGTTTTTAGCGAGTTTTTCATCGGTAATATCCTCATGGGAACCGGCCATCCGCACCAATTTACCAGTCTCATCATAAATACCTTGTGCTTTAGAGCGAATCCAAAGATAGCTACCACTTTTATGACGCATTCTAAATTCCACGTCATGTTTATTAACCTCACCTGAAAAAATCATTTTACGTCGCTCCATGAAGAAATCGACATCATCAGGATGAAGCAAGTCAAGCATAACCTCGACATCATTTTCAACTTCATGATCTTCATAGCCTAAAATCTTTTTCCAGCGTTTGGAGAAGAAGGTGGTATTGTTTAAGGCATTGTATTCCCAGACACCACTTTCTGAGCCTTCAATCGCGATTTCAAAAAGGGCTACTTGATATTCAAGTTGTTCTTTCAAAATTTGTTCATCGGTAATATCACGAGCTGCCCCATAGATATAATTATCACCGGAAGAAGCTCGCCATTCAAAGATGCGGTAATCACCCGCTTTAGTTCGGTAACGATTATGAAACAGGAGTGATTCTTCACTATTAGCTAAACGATGAAGTTGTTTTTGACTAAAAACAATATCTTCTGGATGAATAAAATCAAAAACTGATTTATTTTCAAAACTTGCGATATCATAACCTAAGATGCTTTCCCACACCTTATTAACCCGCACAAAATTACCACGATGGTCAAAAATTGCTAAGAGATCCAGGTTAACGGAAAAGAACTTGTCAAGCTGTTCACTTTGAGATTGAAGCTGTTCATTCACTTTTATTTCTTTGGTGATATCCATACCCATGGTGACATAGCGATCCCGTTTATTAACTTCAATATGACGATGTTGATACATAAAAACGCGCTCATCAAAAGGCATGGGTGATTTTAAAATAAGTTGTTGCATACTTTGGGTTTCTTTCGCTTTTTTTAATGACTCCACCCCAGCTTCCGCAAATTCCCTTGGAAATAAATCAATAAGTCGTTTATTAATAATTTCAGATTTTGGTAAATAAAGGGCACTCGTATCATTAGAATAGACATTGATAATTCGAAAGTATTCATCATAAACAAAAATAACATTGTTAATGGATGATAAGATGATCTCTTTTTCAGTCGCATCCACGAGTTCAACACTGACATTATTTAAACTCAACACAAAGGAGTAACGATCAATCGGAGTATAAACGATTTGAAAGTGAACATCTAAACGTTCTGAATAATGAAGAAACTGTTCAATCTGCATAGTTTCAGTAGCTTTAACCCCAAGTTCATAAAATAAATTATAATCGACCTGCGATGAGTTTCGGTACTGTTTATAGTTGATCGGTTCTTTAGGATTTTCTTCCAACTGAAAATAATGAGCGAAGGTTTTATTATATTGCACAATTAAAATATCAGAAACGCTTTCTTTTTTACCTTCTGAAAACACACAATATGCAATGCCTTGTACTAAGGCATTGAGTATGGCTTCATCTGATATTCTTTGAAAATCAACCATCTTCACTCACCTTCTATTCTTGCTTATTTTCTTTGATAATATACCAATTCCTTAATAGGATAAAAGCATCGGAAATGGTAAGGGGCTTACTAAAGAGATAACCCTGAATCATATCACAGCCGTGATCTTCCAAATATTTTTTCTGGGTTTCATCATCGACCCCTTCACCAACGACCGCAAGCTTAAATTTATGGGCCATTGAGATAATATCCGCAACCACTACCGTTTCAAAATGATGATGCTTAATACGATCCACAAATTGTTTATCAATCTTAAGCACATTAATATTTAAATTATGTAACCGTTCAAAGGAGGAATAACCAATCCCAAAATCATCTAGTGCAATTCGAATACCATAGGCTTGTAGTTGTTGTAGCTTTTCATTAATAAGATTAAATTCTGATAATAAAATTGATTCTGTAATTTCTAACGTAATTAAAGATGGTTCAACTTCATAGGATGCCAAGGTTTTGAGTAAGGAACTCACATAGTCCGCTTGCAACATCTCAATCGCTGAGACATTAATTGATACCCTAATATTATGATAGCCGTGGTCTTTCATCAAGTTAATGAAAATACAGGCAAACTTCACAACATGTTTCCCTAAAGGAATAATCAAATGATTCTCTTCCGCTAAGCTAATAAACTCATCAGGATAAATATGGAGTTTATCATCATCAACCAGTCGAATTAAGGCTTCAAATGCCACAACGTCTTGATTCTTTAAAGAAACGATGGGTTGGAACATACAATAAAGCTTATTGAAATCTTCTTCTTCAATTGCTTGTTTAAGTAAAGATAGGATCATATTCTTACGATCAATCTGGGCATCAATCTTATCATCAAAAATAACATAGTTATCAGAAACCATGTCTTTCGCAAGTGATAAACCATAGGTTGAATCATTAAGCAAAGCATCAAAGGTTTCATAATATGCATTTCTCATCACCGTCATATACACATCAAGTTTTAAATTTGAATCATTAATCTTAAAAGGCAGTTCAAAAGCCTCATTAATGGATGCCAACAGTTTTTTGATTTCTGAATCAGGTAGGGTATTTTTAAGGTAGAAAATAAACTGATTTGCGCTAAAACGTGAGATATTATCAAATCCTTTTAAGGCTTTGAGACGCTCGCCAATTTGACTAAAGATTAAATCACCAACCTGGAAACCATAGGTCCGGTTAATATGGGAGAAATTCTTGACGTCCATAAAAATCAACATGCCCTTATCTTTAGGGTCATTCAGGGCTTTATCAATGATTCGCTCTTTTAAGAAAGTACGGTTATGAAGGCCGGTTAAAGGATCGAGGAAGGCCAAATCTAAAACCCGTTGATTAACAAGTAAGCGTGATATAAAGAAATGTGTTAAGATTGCATACATGATACTTAAAGGAATACTGATGGTTAAAAAAGTAGACCAAATTAATTGATTGGTTCCACTTAAAGAATAACGGGTTACCATAATAGTGTGAACTTCAGGATGATGAAAATTTAAGGGCACAAAAATATCCACAAATTTTTCCTTACCAATTGTGACCACAAGGCTTGTGACTGGGTGATTCCTTAATTCTCGAATAAATCCAGGTCTTAAATCTTCAACTGGGCTTACCTGATCTGGTACCACAAACTCCCCCGCAGTATTAATAAAATATACGGTTTCAATATTTTCATTACTGATAATCTCTTGAACCGAATCTTTATAATCGACTAACTTCGTAAGTTCATTAATCGCATCCACATCTTTACCAATCTGAATAATACGCCGATTGGCTAGTCTAATGTAACCGTATTTATAGACCTTATCGGAGTCACTATCTTTACGGAAGTCCTCAATATGAAAACTCAAGTGCCCATTGGCAAAAAAGTGAACTGGATGATCTTCAGGTGATACCCAACCCATATATTTGCCCGAGGCACTTGCGATAATTTCTAAATCTTCATTATATAAATAAATCTCTTCTAAATTCAAAGAGGTAGCCATATTAGTTAACCAACCTGGCTCAAGAACCTCGTCCTCATGATTTCTAACCGCCCCTTTTATCACATTGAGGGCCACCAACAAATGATCATGAAGGAGTTTTTCACTTATCTTATTGGCATAAATGGTTTTCCCAAAACTATTAGCGTAGGCTTCCCCAATCGCAGCCCCTTCTTTTTCCTTAAGGCTGATATAGTGATTACGCACATTATAGGCAAGCACGAAGTTCAGAGCAATGAAAATCACAATTACACTAATGGCAACTGCTATAGACCAACGAAGTCGATTTTGATTTGGAATTTTCATAATGCTCCCCTTAATACTAATTAACCCTAATTATACCAAATAAAATGATTCGTGCTTTAATTTTTTTCTTTACTTGCCTTAATCATTTTCTGGCGCGAGAATTCTTCCCGTTCCTTCTCTTCTAAGACTTCCGTGATAAATTTGATGTTATCTTCAAACTCAGGAATGACGACATTTTTTAAGGCATTCGCCCGCTTTTGCGATTTCCGGATGGCATTCGCTAAGCGATACATGGTATTTTCAACTTCCGCAAGTTTAATCGTTAATAACTTAACGTCATTAAACATCCGATAAGCATAGTCAAACTTGGTATTCGCTCGTTCCATCCCATAGGTAAGCTTTAAAGGAGTTTCCTCATAATAAATCTTTGGAATCTCAACCCCCATGACCGAACGAAAACTCATGGATAATCCATTATCAATGGGAACCATATCCGCTAAATCACTAATAATCCCTAAGGTCATATTGGCTTCTTGGAGGGCTTGATAGGCCCGTTTATAGGTAATGGATATTTCATCCCGTAACTCTTTGATATTATCAAAATAGGACATCATTTCCCGAATTAATATATTACGTTTACGGTCCATTAACTCATATCCCAATTGCGCCAAATCCAGGGATTTCTTAATGGCAATTAAATTTCCCTTCGTTGGGAAGACTTGTTTTTTAGCCATTCTTTATTATTCGCCTGCCAGTTCCTTAATAATCACATCTTCTCTTAAGTGGAAACGGGCAATTCTTTCTTTATTATAGTGACGCTCTAAATAGAGGGTATCAATACGGTCTAGCTCCGCTTTAGGTAAGACACATAAGAGATCCCATCCTAATTCAATGGTTTCAATAATATCACGATTCGTATGTGAACCTTGGTTTAAAAAGTGTTCTTCAAATAAAGCCCCAAACTTCATGTATTGTTGGTCAATATCAGACAATTCATCTTCCCCAATAACGGACGCTAAACTACGAGCATCCATTACCTTGGCATAACAGGCAAAGAGCTGATTCGCAACGGAAGAGTGATCTCCACGGGTATAACCATCCCCAATCCCATCTTTCATTAAACGCGATAGTGAAGGTAGTACCCCAACGGGTGGAAAGACTCCGAGTTGATTCAGTTCCCGGTCTAATACAATTTGACCTTCGGTAATATAACCGGTTAAGTCAGGTACGGGGTGGGTAATATCATCATTAGGCATGGTTAAAATCGGAATCTGGGTTACGGACCCAAACTTCCCTTCAATAATCCCAGCCCGCTCATAAAGTGAGGATAAATCCGAGTAGAGATAACCTGGGAATCCCTTACGACCTGGAATCTCTCCTTTCGAACTTGAGAATTCCCGTAAGGCTTCCGCATACGAGGTCATATCACTCATAATCACTAGGATATGCATATTCTTTTCATAGGCTAAATACTCCGCTACTGTTAAGGCACAACGAGGCGTTAAGATCCGCTCAATGATCGGGTCATTGGATAGGTTAACAAACATGACCACCTTTTCCATGGCACCTGCTTCTTCAAGGGAACGTTTAAAGTAATCCGCAACGTCATTTTTGACTCCCATTGCCGCAAAGACAATCGCGAAGTTCTTGCCATCCCCTTCGGAGATTTTAGCTTGTTTAATAATTTGTACTGCCAACTCATTGTGAGGCATCCCAGAACCAGAGAAGATTGGGAGTTTTTGCCCGCGAATGAGGGTTGTTAAAGCATCAATGCTGGAAATACCGGTATTAATGAAGTTACGCGGATAAACCCGAGCCACTGGATTTAAAGGCAAACCATTAATATCCGCCATTTCTTCCGCAAAGATATTTCCTAAACCATCGATGGGTCTTCCCGAACCTGAGAATACCCGACCTAATACTTCGGTTGATAAGGGCATCTGCATGGGATGACCTAAAAACTTGGTCCGGGTATTGGTGAGTGAGAAACCATTGGTTCCTTCAAAAACTTGAACGGCGACAATGTCCCCTTCAATTTGAACGACCCGACCATTACGGATGGTACCATCCGCCATGGTAATCTCAACCATTTCCTCAAAACCAACATCTTCAACATTTTCTAAAAAGACTAAGGGTCCATTAATTTGATTTAATCCAATATATTGTAAACTCAATGTTACCCCTCCTAATCCATGGATTGCGAAATAGCTTCGTCAATCATATCAAAATAAGTATCAAATAATTCTAATTTACGATTAGATACATCATATTTCATCCGGGTCACCTTCTCAAAGATCCCCGTCTCTATTAACATCTTTAAAGCACGTCGTTGACTCACAAAGTTATGAGCCTGTTTATGCAGATGCAGAATGACTTCCATCATGTGCAATTGTTTTTGAAGGGGCACGTAGGTGTCATCCTTATGGAAGGCATTTTGTTGTAAGAAACCTACCCGAATTACTTTCGCAATCTCAATGACCAATTTTTGATCATCCGGTAAAACATCCGCTCCAATCAGCTTCACAATCTCCATGAGTTTGTTTTCTTCCGCTAACAGGGTCGTTAGAGAATTACGATAAAAGAGAAACTTAGGACTAATATTCTGGTTATACCAGGTTGATAAGTCTTCTAAGTACTCTGAATAGGATGTATTCCAGTTAATGGCGGCATAGTGACGAATATAAGCCAATTGCTTATCTAAGGCCCAGAAGCAGCGCACAAAACGCTTGGTGTTTTGGGTCACTGGTTCGGAGAAGTCAGCACCTTGAGGTGATACCGCTCCAATAATGGTAATGGAACCTTCACTATCATTGAGGTTGTTCACATAACCGGCCCGCTCATAGAACTGTGAAATACGGGTTGGTAAGTAAGCTGGGAAGCCTTCTTCCGCCGGCATCTCTTCCAAACGTCCCGAAATTTCCCGTAAGGCTTCGGCCCAACGTGAGGTTGAATCAGCCATTAAGGCGACGTGATATCCCATATCACGATAATATTCAGCCAGCGTAATACCCGTGTAGATGCTTGCTTCCCGGGCTGCCACTGGCATATTGGAGGTATTGGCAATTAAAACCGTACGCTCAAGTAAGGGACGATAGGACTTAGGGTCAATTAACTCTGAGAACTCTTCCAGTACTTGAGTCATTTCATTACCACGCTCACCACAACCCACATACACAATAATATCGGCATCACACCACTTGGCTAATTGATGCTGGGTCATGGTTTTACCGGTACCAAAACCACCCGGAATGGCGGCCGTTCCACCTTTTGCGATTGGGAATAGGGTATCAATAACCCGTTGTCCCGTAATTAAAGGAATGGAAATTGGTAGGCGTTTTGAAATGGGCCGTGGGGTTTTAATGGGCCATTTTTGAATTAAGGTTAAATCATGAATCACATCATGCTTATCCTTAAGTTTAAGCACCACTTCATTAATGGTATAGTGATCATCCTCTGCAACAAACACCACTTCCCCTTCTAAATTAGGGGGCACCATTAAACGGTGGCTAATCAGTTTGGTTTCTAAAGTCGAGCCATAAATGGCACCCGGTTTTAAGTAGTCCCCTACTTCAACCTGAAATTCAACCTTCCATTTAATGCTCTCATCCAAAGAAGCGACATGACTACCGGGCTCAATAAAAGCCCCTGAATGAGCGGCAATATCTTTTAAGGGACGCTCAATCCCATCAAATATATTCGCAATAATACCTGGACCTAATGTTACATAAATGGGCGTTCCGGTTGGTTCAACTGGTTCTCCAACCTTTAGGGACGTGGTGCTTTCATACACCTGAATGGTTGTAAACTCTTTCTTAATGGCGATTACCTCACCCATTAGTTTGCGTTCACCCACCAACACCATTTCTAACATTTCAAAATCTTTTGTATTTTTTACCGTAACCACCGGTCCATTGATGGCGTAAATTTTATTTTGATTCAAAATATCACCTCTTTGTCTGTCTACTAAAATAATACTAAATCCGGATTTTCATAGAAACGTTGGGTTTCTTCCACTAAACGATTATCTAAGCTTTCATCAATCACAATCATGGAGTTGGAAAACTCAAGTAAAAATCCACCTAAATGGATTTCTTGATCCACTTCCACCTTCACTTGATCATTTATACCAGCCATAAAATCAGATAACCAAGGTTGATCCACAGCTTTAACCCGTAAGGTTTTCATATCATCATATTTAAGGGCTAAAGCTTTTAGTTTGTCTTTCATTTTATTTTGGTAAGTTTCACTTTCACTATATTCTAAAAGTTTAGCTTCGATCTTACCAAATAAACTCGCAATACGGGCTTCTCTTAATTTAATCTTAGCTTGATTAAACTCTTCCGTATAACGACTCATGGTTAAGGCATGCGCATTCATCATGAGCTTCTTTTCTTGACTTTTCATTAAATCCGCTGTCAAGTGAGCTCCTGCTTCAATCTCATCAATTCTATTTTGTTTAATAGCTTGGGTATCTTCCATAATTTGATTAATCTCCAAGCGTGAGCTTGATTTAATCTTCTTTATGAAATACTCAAGCAAATCATCTTTTGATTTAAATTCCATTCTTCACCTCACAGTTTTACGCCAATCGCTTCACTAACATAGGAGTCGATACTTTCACCAATCTTATGTTGGCCATGACGATCAGGTACCTCCACAATCAGTGGCTTTGATTGTCGTAATTTAAGTTCTGAAATAACTTCCGGGCAAGTTTCAATCAGTTTTGTCGTAATTAAAACAACAGAGATATCAGGATCATGCAAGGTCGCCTCAAGCTCAAGGAGCACTTCATGGCGCTCATGCACAACAACCCCTTCAATCCCGGCAAGCCGCATTCCCATTTGGGTATCAATGTTGTCGCTAATTAAATAAAACTTCATGTGTTTTCACCCTACAGTTTATTGATGATAAGAATTGAAATTAAAAGTCCGTAAATCGCAACCCCTTCACCAAGAGCAACGAAAATCAAGGATTTACCAAAGTTCTTTTCATTTTCAGAGAAAGCGCCAATCGCAGCTGGTGCTGCTGCCGCAACCGCAATCCCAGCTCCTAAAGCTGACATACCGGTAGATAAGGCCGCACTTAGAAATCCTAAACCTTGAGCCATAGTACCGGTGATACTATCAATGGTTTCACCTGCGGCTAAGACATTAGAATATCCAACTGAAAAGACTAAAGAACCAATGATGATCGCAAAGAAGAATGCGATATGGGTAAGTAAGCGTGCTTTGGCACTCTTTGCGGAAACTTTTCCTTTAAATACCCGAATTAATGGCAATGATATTAATCCAATTAATACCAGTGGCAGTAAAATTTCAACCAAACTTAACATGTTCAAACCTCCAATTTATAATGTTTCATTAAGTCGTCTAAATAAAA
>CAYXES010000009.1:5286-12755 GCA_964464075.1 uncultured Erysipelothrix sp. | reverse complement strand
GGATCAATATCCTCATACTGAGGTACCCCATACATCTCCACAAACATCCCAAAGGGTCGGGAGAACCAACCATTCTTGAGTTTGGTAGGTGGGGATAAACGCTTATCGGTGGTAGCCGGTAAGACCTCAATGGATACCCCATCAATCATCGCAAACTTAGCTTTTAAAGCATCCACCTGATTGGCAGGGGTAAAGCCAGTAATCTCAAAACGACCACCTAGGCCCAAGACATATTTACGCGCTTCAAACATTTTAGAAACATGTTCTAAAATGGATGTAAACATGGAGTAACGATCACGTACACGATCACGTAGGCGTTGTCTTTGATAACTTGCCTCTTTTAAATCCGCTTCACATTTTTCAATTTCAAGTAATAAATTTTCTTTTGCCTTTTCCGGTGTCCCATGCACAAAATCCGGAATCAAGACTCTTTCAAAATACAAGGAGGTGAATATGTTGTCTACTTCACGCTCATACTCGGTTGTTGCTAAATATAAACCCCAACTATAATTGTTATCCACACTAAAGGAATTCCAAATAAAGGGTCGATTGTTGTAGAACTGTAGTTTTTGAACGCTATCTAAAGGTAGACGGCCAAAACGGGTTACCACATACTTACATGAAAATAAATCATCCAAGGATACATTTAAATTTTCGATGTAACCAATCTCTTGTAAGGCATCTTGATAGCCTTTCATCCTAATTTCAACTTCTTTAACGTGATTGTCAATTTCATCAAACTTGTCATGCGTCCGCTCAACATAACGATTAATCCGTTCTAAATCACACTTATCCACATCAACTTCTTGGGTTTCAATCACTAAGCCCATCTCTTCTTCAACTTCCTTGATGCGATTCAGCATTTTCAGATAAGGATTCTCATAGTAAAGGGTCGTTAAACCTTCAACCGAACCAGCCAGTTTACTCGCTAATTCCGGATGAAAATCATCAAGTTCGATAAACTTTTTGAGTACCGCATCCAACTGTTGGTTACTCGCGGTAATATTTACTAATCTCATTTCTGTAATTGCCATAGAAACCTCCTTTCCTAGTATATAATCAATCGTTCTATTTCATGGGTAGGACTATCGTAACGAATTGATTCAATAATATTAATTAAGTTTGTCACTTCAATCTCTAAGAGAATGGTATATGCGGTAAAGACAATCGGTGAGTCAATCGCAAAATGAATGTGACGCTTTGCCAGGTTATAACGTATCTTACTGGCAAAGTATTCAATGTAGGCATATTCCTTATCATCGATATAGAGATGATACTTGGATTGCTCTAACTTTTTAAGCACATCTTCCGCCGTGGGTTGCATAATCAACTCATTGAGGAAGTGCTGAGATAAACGTAAGTGTTTGGTAATCATTGCCTGACGAATCTGTTGTTCACTCACTTTAAAAAACTTCTTGAAACGATAAATCTTGATAATGTTCATCAACTCAATTTGAGTCCGATAAATTTCGAATAATTCTTGTTTCTGTTTGCCTTTGAAGGATTTATCAATCACCCCAAAGGTATAATCGTAGTAGTAACTAAATAAGACCCGTTCAATGGAAGTGAAGTCAATGTTTTCATCCTTCTCGACCTTATAAGGCAAGATTAAATCATAATACACGCCCCCTTCTAAGATATTAAGAATATCATCGAAGGTTTCAATGTTAGACATCTTTCTTAAATCATAAGAAAAGAATTCCGATAAGGCTAAGGGTATATCTTTAACCATGTTGTCATACATTTCGGAATCCTCAAAGCGATCAGGAATGATGAATCTTAAGACAATGAGAATGACTTCTATTTCACGCTTAATAATGTGTAAACGATAAAACTTGTTTTTGGTTAATTGGGAAAATTTAAGGAGTTTCTCAATCCGTTCATACATGTTTTTACGAATGAGTTGCTCCAACTGGCCCCGATGGATTTGATGTTCATAGACATCCTTCATGCTACTACCATATTCGGTTTCATTTTTTAAGTAGCTGGCTATCTCAGGGACTGATTTCTTGTGGAGTAGTTCATGATAATCATCGGCTTTTAAACGATTCCCATACATTGATTTTGCTTTCGTAGACAATGCTGGGCTATTTAATTTTCGCATTTTATCATTTCCTCCCTCTTAATTTTATCGAATGCATTTTTCAAAGATGGACGCAATCCACTGATCTTCATTTTTATAATATTGACGATCAAGCACATTTTTGAAGTTTTCATATTGAAGTTCTAACTTCAATTTATGAATATCCAAATCTTTATCCAAAGCGGCTTTGTATTCCTGGATTTCTAATTGAGCTGCCTTAATGATGTTATCTTCTAAATCATGTTTAAGGGCGGCTACTTCAGAAGCAATATTATCGCGTTTACGCACATGTTCATCCAAGGTTTTCCGCGCTTCTTCATCCGCTTTTACAATCTCATAAATTAAGTCTTCCACATTAACCTCCTGTAGGTTACAGCCCCAAAAAACAAGCATTGTAACCATATTTAATTATAATACACTATACTTGAGAAAAATTCCACAAATTAATAATTTTAGGCATTTGTTCATTTGAAATGACCTTTTTCACCTTAATTTAGGGCTTTTTACGCCTTTTAAATCACACTTGTAAAAACTGCTTTTCAATTGCCCTCACAACCTCATCCACGACCCGCTCATCAAAGACCGAAGGGATAATATAATCAGGAGTAAGTTGTGCTTCATCAATCACATTGGCAATCCCATAAGCAGCCGCCAACTTCATGGCTTCAGTTATTTGGGGAGCTCGTACTTTAAGGGCACCCTTAAAGATTCCCGGAAAGGCCAATACATTATTAACTTGATTTGGAAAGTCAGAGCGACCGGTACCCACAATATAAGCACCCGCTGCTTTGGCATCATCAAAACTAATCTCAGGATCAGGATTAGCCATCGCAAACACAATCGGTTTTTCATTCATGGAAGCTACCATTTCCTTGCTAACTAAATTCGCCGCAGAGACCCCGATAAAGACATCGGCACCGACCATCTCTTGTGCTAAGGTTTTCTGACTACCATCAGGATTTATTAGTTCGAGTAACTCCTGACTTAAAAAGTCATAGGTTTCTTTATGATCCTTATGCAGTTGCCCTCTTGAGTTAAAACCATGAATCTTTCTTACCCCAAATTCATGCAACATATTAATGATGGAGGAACCCGCAGCGCCAACCCCTAATACAATCACCTTAATATCTGAGGCTTGTTTATTAACTAATTTCAAGGCATTAATTAAACCCGCAATCACCACAATGGCGGTACCATGTTGGTCATCATGGAAGATTGGGACGTTACAGATTTCCTTAAGCTTACGCTCAATATAAACACATTGAGGTGCCGCAATATCTTCTAAGTTAAAGCCCCCAAAGGAAGGTTCTAAGGATTTCACAATCTTAATAATCTCATCAGGATCTTGCGTATTTAAACATAGTGGAATCGCATCCACATCCCCGAAGGCTTTAAAAAGCGCCGCCTTACCTTCCATCACTGGCATGGCCGCAGCTCCGCCAATATTACCTAAACCTAAGACCGCTGAACCATCCGAAACAATCCCAATGGTACGGGATTTCCAGGTTAAATCATAAGCTGCACTTTCATCCGCTTCAATCACCCGACATGCCTGGGCAACCCCCGGACTATAGGCTAAGGATAAATCATCCTTATCTTTAAGCTCCACATTGAGCTTGGTGCTTATCTTGCCCTTCCAGCGATAATGTTGTTGGAGAGATTTCTCAAATATATCTGACATAATTTCTTTCCTTCTAGCTTAAAAAGTAAGCAAATTCACGATTATAGTTTTCCCACAAATGACTCGCCTTATCTAAACGATTTTGTAAGTCATTTACGACTTCTTCATTTTTAATACTATCTAAATTAATGAGCACATTCTCTTTAGCTCCCTTAAAAGCCGCATCCAACATAAAGGTTCCTACGCGCGCATCACTCACAAACGCTTCTGGACAGATACTCAGTAATTTTTCAATATCTTGCGCTGAATCAATAACGAGTTCACATACCTCTAATGGTATTAGACTAGCACTCACAAAACCAGCTTGAATGGCTTCCCTTCGAAGTGCTTTTTCAAGATCAGTAGCCCGTGGCATCCGGTAGGCTTCAATCACTTTATTAAAAGCCGCACTATCTTTATTGATGTAGTCAATAAACGCACCTTTAGCTTGGATTAAGTCTACCTTAATACGCTCTAAATCTTGATGATGAAGTTCAAAATCAGTCTTAGCCAACATGAGTTCAGTTACCATGATTAAAAGTGAAACCCCCAGTGAACCACTTAAGGCAGACACTGAACCACCGCCACGAGTTGGATCATCACTCGCAACTAAATCCACAAAATCAATTAACTTAATACTTTCCATGCATTAACCCCTTTTCCACAATTACTTTTCCATTTTTAATCACTTTATCACATTGATTAATCCCCATATGATACACCAGATGCACATAAGAAGGACAATCAAAGATGGCGATATCAGCCTGTTTACCAACCTCTAAGGTTCCCACTTGGTGGGCTTGTTTTAAGGCCGCTGCTCCATTCAGGGTTAAAGCACAAATCACTTCCTTAATATCCATATCCATTTGCAGACTACCTAAAGCCATCACCATCGGCATGGAATAGGAAAAACAAGAACCAGGATTAAAGTCACTGGCTAAGGCTACCGCAACCCCATTATCAATCATAGTACGAGCCCGAGCATAATCACTCTTAAGGGATAGGGCCGTCAGTGGCAACAAGGTCGCAATAACACCCGCATCCGCCATCGCCTTAATCCCATCATCATTGGTTACTAAAAGATGTTCGGCTGATACACACTTAAGCTGTGCCGCTAGCGCTGCCCCATTTAAATCATTGATTTCATCACAATGCAGCTTTAAATCAAATCCGGCTGCTTGGGCAGTCGTAAAGAGTTCAATAATTTGATCGGCATTATAAGCATTTTCTTCTAAGAATCCATCAAAGAACTGAACTAGATTCTGTTTTTTAAGATAAGGAATTAACTCATATTTAATCATATCCAAATAAACTTGCGGTTGGTTTTGATAATCCAAAGGAATCACATGAGCTGCCAAACAAGTTGGTACTATCATTTGATCAAAAGCATTGTTTAAGGCCGCAACCACTTCAATTTGTTTTAGTTCTCCTAAAAATGAATTACTGTAACCACTCTTAGCTTCTAAGGTAGTTACTCCCTGTTGAATAATTTTCTCTAAGTAGTGTAGGGCTTGCTGGTAGAGTTCATTAAAGCTGGCTTTTTCAGTTTTTGAAATACTCTGATGAATGCCACCACCCGCTTTAAGAATATCTTGATAACTTGCCTGTTTTAGGCGTAATTCAAACTCCATAGCCCGATCTTGGTAGAAAACCAGATGCGTATGTGAATCGATTAAACCCGGCATCACGAGTTGATTGGTGGCATCAATAAGATGCGCATCCGCTAAATCAAGCTCACAATCCCCTTCATGACCGACAAAAATAATCTTATCATCCTCATAAACTAAAATCGCATCCTCATAAATCTGCATATCCAACATGTCCTTGCCTTTTTTAGCTTCTTTACCCTTGAAACTAATGATTTGGGATGCATTTCTAATAACACTTAGACTCATACAATATCCTTGATGTAATCATCCAGAATCTTATCATCTAAGCTATGGGTAAATTTAAAGTAGTGAGAGACACTCTTAAGCAAGGACGCTAAAGGGATTAAACCCACAATCTCACTACCGGTAACCTCAGTATTATAAGTTTTAGCTAAGCGCACAACCTCATCGTAAACCACATGCATGTTGGTGATTTCATAATTGGTTAAATTCATGGTCACTTGGGTAGTGTTAGTTTGGGCTAAGTAAACGCCTCCCGCTTTAACGGCTTCAAAACCACCCCCGGAAAAACGTATAGTCTTCGCAATCGCTTTCGCAACTTCTAGATCACTGGTCGCCAAATCAATGTTATAAGCGATCAGCGCCATCCGCGCTCCAATCGCAATCGCTCCCCCACTCACATGGGGTTGATTAGGACCATAATCCGGTTGGAAATCAGGATTCTTCATCTTCTCTCTAAGACCTTCAAATTCCCCTTTGCGCACAAAGGCTAGATTACGATGGGTTTCTTTGGTTGCTGCTTCTTCATATAAATAGATTGGAATCGCATGCGCTTCTGCCAAGGCAGCACCGACTTCATTGGCTAAGTTAATGCAGTCTTCCATAGTGGCATTTTTAATGGGAATAAATGGAATCACGTCCACCGCACCCATACGCAGATGCTCACCTTGATGCACTCTCAAATCAATGGTTTCCAAAGCGCGGGCACATACTGCCAGTACCCCAGTTTTGAGAGCTTCATATTCACCCATGACTGAGATTACCGAACGATGGTAATCTGGATCAGCCTCCACATTCATTAAGACCAATTTAGAATCTGATTTAAAAGGCTCAACGATATAATCAATCTTAGCTTGATCTTTACCCTCACTTATATTGACAACACATTCAATTATTTTCATGCTTTTCCCTTTCCTTGATAATGCTTTTTAATACTATTTCGATCCGCAACCTGCGGTTTAGTAATCCGTCCATGATCTTGTTGGTTAAAGATGTCAATGGTATCTAAACCAGGTTGATTATAAGCCCAACCTCGGCGCGCAACCCCATTCATTACATCCCACATCATGGCTCGCTTGATAATCTCATCAACCCGCTGGGAACCATCTAAGACTAGTCCGAAGCCCCCATTGATGGATTTAGAAATCCCAACGCCGCCCCCATTATGAAGGGCAATTAAGCTCATCCCCATGGCCGCATTACCGGCATAACTTAAGGTCGCCATATCTGCCATGATGTTAGAGCCATCGTAAATATTACTGGTCTCTCTAAAAGGTGAATCGGTTGATCCGGTATCATGGTGATCACGACCCAACATAATCGGGCCTGTTTGTTGGTCTCTGACTAATTGATTAAAGGCTAAGGCAATCTTTAAACGACCCCAAGCATCTTGATAAAGAATCCGAGCTTGGGAACCAACCACCAATTGATTGGCCTTGGCATCCACAATCCACTGATGATTATCAAAGTCTTGATAACAGCGACTTGGATCAATACAATCTGCCGCTACCTTATCGGTTATTTCTAAGTCTTTAGGATCATTACTTAAACATACCCAACGGAAAGGTCCATAACCATAATCAAAAAGACATGGACCTAAAATATCTTCCACATAGGATGGGAAAATAAAACCAACACTTGGATTTTTTGGATCTTTGGCAATATCCACTTGACCGGCATCATAGATGGCCTTTAAGAAGGAATTACCATAATCAAAGAAGTAAGTACCTGCTTCACTTAAGCCAAGAATGGCTTGATAGTGACGTTTGAGACCTTGGTCTACTAAAGCCTTAAAGTGATCTGGATCATCCTTTAAAAGCTCACTACGCACTTCAAA
>CAYXES010000009.1:2705-5186 GCA_964464075.1 uncultured Erysipelothrix sp. | reverse complement strand
TGGGGACCAATATACATCCAACCACCCGCAGTCATCTGCCCATAATTGGCGACGCCTAAGGCGGAAGCATTATTAAAGTGTTCTAAATCATCAAACATACCAACCATGAGTCCATTACTTAGGATAACTCGCGGTGCTTGATCATGACTATTAAAGATTCCAATGGGATGACCGGATGCGATAAAGAGCGTTTGATCAGCTTCTAAGACTTCTAAGTAAGCCTTTACTAAACGATACTGCATCCAGTTTTGAAAGACTGCTCCTGATTCCCCATAAGTAATTAACTCATAAGGATAAAGGGCGACCTCATAGTCCAGATTATTATCAATCATCAACATAAAGGCCTTAGCTTCTAAGGTCTTAGCTTGGTAGCTTTCAACTGGCTTAGCCTTTAAGTTAGTATCCATAAAACGATAGCCATAAATCTTACCATGGGTTTCAAGTTCCTCAATAAACTCATCAATTAATGCTTCATGATGTTTTTTAGGAATATAACGCAAAGCATTGGCGATGGCTAATTCTTTTTGATCCGCACTTAAACTGTGATGACGTTTAGGAGCTTTTCGAATATGGGCTTCAAAGCTAGGATAAGCTGGTAAAACGTCAAATACCTTTTCAATGTAATCCATAATAACCTCCTATTGTAGGGGCCCAATGATTGCTTCTACCGCATCTAAAAGTTGATGCGATTTAATAAGCTGGTGGGCAATATTAATATCAAAAGCCATGAAACGATCTTCTTTCACATGGCTCACTTGTTTTCGGATTAAATCATAAGCAACTTGACTGCCTTGACCCAGTTGTTTTCCCTGATGGTAATCAAGGCCTTGAGCCGCCGTTAAAAGTTCAATGGCTAAGACATGTTGGACATTCTTACAGATTTCTAAAGCCTTATTGGCGGCAATGGTTCCCATGGATACATGATCTTCTTGGTTACCACTTGAAGGAATAGAATCCACACTAGCCGGATGAGCCAACACCTTATTTTCTGAAACTAAGGATGCAGCACTATACTGCATAATCATAAAACCAGAATTAGTACCCCCTTTTTCCGTTAAAAAGGCGGGTAAACCACTTAAGGATGGATTGACTAAACGTTCAATCCTGCGTTCCGATGCATTGGCTAACTCCGCTAAAGCAATACCTAAAAAGTCAAAAGCTAAAGCCATGGGTTGACCATGGAAGTTGCCTGAAGATATAACTTGGTCGGTATCCACGAAAATCAAAGGATTATCGGTTACCGCATTAATTTCATAGATAACTTTTTCTCTAACATATTCAATGGCATCTTTACTAGCTCCATGAATTTGAGGGAGACAGCGTAAGGAATAAGAATCTTGAACTTTCTTCTGATTGGGTTTGGTGATGAGTTCACTACCTTGGGTACATAGACGGATATTATCCGCAACTTGGATTTGACCAGGATGATGACGCAACTTCATAATGCGATCATCAAAGGCATCCACGATGCCTTCTAAAGCTTCAAAAGACATGGATGCAATAATATCAGCCATCTTTAAACTTGCTAAGGCTTCAATCGTAACTAAGGTGCCTACCGCAGTTAAAACCTGGGTTCCATTAATCAATGCCAAACCTTCTTTGGCAATCAGCGATACCGGTTTAAGACCCGCTTGCGCTAAGGCTTGGCCACTATCCATAATTTCATCATTGTATTTACAGGTTCCTTCCCCCATCATGGTTAAAACCATATGGGATAAGGGCGCTAAATCACCACTGGCTCCAAGTGAGCCCTTGGTTGGGATTTGGGGTAGGATATTATGGTTGATTAAATCAACCAACAATTCCAAGGTCGAGTAGCGAATTCCGGAAAAGCCAGAAACTAAAGCATTGACTCGTAGCGCCATAATTAAGCGAATGATTTCATCAGCATAAATCTCACCAACCCCACAAGCATGGCTACGTATTAAATTTGCCTGTAGTTTTTCGATGTCTTCTTTTTTGATGGTGGTTTGGGAAAACTTCCCAAAGCCCGTCGTAATCCCATAGACAATTGCTTGTTTTTCAACCAAATTCTTCACATAATCACAGGATTGGTCAATACCCGGTTTATTTTTAGGATCAATGATCACCTTCACCCTTTGATAGGCAATGTCATAGCACTGATCCAAGCTTAAATCGCTACCATTCAATTCAATGATTTTCATAGTCACTCCACCTTACTCATGTTCTTATTATACTTGAAAAGTGTACTTTTTAAAATGAAGCTTTGAAAATCAGTTTTTATGTGAGTGACTCCTTATGCACTTCATTTGAAAGGGTGAAATTTGTTATTTATACTTAGGTTATGAAGCAATTATTAGGGATTCATCACATCAGTGCGATTATGGCCGATCCACAAGCAACCGTTAATTTTTATCGGGATGTTTTAGGTCTGCAACTCGTTAAAAAGACTATCGCCAATGATGATGTGAGTAAATATCATTTGTATTTTGCCTTAAATGAGGATCATAGTGGATTCGT
>CAYXES010000009.1:0-2605 GCA_964464075.1 uncultured Erysipelothrix sp. | reverse complement strand
GTGATTGATACTGCCAATATTGAAGCATCCAATCGTTGGTTTAGTAAACACCTACAATTTAAACATGTCATGAATTTTAAGAACCAACGTCTTTATACCAATGATAATCAAACTAATCCTAGTTTTATTATCTTAAATCCAAATGAAAACCAACCCCATAGTCAAGGGGTTGGCTCAATTGATCATGTAGCCTTTCTTGTTGAAAGTATCGATGATCTCCAAGAATTTTATGATGCTTTTTTTGCTTTGGGTGATTATCATTCAAACATTCTTGATCGCATGTATTATCATTCATTGTATGTACGCAATCCGATTTCGATTATGTTTGAATTTACCGATAATAATCCTGGTTTTGGGGTAGATGAACCCCAAGGAAAGTGGGGACATCATTTAAGCTTACCCCATTATCTTGAACCCTTCCGTAAGGAAATACGGGCAAATTTAAGTGAGTTAAAGATCGATTCTCATTTTAAATAATAATCAAACCAGCCCAGCATTTCATCCAAACGTTTTTGACGGGCTTTAACTTTCCCACTGCGGGATAAGTCATGATTCTCATGGTTGAACAAAATCATTTTGGTATCAACCTTTTTTTCTTTGAGACCCGAAAAGAGTTGGTAACCCTGATCAACGGGACAGCGATAATCCTTAAGTGAGTGAATAATGAGGGTTGGGGTTTTCATATTTGGTAAATACTTAATGGGTGAATGCCACCAAAGTTTATCAATATCCTCTGCCTTTTGAAGGGAAGCTTGTTGTTGATCAGAGGTAAAATAATGACCAATATCAGATACCCCATAGAAGGAGGTCCAGTTACTGATGGAACGTTGGGTTATCGCACAGGCAAAACGTTGGGTATGACCGATAATCCAGTTGGTCATAAAGCCACCATAAGATCCTCCTGTTACCCCACACTTATCCGGATCAATATTAGGATAAGTTGCTAGTACGTGCTCAAAGAAACCCATTAAATCATCATAGTCAATGGTACCGTACTTACCTCGAATATCACTGAAGGCATTATCTTGACCATCTGAACCACTTGGATTGGTATACATGACCACATAGCCATTTTGAGCCCAAACCTGCATTTCATTAATGAACACTTCCCCATAGATGGTTTTAGGGCCACCATGGATGTTTAAGATTGCCGGGTATTTTTTCTTAGATGAAAATTTAGGTGGCAACATAACCCAGCCTCTTAAAGGACGATTGTCCACTTCATAATCAATAGCGAGTGGTGTAATAATGTCATAATCTTTAATAAAGTCATTGTGTTTAGTCAGTTTCTTTTTATGATGATAAAGCGCTTGTGGCTCTTGGTTTTGTAGACCAAGCGTAATAAGTTTATCCCCTAAGAAGGTATAACCATCCAAGGAACCCTCAAAATCTAAAACCATTTCCATGTGTTTGCCATCAAATTTCATGAGGCGGGAATGATCTCTGACATTCAAGGTGAAATATAAAACATCATGGAAGACTTGAATCAATGGTGATCCTAAAAGACGGATATCTGAGTTAATGCTGTTGCCAATGGAATAGATTGGATCAATGATGGTCTCAAATTGTTTGGCTTTACGGTTAAATTTTCCTAACGTAGAATTTTGATTCATGCCATAAGGTCCATCCAATGCTTTCACAAATCCAAAGATATCATCTTTTAAATAGGTTGCATAACCAATCATTTGATTGGATTGTGTTAACTTCTTAAGTTTAAAATTCTTAAGATTAAGTTCATACATATCATTCTCAAAAGTAATGACATCTTCACGCGTCTTAAGTAAGACTAAAGCCTTCTCTAGGTTTGGATGGAGTTCGATACTTTGGACATCCATTTTTTCATTACTTATGGGCTTAAGCTGTGATGCTTGAACATCATAGACATAGAGGCGTTTAAATTGATTACTGATGAAGGAGCCTCCATTAAAATAGAAAGGTAATTGATTAATTTCTTGATAGTAATCATTCTCTTTCATTTGGGCACCAAACTTTTCTAATTCCTCAAGAGTGGCTTTATGCACATCTAAAAAATGATCATGAGCTCCCGCTATGATGAGAAATTGTTGGTCATTGAGTACTTTAAGTTGTTGAATCATAAGGGGGGTTGTAAATAAAAGGGTAGCCTCACCGCCCATGATTGAGATTTTAAAGACATCGGTCCCCTTACCTTCATCCTTCGCTACACTAAACACTAGGTGTTTATGATCTAACCAGGTGTAGTTTGATGCCTTATGGTTATTGGTAAGTTGGAAATGACGATTCTTTTGATAAATCCAAATATCATGATGATATTTATCTTCTTTTTCATTGCTTTCACTTAAGACATAAGCACAAGCGTTTAAATTTGTATTAGCCTGTAAATTGCCTAAAAACTTTAAGCCTTGCCAGGTTTTGGTATCCATTAATTTCATAGTTGATCTCCTTTTTAAATATTATAGCACCAATTGTTTCACCTCCAACCTTTTATTGACATGAGATGGGGCTTATTTGTATACTGAGCTTAATAGAAGAGGAGTTTTCACATGAGTAAAATTAAAACCTTCAATATTACCGCTTTAGCGAGTAGTGATGAAAAAGATTGTGAACGTTTAATGATGCAGGCTTA
>CAYXES010000008.1:3207-23473 GCA_964464075.1 uncultured Erysipelothrix sp. | reverse complement strand
GTTTTGAATAGGTTCTTTATATACCTTTAATCCTTCTTTAATTAACATTTCAATCTTTACCTTTTGCTTATCTATAGCTTCTTTAACATTTATTTTTTTGCCATTATTATATTTTAGAAACACAGTTGAACTTTTTATGCAAGGTAAATAATAAATATATTCATCATCCCTGTATATTTCTTCTAGCGCTTGATCACAGGTTGTAGTTTCATCAACTATAGTAAATTTATTTATAACATCTTGAATCCCGCCAGCAACTACTTGCCCTAAAATAGTCATTTGACTTTGTAAAATTTGATTAGTAGCAGTATTCTTCTCTAAACCAATTTTGTATCCTAAGCCATTATACCTTATCATACTCCCTATATTCCCATTTTCTGTGGCAAAGATTGGTTCTTTAAATACATTTGTTCTATGAATATCAATTGCAAACATGGTAGTCCACATCGTAAGTAAGCAAACAATTATTAGCAAAACGCTTTTTTGGGTTTTCTTTTTTATGTGTTTTTCTATCAAAAAGATAAATAATGCCAGTATTACAAACTTAAGTATGATAATAAATGTTATATACTTCGCTATATTCATCATAAACCTTCTTTCTCAGTTTAATCATTTTATTTTGAATTTGTATACACTTTTTAAACAATACCCATTGTTTCTAAGGTGTTGCTCGATTTCGACTATAACAACCAATCTTGTAATTTATGTTTACTTTATTGTCCATATTTCCAAAATTTTATTTAACTAATAAATTCATAATAAGATCTATCATTACCTCTTTTTCAACGGGATTAGATTGGGCTATTAATAAAGTTAACGCAACCAGTGTATTATTATCAATCACCTGCTTGTTATCCTTATGAAGGATATTATAAAAATCTAAGAAGTACACAAATAAGGTTGCTGCAATTCTTTTGTTTCCATCAATAAAAACATGGTTCTTAGTTATTAAATACAAAAAGTTTGCTGCTTTTTCTTCAATTGATTGATAAACATCATGCCCATCAAAGGTTTGATAAATTGTGTTTATGATGGATTCTAAGCCTTTATCTCTTTCTAATGCGAATACAGCACTATCGGTATTTTCTTTTAGTTGATTAATAATTTCGATTGAATCATCATACGTGATTTTCTCATCAGAAGTATGACCGGTTGGTTTAACAATACTTTCATGGTCATAATCATCTAGCAAGTTAAGTGCTTTTGAATAATCATTGATTACTTTAATTATTTCTTTTGACTCATCACTTACTCGACTTGCAATATCAATTAATTTAACTGTTTTTTCTAGATATTCAAGTCTTTGTTCATTATAAGCATATCCTTTTAACATAAAATCTTTAAGAACTTGATTAGCCCATTTCCTAAAAACCACACCTTGATTAGATTTGACTCGGTAACCAATACTAATAATCATATCTAAGCTATAGTGCTCAACTTGATATGTTTTTCCATCAGAAGCAGTTGTCGCAAAATTTGCGACAACTGAACTATCTACTTCTTCTTTTAAAGCATTATTAATATGCCTACCTATCGTTTTAATGTCTCTACCAAATAATTCTGATAATTGTCTTCTATTAAGCCAAACTGTTTCATCTTTCAAATTAACTTCTAACTTAAGACTTTCATTTTCAAATAATATTACTTTATTCGTTTTCATTGTTATAACCTCCATGGTAATAAATTTAAGGCTCTGCTTTCATTTTACCTTTAACTATCTATATTCATTAGCCTTAGATCATAAACTATCATCTAACCATTTATGTCTTTTTATTATCCACAGCTATTATCGCTTTAAACTAATAGATAAATTATACCATAAACAAAAAAAGTCATGATGACTTTTAGTGGTTATAATTCGTATTCTCTTTTATTATTTTTAAGTTTTCTTCTGATCCATATATTCTTACATTGTAGATTTTATCTGAGAAACCAATCCTTTTATTTTCATTAATATTCTTCAAACTTGCCTTTAAAAATTGAATATGGTTATTGCTATAGCAATTGATTTCTACAAGATATCGTTCTTCATAATCTAATATATTAATATGGTTATCTTTTTCATTTGGACATAACAATGAATTGTATTCATATTCAATTTTTATCTTATCAATGTCTGCTTCAATATATTTGATTTCATCCATAAGATTGTAACTTTGAATCTGCAAGTTGGGATTCATGTCTAGGATGACTTCCTTTCCTTTAAACACATTACTATCGTATTCATTAATAATGTCGAATTGTAGGCTTCCAATGGTAACCAGACCACTTCCTAAACCAATCATAACTAAACTAATAATGGTTGTATAAATAAAGGCTTTAAAATTACTTTTACGATTAAATAAAACATTAGCGATTAATATTACTAAAAAAGCAACAATAACAATAGATGGGATTAAAATAATGAGTAATCCGATAAAGAAAAAGCCGGTCTTATAAACTAAAAATGATAAGACAAAACCAAAAGCCAAAAAGAGAATGAGAACAATTAATGGAATGAGAAACAACGCTAACAAGGCTTTAAGGGTAAAGCGTATAATTTTTATTAAAAAACTTGATACCTCATATCCACTATCTTCAGGATCTCTAATTATAATCTGCTTCTCTTTTTTTTTAGTTTCAACGTGCATTTCTTCGTTAAGTAGTCCTTCATAATGTTTTTCGATTACAAAATTAGTTTCGAGAGTGTTCTCATTGAAATATTTTAAATAGCGATTATTGACAATCTCTACGATGACAATTAAAGAAAGAAATGCGGCCATCGCATAATAAACAAAGGCTAAAAGACTTTTAATAATCATGACTATTTTACTTGGAAAGAGATTATAAAGCAGGCTACTCATCACTGATTCAAAAACTTGTCCAATTACCAAAAAAATCATGATTAGGACAAAACCTAAAAAGAATAATTCAAAAATAAATTTTAATTTAGATTTTAAAGTCATTTGGAAAAACATCGTCAAAGAATCCACAAAGAAATTAACGATTTTATTAATCCCTTTATTAATTTCCTTAATGGTTTCATTCTTATGTTTCACCTCAGTAATATCACCATTAAGTAGATCATTGATATTTAAATTAAATTCATTGCATAAAAATAAGATTTTATCCATTTCTGGATAAGCATCTGAGGTTTCCCATTTTGAAACCGATTGCCTTGATACACCTAAAAGTTCAGCCAATTGTTCTTGCGATAGACCTTCTTCTTTTCTTAATTTTTTTAGATTTTTTGAAAAACTATTTTTCATAATATTCCTCCTCGACAAGAAATATACAATATCAACCGGTTGCACTCTACCAATTATAAGTTGTTTTATGTATATTTTTGGTTGCATAAGCACTATTATAAGGTTATTTTGTCAATATTTATCTTAAAATTTGAAATAAGCCAATATTACTTAGAAATATCGACATTTATAATTGGACTCGTTTTGATACAGTTTTAATATTGGTTCATCTATACCACATTGTTTAATTTATAGATTTTAATAACTAACGGCCTGAAAACTAGATAAAAAAGATAACCGATTATGCCACCCATAAGATTGGTTGTGAGATCGGTAATATCCGCAATTCGATAACCACTTAGTAAAGGTTGTAAAAGTTCAATTGTTAAGCTAAAAAGAAAGACACAAGCAATCGTATGGAAAAACTTGTGTTTTTTTGTAAGCGTCAATGGGAATAAAAAACCAAATGGCATCATCAAAATAATATTTAGAAGTACTTGTCTAATAAAATCACCACGTCCCATCCAAACATCGACAAATAAATGTAAGTTCATAGGCGTATAAGGGTGATCAAAAATAAAGGGTAAGGCACTTAAGATTGGCATTAGGGTGAAATACAAAACAAATGAAATGTATATGTACATTAAGGTCTTTATGATAAAGAGACCCTTCTCATTGGTTTTCCATCTTGGATACCATTTATATTTGTATATTAGTATTAATGCGATGCAATCTATTAAAATTTTTATAGGATATTTCATTGTTTTACCTTATGTACTTAAGTTCTTCTTCCTTAGTTACCTGCTTAAGTATGTCCAGCTTTTCATGACGGTCCATGAGTTGATAAAAATAAGTCCACCGTTCTATGGAATGAAGTGGAATCTTCACTTCATTAATCATAATTGTCTCATCTATATCCTCAAGTCTTAGTGCACAATCATGAACTTGATTATCTTTGACAATCTTCATTCCCGCCACTAAATCAATATCCACTCCATCAAGCTTACATTGAAAGAAGTACTTACTTCTAAAGTGTTCACTTGCCGGGGGTGTTTCAAGCTGTATCCAACTTTCGATAATTTCTTTAGCCTTGAGAACATCATCTTCTAAAACCATAATATCAAGATCATTAAAAGCATCCACATAGCCCTTTAAATACAATAAAAGTGAGCCACCTACTGCCCACCCGATTTGATGCTTATTAAAAGCTTGACCAATTTGAGTTAAAACATGTATTTTTTTATTAACATTCATCTACAATCCACCTTCTTCTTTAGTGGTCATATACATTTTAAGCAGTTTAACTAAACCAAATAATAAAAAGCCATCCACAATTATTAAAAATAGTTGGGCCACCACATGATCAAGTTTGAGTATTAAATAACTGATAAAGACAAATACAACCCCATAAAAAGTTGCGATGCTTAAGTATACTAGAAACTTAAGAAATGGCGGTAATTTATCTGATTTAGCGAACTCAAATATAAATTCAAATATTATTTCAAAAATACTTGCTAAAATATCTTCCATGTCAGTCTCCTTATTAATCTTGTAGGATACGAATTTGATCAAAAGGATAAATAATATATATATGTTTGCTCATGATATTTTCAATTGGGTACGCACCACGAATCCTTGAATCGGTTGAATTTAAGCGATTATCACCTAAGACAAACACATGACCGGCACGAACCTTTATCGGGCCAAAGTCACGCGTAAATTGAAATTGGTGATCATTGGTCGCATGCACAATATAATCTTCATCTAGAAAGGGCTGATCTACCGCATGACCATCAACATAAAGAACGTCATTTTTTACCTCAATGACTTCATTCTCTAAACCCACTATCCGTTTGACAAAATAATCTCGATCAACTTCATCATAGACAATCACAATTTCAAAACGCTTTAAACTCGTTAATTTATGCAATAAGATATTAGAAAACCCCCGCTGTTTATTTAGTAGGGTTGGTTGCATGGACATACCTTCAATTTCAATCGGCTTCACCACAAATTTAGTAAACAAAAATACCACAACCACACTGATGATGGCTGTTTTAAGTAAATCTTTCAGTTCTTTTAAAATGGATGATTTCTTTTCAGTCATAAGTACCTTTAAATAAAGCGCCCTGAGGCGCTTTATTAACGAATTTCTTTAATACGAGCTGCTCTACCGGAACGACCGCGTAGGTAGAATAATTTATTTCTTCTTACCTTACCATGACGTAAGACGGTAATTTTCTCAATGATTGGTGAATGCAATGGGAATGAACGTTCCACACCAATTTGAGAGGAAACTTTTCGTACAGTGAAGGTTTCCGCAATCCCTTTACCACTGCGGGCAATCACGATGCCCTCAAAGGCTTGGATACGGGTTTTATCACCCTCTTTAATTCTTACATCCACGCGTACCGTTGCACCGGAACGGAAATATGGGATGTCATCGCGAAGCTGTGATGCTACAACTTCATCAAGTAAATGTTTATTCATATCTATCTCCTATAGGTTATTGGATTCATACCTACGGTAGCGGAACCACTTTGCCATATTAGGCCTTTATAAATCTATCATAATAATGATAATAAATCAATCATCGTCCTCTGCCATTACTTGTTTTAAAAGCGCTTTCCCTTGATCATCAAGCTGGGCTTTTTCAAGTAAATCAGGGCGATATCGATAAGTTTTGCGCAGTGACTCTTTAAGACGCCACTCTTGAATCTTTTGATGATGACCACTGAGTAGCACGCTGGGTACTTGATCACCTTCAAAATCTTCGGGACGCGTATACTGAGGATACTCGAGTAGATGATTCTCAAAGGATTCTTCCAAGGTTGAAGCTTCCGCTAAAACCCCATCGAGTAAACGCACCACACTATCCACGACCACCATAGCCGCAATCTCTCCACCAGTTAAAACATAATCACCGATGGATAAAACTTCATCCACCATTTTCATGATACGCTCATCAATTCCCTCATAATGACCACATATTAAGATTAAGTGCTCAAGCTTGGCTAATTCTTTAGCTCGTCCTTGATTGAAAACCGGAGCTGCTGGACTTAAAAGTACCACATACGAGTTTTCTTGTTTAATGTCTCTTAACATATCAATGATGGGTTGGGCCTGCATAATCAGTCCCGCTCCCCCACCATAAGGGTAATCATCAACGCGAGTATGCTTGTCTTTGGTGTAATCACGAATATTGATGGTTTCAAACTCTACCAGATTCTTTAAATTAGCCTTCTTCATGATCGACGTCATAAAGAAAGGTTCAAAAAGTTCTTCAAAGAGCGTACAAATACTAATCTTCATAGTAAACCCGCGATACTTTCAATGCGGATGACTTTTGCTTTTTTATCCACATCTTTGATAAAGGCATTCACATAAGGAATCAGTACTTGTTTGGTTGAGGTTTGAACTCTAAGAATTGGATGGGCCGGATTATCAAGCACTTCGATGACCTTACCAATCACTTGATCTGCCTCAATGACCTCACAATCAAGCAAATCAAAGAAGGCAATGCGATCTTCCTTATCGGTATCTATTTCTAAGGATAGAATACTATCCACTAAGGAAGCTACCGAATCAATACTCTCATAACCAACCAATTTAAGAATCCCATGATTTTGATGAATCTTAAAACTTTCAATTTCAAGAGTTTCTTTTAAATCATGTTTGTTAGCGACAATTGTGTGTCCGACTTTAAAGCGTTCATCGGGTATATCAGTGTATAACTGAACCTTAACTTCCCCCGCTATTTTAAACGGACGTACAATCTTTCCAATACGAATCTCTTTAATCATAGATTAGTAAGATTCAAATTTAATGGTAATCTTTTTATTTTCCAAACGGGCAGGAATCGACATCATATGACGGATGGCGCTGGCCATTGAACCTTGACGTCCAATCAAACGGGCCGTATCTTCCGTCTTTGCATAGACAAGTAAGATAATTTCATCATCATTGATGCTAGGCATATTTTTAACCTGTAAACTATCTTTCTCTTGTACCATGGGTATTAATAAATCAAAAAGAATTTGTTCAATTTGATTCATTATTTACTCCGTAGTTTGCTTTCATGGTGTTTTTTCATAATTCCTGCTTTTGAAAATAAATTGCGAACGGTATCGGAAGGGATTGCTCCATCTGCTAACCATTTAAGTGCTGATTCTTCGTTAATTTTCACTTCTTCAGGAACGGTAGTTGGATTGTAGTATCCAATACTCTCAATAAAACGTCCATCACGAGGTGAACGTGAATCAGCTACAATAATCCGATAAAATGGATCTTTTTTCGCACCCATTCTTTTTAAACGTAATTTTACAGCCATAATGACCTCCTTAATGCTTGCTTACTTTATCATATAAAAAATGATGTGTCAAGGTTTGAACCTTACCACATCATTTGATTATCTGCGTCTCTTCTTTTTCCGTTTATTGGGGTTACGACGTGTATTAGAGCCCGATTGTGACATCGCTGGTTGGGCTGCTCCTAGCATCATCTGCATTTGGGCTTTGGTCTTTTCAAACTGACTCAACAAGGTATTGACTTGTGCCACACTAACCCCGCTCCCCTTGGCAATCCGACTCTTGCGGGAAGCCTTTAAGATATGAGGATTTTCCCGTTCATCGGGAGTCATACTTAATATAATGGCCTTCGAGGTATCCATGGACTTGGTGGCTTGATCATCATCGATTTGAGCGACTAAATCCTTGGTGTTGGGTAACATCTTCATTAGACCTTTTAAAGAGCCCATCTTATTCATCTGTTCAATTTGATCCAACATGTCATTAAGGGTAAAGGTACCGGCCATCAAACGCTGCATGCCAGTCATGGCGGTTTTCTCATCCAGTTTCTCTTGGGCTTTTTCCACCAAGGAAACCACATCCCCCATACCAAGGATCCGATTTGCCATCCGATCGGGATAGAAAAGTTCTAAATCATCAACCTTCTCCCCGGTTCCCACAAACTTAATGGGAACTTTAACCAAAGAGGCAACCGATAGGACTCCCCCACCACGGGCATCACTATCAAACTTAGTGGCCATTAAACCACTTAAAGGTAAGGTTTCTTTAAAGCCATTGGCGACATTCACAATATCTTGACCACTCATGGCATCCACACTCAAGAGTAGTTCTTGGGGCTTAATGTGGTCATTTAAGATGGAGAGTTCTTCCATGAGTTCTTCATCTATGGCTAAACGACCCGCCGTATCCACAATGACCACATCAAATTGATTGGTCTTGGCATAATCCATAGCTGCCTGGGCCGTCGCTAAGACACTGGTATCTAAACCTAAGGAGAAAACTTCAACCTCAATAGAAGCTCCTAACACCTTAAGTTGTTCAATGGCTGCTGGTCTTTGAAGGTCACCAGCAACTAAAAGTACTTTTTTATTTTGTTTATCTTTTAAATAATGTGCAATCTTGGCAGCTGAGGTGGTTTTCCCAGAACCTTGTAGTCCCACCATAAAAATCACATTAAGCTCATCATCCAGCTGTAAGGCAACTTCTTTTTCACCCAGTAAGGTGACCATTTCATCAAAGACAATCTTAATCACCATCTGTGAAGGGGCTACCTTATCAATAAGGGCAATGCCTAACGCTTTTTCCTTAATGCGCGCTAAAAAATCTTGAATAACTTGTAAGTTAACGTCTGCTTCTAAAAGGGCCATGCGTATTTCACGCAAGATAGCCTCCATATTCTCTTCACTTAAGCGAGGTTGACGTTTAACCTTCGCTAAGATGGATGTTAGACGATCACTTAAAAAATCAAATGCCATATTTTCTACTCCTTAACCAAGCTTATATTATCAGAATTGACGATATATTTCTTGGTTTCTTCAATCGCAACTTTAAGTTGGGACTCATAATCATAAAAAGACTCATATCGTAATGCCTTTTCAATGGAAGGATTGGTGGTTGGATGTTTAGGTGTAAACACACTGCAACAATCATCATAAGGTAAAGTTGATAAATCATAAGTATCAATCGCTTTAGCGATATCAATAATCTCCATCTTATCATGGGTAATCACTGGTCTTAAGATCAGTTGAGAACTGGCTTGATCAATGGTTTCCAAACTAGAAATAGTTTGGGAAGCCACCTGCCCTAAGCTTTCACCACTAATTAAAACCCGGGCCCGATTAGCCTTGGCAATCTCATTCGCAATCCGCATCATCATACGACGCATCATGGTAATGCGATAACTCTCTGGTACATGTTGGTTAATCTCTAATTGAACCATGGTAAATGGCACTACATACACATCAATTTGATTTTGATAGATAGAAATCTTCTGAGCGAGCTTTAAAACCTTGTCTAAGGCCTGTAAAGAGGTATAGGGCATCGTTTCAAAGTGAATGGCAATGTACTCTAGGCCCCGCTTATTAGCCAAATAACCGGCTACTGGTGAGTCAAAGCCACCTGAGAGTAAAAGGGCCCCCCGCCCGGCCATACGTACGGGTAAACCTTTTAAACCCATAAAGGTTTCAACCGATACATACGCTTCATTTTGTTTAATTTCAATTCGAATTGGAATCTGAGGTTGGTGGACATCCACCTTATGCTCTGTTTCCTGTAAGACTTTACTGGCAACCGCCCGATTAATCGCATCCGACAAATAAGGGAATTGCTTATTGGAACGTTTAGTAAAGACTTTAAAGGTTGATGCTTCTTGTTTAAGCATGAGCTTTAAAGCAACGTCCACAATCTTATCTAAGTCAAGTTCAACCACCTCAATAATCGAGTAGCTACTTAAACCAAAGACATAGGACAAAGCCTTAACCACTTGATCCTGTTCAATCGCATCATAGGTGATAATCATCTTATCAAAACTACGATCAACCACAATATTATTGCAATCTCTTAATGCTACCTGTACATTCTTCTTTAATATTTTAATAAACTCATTACGATTACCAATCTTAGTGGATACCTCCCCTAAGCGGCATAATATTTTATTTCTCATACATCCTCACCTTTTCATACGCTCTTATTAAACCATCAATATCAGCCTTCGTTGTATGATAATGAAAGCTAATCCGAATCATACCTTGGGCATACTTCGCATCATAACCACATGCCAGTAAAACATGACTTGGATCTTTGGATTGACTCGCACAAGCAGAATGCGATGAAACATACACTGCTTGCATACTCAGGGTATTTAAAATTACGGAACTATGCATGTTGGGATGAATAAAGCTCACAATATAAGGAGATCCAGTTTCATCCGAAACAATCTCAACCTTAAAGCGTTCTTTAAGCACCTTTATCGCATAATCACGAACTTCATGAATATGATCATCCACTTCCTTTTGTTTTTTAAGAGCGGCTTCTAAGACATCCCCAAAGAGGATATTGTGCAAGGCATATGGCGTTCCCGCCCTTAAGCCGGCTTCTTGTTGGCCCCCATGAATCAGGGGTTCTAGCTGCACATGTTGTTTCTTAATAATACAACCAGAACCAGAAAAACCACCCAGTTTATGCTGAGAGATGCCAATCACATCACCCACAATCTCATCCAATGGAATTTTACCAACCCCCGCAACCGCATCCACTACCATTGTAATTTGATGATTGTATTTCTTAATCCGCTCAAAAATCGCTTTAAGCGGATGAATCGTCGCAATCTCATTATTGACGGCCATCAGCGTCACCATGATGGTATCGTTCCTTAAAGCCTCTTGGAGCTGATTTAAATCAAGATGACCCTGTTGATCCACCTTTAAATAAGTGACTTCAAAATGATGATATGTCTCTAAATACTTTAAACTATTTAAAACACAATGATGTTCAGTTGGAACACTAATAATATGTTTTCCTAAATGTTGGTTCGCTAAGGCAACCCCCTTAATCGCAAGGTTCATAGCCTCACTACCCGAAGCACAAAAGATGACATCTTTCTCTAATACTTTAAAATGCTTCGCAATCTTTTTGCGACTGGCATCCATCAAACTACTAATTTCATAGCCTAACATATGTTGGGCATTAGGGTTCGCAAAAAAATCAGGCAACATGGAATGCGCTGCCTTGATAAATTGGGGATCAACTTGGGACGAACTAGCATGGTCTAAATAAATCATCTTAACCTCGACTGGTAGCACTCTTGGCATTTTCTCGTATTAATTCTTCAAAGGTATCAGGGTGTAATTTTTCAATTGCCGCTAATACAATACTTAAAGCTTGGGTGTATTCACCATTACGGAAACTAAGTTCCGAACGGGTCAATTCGTGATCCACAAACTCAATGGATGAACGATACTTATTAGCAAATACTATCCCATTTTCCACCATATCCACCATACCCACAATATTGTTAACATTATTATAGAGCTTATAGATAAAATCAATGGACTCATTCACAAAGGTATTCAAACGACTCACATCCAAAGGTTCAGTTTCTAAGAGCTGTTCAATCATATGGGTCATTTGTTTGGCTTTACTGACATCCCCACTGTAGGAATCACTAATGGTGGGTAAACGATGCTTACGTATTTTAACTTGAATTTCATTAACAATCAAATGCAGTTTCAATAATTGCTTCTTAGCTCGCTCTTCATCACTTTGAGCTTGATTCACTTTGGTATATTCCTGATGTAAGGTTTGTTTAAGTTGTTGAACTTGCAGTACCTCATCTTTTAAATCGGCAATGATACTTGAAATCGGTAAGGCTTGTTGTTCAAAAGTATTTTTTAAATCCTGGTATTTGGCTTCGCTATTTCTAATTTCAGCTTGCTTTTCATCTAAAAGTGGTTGTAAAGAATGCAAACCATAGCGTTGCATGGAATAGCTATGCTTTTGATCTAAGGATTCGTAGTATTGATTGACCTCAATGAGATTGGTTTCTAATTGATTGAGTAATTGATCGGCTTCATCAAAAGCTCGACTTTCATGTTCAAGGGCATTCTTAAGCTGTAAGAGTCGTTTTTCACTTTCTAAGCAATGTTCCTTAACCTCGGTAACGACACCATTTCTAAGTTGGGTTAAGTCATCTTTTAGGGTTTGAGAAATCATATCTAAATTGCGTTCTACATCCAAATGATCCACATGCAGATTACGACCTTTGGCTTGGGTATACTTAGTGGCGACTTCATCAATTAAAGTCGGCAGCATGCCTTTCGTTAAATTAATTAACTCAGGTAATTCATTTAGAAGACGATCTAAACTCTTTATCCCACCATCAATTTCTTCACTTTTGGCTTTGGCTTTTTCAAATTCAGAAGCATACATCCACTCCTCAAAAGAAGTAAACATATTTTCAATTCCACTTACTTGATCGTTGATGGTATCCATACTATGAGCGTAGATTGATTTTTGATTCGTTATCTTCGTTTTTATGACACGAAACTCATCTTTGAGTTGAGTGATTAAAGAACGCTGCTCAACCTCATCCTCTAAAATATGATTCAGTTGATCTTCTAATGCCCCTACTTCAACTTCAATTTTCTCTAAGGCCAGCTTAGCATCTTCATACCATAAGCTAGCCTGCTTAGGCTTTCCAATGATAATGGCATCTTCAATATCCGCTAACATAATTGAAACAGTTTTAAAATCTTTTTCAATCTCATCATATTTGGCTTTGGCTTCACTGATGGGTTCAATCAAATTATCATTGGTCTTGGCTAAAGCTAAAGCTTTATTTAATTTAAAGGCTAAGGGTACACTTTTATTGGTCGTGAAAAGCACTTCCAATTCCTTGAGTAATTTTTTAGTGTTTGATTGGCGGATTCGCCCTAAAGCATAGATTAATATTAAAATAATAAAGGTCGCTAATAAAATTAATAAAATGTATTCCTGTCCTAAAAAATCAAATAGTTGTTTCATACCATTACCTCATTGCTTCTATTTTATCATAAATGTTTTTTTCTTTAAGTAGTTTTGATAAAAAGCATCTGATATTGATATGATTTGACATAAAATGGTATCTATGATAATCTTGTTTAGCGTCAAATAATAGCAGATGTCAATGCTCTAAGATACGATGTTTATCGCACATTGGTGAAGGAAAGTAACTCCCTGCTAAGGGCGAAATCCTTTAGATAAACATTCCTTATTGAAATTGATTCCTGTTATTGTTTTATGGCCATAAAACAATAAAGGAGGATCTATGGCAAGAATTAAAGGACCCGTTTGGAAAAAATCGCGTCGTTTAAGTTTCTCAGTGTTGGAAACCAACCAGGAGCTTAAAAAACGCCAGTACCCCCCAGGGCAACACGGCCCTAATCGTCGGGTAAAACTTTCCAACTATGCTTTACAATTACGGGAAAAGCAAAGAATTCGTTATATGTATGGGGTGACGGAACGTCAATTTCATAACACGTATTTAAAGGCAGTTAAGATGGGCGGTAACACCGGTCATGACTTCTTATCCTTACTCGAATCACGTTTAGACAACGTGGTCTACCGGATGGGATTAGCGCGTACCCGTCGGGGTGCACGTCAATTGGTTAACCATGGACATATCTTAGTTGATAACCATAAGGTTGATATCCCCTCTTACTCAGTTAAACCAAATCAAACGATTACGGTTAAAGAAAAATCCAAGAATTTAACCGTCATTAATGAAGCTTTAGAGGCAACTCTAAATACCGTTGATTTTGTATCTTTTGATAAAGATGCGAAAAAAGGCGTTTACCTTCGTTATCCTGAGCGAAACGAACTAAATGCTGAAATCAATGAAGCCCTCGTGGTTGAGTTCTACTCAAGATAATAAAAAATAGCGTCGTAAGACGCTTTTTTTATTGAGGAATCACTTCATCATAGTATTGAATTTGATCACGGAGTTCCTTGATCTTTTTAGCACGTGTTTCTGAATAATCAAATAGATTTTCTAACTCAAGAGCAATAATTTCATCAATAATCTCGGCTTTAGAATCTTCCTCAAAGAGCCAATCAAACATAAAACCTCCTAATGACGTTTAATATCTTTAATGGAATGAATGTTAAAAATAGTTTGTGGTAATTGTAAAAACCAAGTAAGAGCCACATAAAGGATGACCCCAATGCTACCAAATAGCGTAAGATAGATTAAGGTCCATAACTTACCACTTGTAATATAGGGAACGTTAATAAATAAGCTAAATTGATAGACAACTAAAAAGATTAGTCCACTAGCAAGCATAAGGATGCCACGACGGATAAAGGGTTTATAAGAAATATGATAGTGTTTCTTTAATACCAAGAGATTTAAAGCAATGGCTAAATAATGGACCAAATAGTTTGAATGAATCACACCTTTATAACCAAAGAGTAGTACCAAGGGAAAAAAGATAATTAAATGCACAATAAAGATAATTAAGAGGTTCTTAATGGCTTTCTTGCGTAGATTAGCGACGGTTAAGATAATGGTTGTGATTGGTGTTAGTGCGAGCACCATACCCCCACTAGCTGCATGAAAGAGAACCTGACCGCCTATCTCATAATACTCACTAAAGAAGAGATAATAGATAGGGGTCGCAAAAAACATAATCCCGGCAGAGATTGGAATCGCAAAATAAAGCACAGTACTAATAGCCTCATTAATATTCTTTTTAAGTTGATTGTAGTTTTTCATGGTGATGGCTTCACTCACATAGGGTATGATAGCCGCTGAAAAACCAACCGCCAAAACCGTTGGGATAGAAATTATTTTTTGGGTAGTAAACATAATCATTCCAAATAAGATGTCAATCATATTTTGATCATTTGAAACCATATACATGGCCCGATTATAAAGGGTTAAGTTAACGAATGATCCACTTTTACCTAAAACACTGACTAATAAATATGGAATTGAAAAATAAAAGATTTCTCTAATAATGATATTCGTTGCTTGAGGGACTTGATCAACTTCTTGCTTTAATGATTTAAGAATCGGTTTTTCCTTAACCTGAAGATGGACGATTGCGACTAACCCTGCAATGGATGCCGCTAGAATAGCCATATAGACAGCCCAAATAGGATCAAGATTAAAGATTACAACCAACGCATAACTCGCAATTAGTAAAAAGCCAACCCGGACAAATTGTTCAAGAACTTGGGAGAAGGAATAAACTTCCATGATTTTTAAACCTTGGAAAAAAGAACGATAGGATCCCAGTATCGGAATAATTAACATAGCGAACGATATAATTTTAAATATATTACTAGTGTATAATATCGCACTTTCACTGACATTTTCAGTCACAATAAAACGTGCAAAAGGTGTCGCAAAGACAAACACTAGCAACATCGACAAAAGACCTAAGAAAAATAGTAAATATCGCGCTATTTTACGAATCAGTAAAACGGTCGCGATATCATTTTTAGTATAATATTTCGCAATTAACATTGCCACCGCAACTGGTATTCCGGCGATGGTGATTTGTAAGGCAAAATCATAGAGGGTGTACCCATATGAATAATAAGCAATATTTTGATCGGTAGCGAGGGCCTTAAAAGGAATAACATACAAAATTCCAATGGCCTTTGATATGAAGATACCAGCAGAACTGGTTAATCCTCCAACGATGAGTGAGCGATGCTTGACGGATTGCGTTTCTTTATGCATCATCATTATCTTCTGGATCTTCAGTCTCTAATGGGGGCTGTTCACCTTCTTCATCACCACCAATAATATTAAAGTCAGGATCCTTCATCTTATCGTAGTCCAAATTTCGAATAAAGAATTCACGATGGGAATTAAGTTTAGAATAATCACGCCAACCCACCATGATTTTAAGTTCTACTACTTTCTTATCAAGCATGCCACTAACAATCATACCCTTCACATAGCCTCTTTCACTATCGACTTGATTCGGGATCATATTATTTTTATGGCTTTCAAAAATACCAAAACTTGGCATCATACGATTCGTCGCTTGAAAACCTAAATCATCCTCAACTACCATAATTTCCACATCATACATGGCAATTCTAGGATTATCAATAATGATGTCATAGCGATATTGACCTTCAATTTCGCTAAAGACAACATCTAAATCAAAATGTTGGGGTTCTCTGATGAAACGATCATTATCAAAAATCAACGCATAATACGCTTTATAACGCGCCAAATTTTGTTCTTCCACCACATTGGTGGATTTAGAGCAAGCACTTACCAACAATAGAAGTGCCACTAACATGATCTTTAATTTCATAACCTTACCTCAAATTACTTAAAATGAACAACCACAAAACTTTTTTTACCTTTTTTAATGATGGCATAAGCTTGATGATAACCATCTGCCTTACTTACCAATTCATTAATATCTTGAACTTTTTGATTATTTAAGCTAATCGCACCTTGTTTTATTAAATCCCGGCCCATGCGATTAGAAGTTATTAATTCAGATTGCATCAAAACCTCTAAGATGGTTTGATTATCTTCAATTTCAATAAGTGGTGCATCTTCAAATGCCATTTCAAATTCACTCAATGATAGTTTTTCAAACTCCATGGTGAAGTATATTTCACTGATTCGAATAGCCATGTCACAAGCCTCTTGATCAAAGACTAAGGTCGTCAATTCAGCTGCTAAGGCTTTTTGCGCCTCCCTTAAATGCGGCTGTGCTTTGGTTTTTTCAATTAAAGCTTCGATCTCTGCAACCGATTTAAAGGATAAACGTTTCAAATATTCTATAATTTCTTCATCCGTAACATTAATCCAATATTGGTAGAAGGCATAAGGATTGGTTTTATTTACATCCAACCAAATATTCTTCCCTTCACTCTTACCAAACTTAGAACCATCACCCTTCATAATCAAGGGTGATGTCATCCCAAATACTTCAACCGGAGTATCACTCATCTTACGAATCAATTCGGTACCACTGGTTAAGTTACCCCACTGATCCGAACCACCTATTTGAAGTTGACAATTATGGTGTTGATAGAGATGCAACCAATCAGCAGCTTGAAGAATTGTATAGGAGAATTCTGTGTATGAAATTCCCGTGGATAAACGGGACGCTACAATATCTTTATTAATCATTGTGTTAACATTAAAATGCTTCCCATAATCCCTTAAAAAGTCTAAAACGTTAAACTTAGAAAGCCAATCATAATTATTAAGAATTAGAACTCTCTCATCCTTATCCAAGATATGTTCAATTTGTTTTTTGATTCCTCTAACATTATGCGCAATATCATCTAAGGAAGTTAAGGTTCGCTCACTCGTTGGTCTTGGATCACCAATCATCCCGGTCGCACCACCTAAAAGTGCAATCACGGTATGGCCAGCATTGTAAAAACGTTTTAATAAAAGCAATTGTTGTAGATGACCAATATGCAGACTATCTGCAGTTGGATCAAAACCACAATACAAAACTATCGGTGTTTCCAAACGTTTTTCCAATAAGTGTCGATCCGTCGTATCTTTAACTAAGTTACGCCAATCTAATTCATTAATAAAGTTCATATTTCCTCCATAAGCCACAAAAAAAGAATTTGTATAATGTGATGTTTATCTTATTATACAAACTCTATTATAACTAAATTTTACTCGATTGTCTTGCAGTAAATAAATAACTTAATTCGATTTCACGATCAATGAGTGGTTCATTCGCCAACATCTTCGTCATAATACGCATGGCAACCGCTCCTAAATCATAGGATGGAATCGCAAAGCCACTTAGCTGGGGTCTAACCATCGCATTATACTTGGTATCAATGGCACAGATGACCTCAAGCTCATCAGGAATTTTAATATTATTCTCCATGGCCGCATTAATGGTCGCTAGCGCTTGAGAGTCCCGATGACAAATCACAACCTCATGACTATGATCTTTAAAGTAGTTCTTTAAGTATTCATAGGAGGAACGATAATTATAAGGAATCTCCAGGTAGTTAAAGCCACTCACATTGTGCTCTTTAAATGCTTTTTGAGCCCCATCAATCATTTGTTTAATCGCAAAAGGATTTTTACGGTCCTCAATTAGGGCAATATTCGTCATGTTTTTATGCAAATACTTGGAAACCAACTCATAGGTCGCTTTTTCAATATCCACATAAACACAGGCAACATTTTCATCTGACATCTTATTGCCAATCAGGACAATTGGAAATTGATATTTGGTCAACTCCTGCAATTCATCATAAAGCAGTTTATCATTATAAATAATGACCCCATCAACTCGGGATTTAATGATATTCTCAATAATTTCATTAATTTCTAAAATACCTTCCGTAGTCGTATGAAGCATAATATTGTATTTGTAAATCTTCGCAACATCCAAGAGTCCATTAATAATTTGACCAGTATAAACAAAACTCGTTTCAGGCACCACTAAAGCTAAGGTGGTGGTCTTCTGCAAAGCGAGTCCTTGGGCAATCGCATTGGGTTTATAGCCTAATTTAATAATTGCGGCTTGTACCCTTTCTTTGGTGTCTTCACGGACGATATCCAAACCATTAATAACTCGAGAGACCGTTGCTAAGGAAACATTTGCTTCTTTGGCAACATCATATATTGTAACGCGTTTCATAATCTACCACTATTCTTCTATATTAGAATCGTCTTCTTTTTTGGAAAACCATCCTTTTATGACTTTCGCTGATTTTTTAGCCGCACTGATGGTACCGGCTTTTGCTTTTTCAATATTCTCTTGGACATCTTCTCTTTGGAAAAACTCAGAAGTTTTTTCTTTAACCATTTTGGCGGAAGCGACGGTTTTCTCTTTAACCGTATCAACCGTTTCCATCAACTTTTCATTATCAGTAATCTTATGCTTAAGATTGCTTGCCGTCTCCGTTGTGGTCTCTTTAATATCCTTCCAGGTATCTTTCACTTTCGGGTTTTCTTTAATTTCTTCAATTTGAGCTAAAGCTCTCTCAAATAGTTTCTTTGATTTTTCCTTGAAGCTATCAATTGAACTTTTGACTTTCTCATTGTCCTTGAGCTCTTCTACTTTTTCTTTTAAATCATTAAAAGCCTTCTCAAGCGTATGCTTGGTTGTATCGATGATCTTTTTAATATTATCTTTTTGATCATCACTTAAATCAACTAAGTTTTCAACTTCCTTTTCTACTTTTTCGATGTCTTGTTTGACTTCATCCATGACATCATGAAGCTCGTGATTATATTCATTCATCAACTTGACCTCCTTCTTCATTTTTAAATAGATCCATGACTGCATCTTTTAACCACTCAAAGTTTTCAGCAATAAACTTAATTAGTTTGGAAATAATGCTTTCCGTGGTGCTGGCAACGGTGTTAACACCGGCCGAAACCTTCAATAAGGTTGAAACTGGCTGTTCTAACTGTTCTACATACTTGTCAACTTGACTTAAAGTATGATCCACAGTGTGAATACTGCGCTGTAGATTATCCAGGGTCTTTATCAATTTATAAATAAAAACCGCTAAAAAAAACAGCACAATTGCCCCTAATATCGGGAGTAATATGACTGCTGCTTCATTTAATACTTTAAAAATTTCATCCATGATTTCACCTCATGGATATTGTAACTAATATTGAAACAATTTTCAAGAATTTTGATAGCGCTTTAGGTAATCTGATAAAACATAGATATCTTTGGAACTCATAAACAAATATACCGCTGGTTCAAACTGGGCTAGCCACTTAGCACCTGCTTCATCTTCACTGATTACTACGCTGTTTTTAATCATCTTTTGAATGTAATGAATGTCGATATCATAGCCTTCTTCAAAGTCATCAATGCTTGTGAAATTACAAAGTGCCACTTCATCCGCTAAAGATAATGCATCTGCAAAGGCTTGAGCAAAACGATAGAGTCGTGATACCCGATGTGGCTTAAAGATAGCCACAATCTTTTGATTAGGAAAACGGGTTTTAGCGGCCTTAATGGTCATTTCAATTTCCGTAGGATGATGCGCATAATCATCCACATAGATATTACCATTGGCTTCTTCAACTTCAAAACGACGTTTAGCGCCTTTAAAATTGGATAAGCCAGCTTCAATCTCACTTAAGCTCATTTTCAGCTTAATGCCCACCGCGATACTTGCTAAGCTATTAAGAATCATATGATCCCCTACAAAAGGTAAATCAATATCGCCTAGTGATTCACCATGATAAATGACCTCAAAAACCACATG
>CAYXES010000008.1:0-3107 GCA_964464075.1 uncultured Erysipelothrix sp. | reverse complement strand
CCATGTGATCCACTGATTGCGACACTGTGATAGTTCTTTAAAAGCTCACCTAAAAAATCATGATAGCGAATAACCTTGATGGTTGGATTGGCTTTGGCCTTCATCACTTCCTCAAAAGAATCTAAAAAGGCGTTGCCAACGACTACGGTCCAGTTATCTTGAAATTCAATTTCATTGAATCTATAAATTGGTATCTGGCGCTTGTGCAGTTCACTTTCGGTGAAAATATGTTTTTCAATATCAGAACCACTCACCTTTTCACCAATATCATGTAACATACACGCTAAGGATGCCATACCGGCACCTTTAATACCAATGAAATATATCATGCTTCATCCTCTTTAAATAATTGCATTAAGATATCTTCTTTATCAGCCTCTGGGGCTGTTTCTTCTTTAATTACAGCTTCAGTTAAGGTCATTTGTTCAATGGTGGATTCCATTGGCTCACTAATTTCAAGAATATCTTCCAGGGATGGATTACCACTCATTGAAACCGGTTTTTCAACTTTAACCTTTGCGGGTCTTTGGGTTTTTACCCCATAAATGGGAGAAATAATGGTACCAATTACCGATTCTTGAGCTTCAAGTTCGATTTTAGCTTGAACTTGAATCGGTTCTCTTTCCTTTTCAGGAATCCTGCCAAAAATAGGACTAATATTTGATGAGAACTCATAATCCGTTTTTGGTTTAACTTCTGTTTTTGGTTGTGTGGGTTGACTAATTGTTTTAGGGGGTTCAACATCGAGCTTATCATCAGAATCCACAAAGATGGATTTGGGTTTCGCTTTGACTGCTTCAGTCACATCTGATGCTTCTATTTGAGGCTCTTCCACTTCTAAAACAGCTGGCTTAGCCGGCTCTAAATCAAGCGCAGGGGTAGTAGCTTCCTCAACCACTTCCACTTCTTCAAATAACAATGACATAATTTTCTTTAACATAATTATTCTCCTTGCTCTTGATCTTCATCATCACCTTGTTCTGGTACTAGGTCATAACCTTCCAATTCAGAAAAATCAATCTCTCCTTTTATTAAACGATCCATATCAATTAAGGTTCCAGCTTCAGGGGCAACTTGTTCAAACATCTCTAAAACCTGTTGTTGGTAATCAATAATTTGTTTTCTTGAATACGCCTTGACAATACTACTTGAATCAGCACTTGCAAAGCGTACGATGGTAATCATGTCACTTAGAATCGGTTTAACTAAAGCTAAAGGCACACAAGCAGATACAATAAAATAGCTGGTATGCACAACAATCGTGAAACGATCAGCTTCTCGACCAATCAGTACTTCAAAATCAAGAATATCGTGTTTCATGGTCTCTAATTTACCGCTATAAGTATAAATATCTTGCCGCAAATCAAGAGCTCGCATATTATTCTCTAAGTCATGAAGATAATAACGACGCATAATAATGGTCGGAATATCAATATTTAAAAAGATTTCTTCTTGATGGGATACTAAAACTGCCCCAATCCGATTGGCTTGTCGTACCCCAACATGAGGTGGTAAATAATAGCTATAAAATGGGGTCTTATAGTTTTGAACCTCAGGGGCATCAATTAGCAAGGCAGCTTCAATACTTTGATTAACCTGCTCTACAATGTCTGCTTGCGATACATTACAACCAACTAAAAACACAAGCAGGATTAAGATGATTTTTCGCATAGGATCACCTCTATTGATTACACCTCATAATATCAAAAATATGCTTGTCATTCAACTTTATAAGCATGGCCTTGGCACTGCCATAGGCATGCTTAAGATCGTCCATATCCACAATCGCATGATTGGTATGAATATTCCGCGCAACCACACATAAGCTTAGAGTTGGTACTCCCGCTTTACTTTTATGGATGGCTCCCGCATCGGTACCACCTAAGGATAAGTAATATTGATGGGGAATTTGATTTTCTTCACAGGTGGTTTTAAGTAAGGATAAAAAACAACGATTGGGCATCATGGAACGATCCACAAAACGCAGTAAGACGCCCTCACCTAAACGACCCAATTCACGCTTATTACCATCCGCATCATTAGCGGGTGAACAATCAAAGACAATCGCCACATCCGGATCAATTAAGTGCGCCGCGGTTTGAGCCCCGCGTAAACCCACTTCTTCTTGTACGGTGGCACCAATGTACAAATCATAAGGTAATTCCACATCCTTTAAAGCTTCTAAAAGACTTAAACTTAAAGCACAACCATAACGATTATCAATGGCCTTAGCCATAATACGCTTATTATTAAGAATATTAAATTCACTATCTAAGACAATCATATCCCCCACATCAATTCCATGACTTAAGACTTCTTCCTTGGATGTCATCCCAATATCCACCAATAAATCATCGATATCAACTACTAGATCGCGTTTTTGTGGGGTTAAAAGATGCGGTGGAATTGAACCAATGGTTCCCTTGAAGCGTTTGTGATCCTTATTATAGAGGGAAATTGGTGCTGACATTAAAACCTGTGACCACCAGCCACCCACGGGCGCAATCTTAAGATTACCGACCGCATTGATGGACTTGACAATAAAACCAACTTCATCCATATGAGCCGCTACCATCACTTTTAAAGCTTCTGGATTCTTACTCTTTTTAAGCGCAAATACACTGCCTAAATTATCTGAGATAATTTCATCCGCATAGCCTTGCATGTGCTGTCTCATGTAGTTGGCTACCTGGGTTTCATGATTTGAAATCCCCGGTAGTAAGCATAGATTTTCAAGATGGTTTAAAAAGTTTTGTACTTCAGTCATGTTTCCTCCATACAGCCCGATAAATCGGTTGTCCTAAATCAATAAAACGTTGTTCATATTCACTGATGGCATCATGTTGATTCAATTTACTATTTTCACTATGGCGCCAATCCAAGGATACTTCCATTAATGTCAAACCATGATGGTCAAAATTAATGAGTGAATACTCAAAAAGTTGGCGGTTATCACTCTTCATTATGATTTCACCATCCGACTTTAAGATTTTAAGATAGTCATTAATATAATCACTTGAGCTTAAACGCCGATTACGATGACTGCGTTTTGGCCAAGGATCGGAGAAATTAAGATGAATCACATCCACTTCCCCTGCTTCAAAAAA
>CAYXES010000007.1:20631-24853 GCA_964464075.1 uncultured Erysipelothrix sp. | reverse complement strand
AATTCAGAGTTCGCTAAATCAATTCGTAGTTCTGCAAAAGTGATTATTGTTGAAAACTATTTCGACAAAAATGAGATTAAAAAGTCTTTGGAAAAAGAACTTAAATAAAAGGAGGAGAAAGTATGCAATTTTTTGAATGGATTGCGAACAACCTATTTGGAGTACCAGCGTTTTTAATTGGACTCATCGTTGCGTTTGGACTTATTTTCCAAAAGGAGAGTTTGTCAAAAATCGTAACCGGTACCCTAAAATCAATAATGGGCTTCTTAATTATTGATATTGGTTCTGGTGCAATCGTTGGGGGGCTGAATGTATTCCAGCCGTTATGGGCTGAAGTTTTCGGATTAGAGGCTTCTAGTCTACCGTCTGGATTTATGGGGTTTGAAACCTTTAGTTCCCGTTTTGGGGGCTCAATCGCTATTATTATGTTCTTAGGCTTCTTAGTGAACGTATTATTAGCACGTTTTACCAAGTTCAAGTATATTTACTTGACTGGACACATGATGTTTTGGACTACTGCCATCTTCTTAGGAGTTATTGTTGATGTCGTTCCAGATCCAAACATGTTAATTATTATCCCAGCCTTAGCGGTTGTCATGGGGTTATATTGGACCTTGCAGCCTGCGCTCACCCAGAAGTACGTGGTTAAGGCAACTGGGGTAAAAGAAGTCGCTTTAGGTCATACCGTTGGAATCGGTACCTGGTTATCCGGTGTTCTAGGAAACCTTGTTAAAGGTAAAGAGCTAAAATCAGCTGAAGACATCGAAATTCCAGATAGTTTTTCATTCTTACGTGATTCAAACGTGATTACCGCAATCACCATGGTTCTCTTGTTTGTTATTGGTGGTGCTTTATTAATGACCAGAAATACTGAAGCCGCAAAAGAAATTCTTGCAACTTCCGGAACTCAAAACTTCTTAATTTATTCTGTAATTCAAGCAATTCGATTTGCAGCCGGTATTGCGGTCGTACTCTTTGGGGTTCGTCTGTTTATTGGTGAACTTATTCCTGCATTTAAAGGAATCTCTACAAAAGTGGTTCCTGGTGCAATCCCAGCAATTGATGCACCTTACCTATATAACTTTGCGCCTAACTCAGTAATCTTTGGATTCTTTGGTGCATTTATTGGTGCTATCATTTGGATGATCGTACTTGGAAACACCGTAGCTTATATTTTCGTCCCAACGATGATTGTTTTATTCTTCCACGGGGCCGCTGCTGGTGTTATTGGTAATACGACTGGTGGATGGAAGGGTGCGATTCTTGGTGGATTCATTATTGCAACTATCGTTGCGGTAGGACAATGGATTACCGTTATGCATCTATTACCAACCACGATTCCTGATACCGCTTCATGGGCAGGTGATACCGATATGTTTATTATTGGGCCAGTCATCCGCTTTGTGGTTCAATTACTTTCCGGTGTATTAGGAGCGTAATCAGTTTATTGAAGGGGAGAAAATATGATTTCTCCCCTTTTTCAAAGGAAGGGCACATTATGAAAGTTATAAGAACATTATTAAAGGATATTCATCCCGACGAGTTAGGGTTTACCAATGCCCATGAGCATCTTGTTTGTGTTCCCCCTTATTGGGAGCAACGCCAAGCGGATGACTTATTATTAGATGATCCACAGAAAACCAAGGCTGATGTCTTAGATTTTAAAGCGGCTGGAGGTCAAAGTATTGTGGATGCGACCGCAATTGATTATGGTCGTCGAGTCGCTGAAGTGGCCGAGATTTCTAAAGCAACTGGTATTCATGTGATTGGAACCGCTGGCTTTAATAAGAGCTTTTTATGGGATGCACAGATACCAACTTATTTAGAGGATATCATTCAATTTTCAGGGAGCTTTAAGGAATGGATTGAAACCACGAGCATTGAAGATCTGGTAAAGGTTGTGTTGCATGAGATAACCTACGGCTTAGAAGGTACATCCTACAAGGCGGGCCAAGTTAAATTTGGCACGGGATACAATTCCATTACCCCTTTAGAAGCAAAAACCTTAGAAGTAGCGGTTATTGTTCAAAAGCTACTTGGAGTGCCCATGCATTCTCATACGGAAGCTGGAACCATGGGGCTTGAACAAATTGAATTGGTCAAGAAACATGGTGGTAAGCTTTCAACCTGGTCAATTGGTCATATGGATCGTAACTTGGATAGTTATTATCATGAACAATTAGCGAAAGAACAGGTTTATTTATCCTTTGATGGTTTAGGTAAGCATAAGTATGGTCCTGAGAGTGCCCGAATCGAAGCGATCATGCATTTAATAAAAAAAGGTTATGTTCATCAGATTTTAATTGGTGGGGATACCGCCAGAAAATCTTATTATAAACATTATGGTTATGGTTTAGGATTAGGTTGGATACCAACGGTATGGTTAACTCGTTTTAAAGATGAACTAGATATTAGAAATTTACCGGTTGACGAAACGATTAAAACCATATTTATCGATAATCCTAAACGTTATTTAAGTATGGAGGTCTAACATGTCATTTGAAATTAATTATCATCGCTATACATCCCAGACCATTCATGATGCGATTAAACAAGCAAAGAATATTATTATACCCTTAGGGGCAGTCGAAGCTCATGGTGATCATTTGCCCTTGGATACGGATAATGTTTTGGTTGAATATTACGCAGCCCAGTTAGCGATGCAAAGTCAATCTTTAGTATTACCGACCATTAGTTATGGTTCAGTTTGGAGCTTAAGTGAAGCACCGGGATCGATTGATGTTACAACCCCGGTACTGGTTTCCTATTTAAAGCACATTATATTAAGTTTAGCTAAAAATCACGCCAAAATGATTACGCTTGTTTCAAGTCATTTTGGTAATATTGATGCAATTAAAACCGTTGCAAGACAACTTTATGAAATTAGCGATGTTAAGATTATTTATTTAACTTATCCGAATATTAAAAAACATCTTGATATATTTGAAGTAGTTAATAACCACAGTCTTTATTTACATGCGGATGAAGTTGAGACTTCCATGATGCTTGCGATTAATCCAAAGCTCGTGGATATGTCTAAGGCGCAAGCTGGTACGATTGAGGTACCCCAAGAAACGGATTATACTCCCACAAAATGGACAGCTTTTAGTAAGAATTTTATTGTGGGTGATGCCCGTTTGGCGACTGCCGAAAAAGGAGAAATACTTTTTCAGCGGGTCATTAAAGATGCGGTGGTTATCATATTAAAAGAGAAGGAGGGTTTGCAATGAAAGCAAAAGTTTTGCCTCTTTTAACCCTTGAAAGTGATGAACATGCCAAAGCGATAGGGGTTTTACTGGTCCAAAATGGCTTTGATACAGTGGAAGTTACTTTTCGAAGTGATGCTGCACCTCAAGTGATTAAGGCCATGGGTGAAATCGAAGGATTAAGTGTTGGTGCTGGTACCGTGGTCAGTGTTGAACAAGCCCAAGCAGCACTTGATAATGGTGCAAAATTTATCATTACACCAGGTATCAATGAAGCGGTCATTGAATATTGTTTAGCGAAAAACATTCCGGTTTATCCTGGAGTCGTTACACCTTCTGAAATAGAAAAGTGTCGAACTTATGGGTTAAAAACCTTAAAGTTATTTCCCGCGGGAATCTTTGGTGGTTTAGAACTGATCAAGGCTTATTATGGCCCCTACAAGGATTTCAAATTTATACCAACCGGTGGGGTTAATCGTAAAAACATGCGAGAGTTTTTAAAACAACCGAATGTTGCGGCGATTGGTGGCAGTTTTATTTTAAATAATGAGTATATTCAACATGAAGCCTGGGAGGCTTTGCATGAGGATTTAAAAGCATTGAGAGGAGAATTAAATGAGTTTGTATCAACAGAAAATTCTTGAGAATTTACAGAAGATTATGGATTTTGAAAAAGATAGTATGGAAGCAACTAAGGATGCGCTTGTATCAGCAACCAAAGAAAAGCGTTCTATCTTTGTCTTTGGTGGTGGTCATGCCGGAATCTTAGCTCAAGAACTATTTTATCGGGCTGGTGGTCTAATGACCATTAATCCTATTTTTTCAGGCGATAGTATGGTTAATACCACACCCATAACCCGTACCTCAGCGGTTGAGCAGTTAGAAGGTTATGGTCTTGTGCTTTATAAAACAACACCTATTAAGAGTGGGGATGTCCTAATATTACATAGTGTTTCAGGTCGAAATCCTATCGTAATCGACATGGCGATCGAAGCTAGAAAAAACCAAGTACAAGT
>CAYXES010000007.1:0-20531 GCA_964464075.1 uncultured Erysipelothrix sp. | reverse complement strand
GATAAGAATCGCGAATTGGTTAATTACTTTAAGGATGTCATTCACTATGACTTCTAAGATTAAAGTTGAAATTGTATGTGAGAGTCCAAATGAAGTTGCACTTGCGTCCCAATATGATATTGATCGCATTGAATTGAGCTCCTCACTGCATGATTTTGGATTGACTCCTACTTTAGGTAGCTTGAAACTGAGTTTAGAAGAAACCAAGGTGCCGATTGTTTGTTCAATTCGCCATCGTACCGGCGGGTATGTTTATAGCGATTCTGAATTTGAACTATCTTTATTGGATGGCAAACTTTTGCTGGAAGCCGGAGCCAGTGGTTTAGTATTTGGCTTTTTAACGGAAGGTTTTGAGATTGATGTTGAGAAAACAAAACAGATTACAAAACTGTGTCATTCTTATGGAAAAGAAGCTATTTTCCATCGTGCCTTTGATTCGGTTAAAGACCAGTTAGAATCCTTTAAGATTCTTGAAAATCTTAAGGTTGATCGAGTCATCACCGCTGGTGGTCTTGAACGTGCGATTGATGGAAAAGATAATCTTAAAGCTTTAATTAATCGAAATAGTGTGACTGTTTTAGCGGGTGGTGGAATTACACCTGATAATGTTAAAGCATTGATTGAAGCTACGGGAGCCCAAGAAATCCATTCATCCTGTAAGCAATATATTGAAGATAAGGGACATCACCCTACAGTCCAACAAGCTGTTTCAAGTCCCCAACAAGTTGGGAAACTAAGAACCATCAATCCCCAAGAGGTTGAAGCCCTTGTTAAAGCGGTGAAAGGTTAAAAAGAATTTAATAACTCAAATAAAAAGCGTAAGAATACAATAAACTTACGCTTTTTAATGTTCCAAAAAATAGTCGGGTTGACTATAATCTTACCACAATATTTGGTATACTATGATTTGTATATTTTTATGTTAGAAAGAGGTTCACCATGAAACGTATCGCGGTATTAACCGATTCTGCCAGTGGGTATACGCTTAAAGAAGCAGCCCAAGATCAGATTTATATGATTCCTTTACAAATTATAATTGACAATAAATCCTATGAGGATGGTATTGATATTAGCTTTGATGATTTACTTGAGCATCTTGATAATCGTAAGCTTCTCAAAACCGCAACCCCAACCTTAGCTAAGATGATTAATACGGTTAAACAGATTAAGGATGATGGTTATGACCATATTATTGCGATTCCACTTTCAAGCTCACTCTCATCCACTTCTAATTATTTAAGGCAAGCTGCACTTGAAAATGATATTGAGATTGATATTATTGAAACTTACACAACCATGTTTATTCAAAAACATATCGTGAAGTTTGTGAAGGCATGCCTTGATAAAAACATGAGTGTTAAAGCAATTTTAGAATTAAGTAAACTGATTGTTGAACAGGCGACCACCTTAATTTTACCGAGTGATTTGGACTATCTTAAGGCTGGGGGTCGCTTAACTCCAGCTGCCGCAAGCTTAGCAGCTTTACTTAAGATTCGCCCAATTTTAGCGCTCGACATAGAAAGTGCGGGCAAGGTGGATGTGATTGATAAAGTTCGTACGGATAAAAAAGCCATGATAAGTATGGTTAAACGACTAAAGAAACAATATCAGAATAAAACGGTTGATATTTATATTGCCCATAGTGGAGATTATGATAAAGCCTTTGTACTACAAGACCTACTAATTGAAGCAGGCTTTGATAAGCATGCGATTGTGATTGATCATCTGGTTGCGGTTATTATGGCTCATACTGGCAGAGACTGTGTTGGGATTCAAATGATTGTAAAATAAAAGACATGCGCGCATGTCTTTTTAATATTGTTCTGTAATGGATTGTCCCTGCATATGGAGAATTAAATAATCAGGACCACCGGCTTTAGAGTCGGTACCACTCATATTAAATCCCCCAAAGGGTTGGTAACCCACGATGGCTCCGGTGCATTTTCGATTAAGGTACATATTACCTACATGGAAGGTTGCTTTTGCCTTTTCTAGATTTTTACGATGCTTACTAATAACGGCTCCGGTTAGACCATATTCACTATCATTGGCAATCTCTAATGCTTCATCAAAGTCAGAAGCCTTACAAATGGCTAAGACAGGACCAAAGATTTCTTCTTGCATGATACGAGCTTTGGGATCAACATCAACAAAAATGGTTGGTTCAATGTAATAACCCTTGGAATCATCACCATGACCACCAATGAGAAGTTTACCTTCTTTATTCCCAATTTCAATGTAGGACATAATCTTATCAAAGGCTACTTGATCATTAACCGGACCCATGATGTGTTTCACATCACTTACATCCCCAAGTTGAATCTGGGAGGTTAAGTGTTTAATCTTATCAATCATTTCCTCATAAACATCCGCGTGGATAATGGCTCTTGAACAAGCTGAGCATTTTTGACCACTAAAGCCAAAGGCAGAGGCAACGATACTTTGGGCTGCGAGCTCTAAATCCGCATGTTTATCCACGATAATAGCGTCTTTACCACCCATCTCCGCAATCACACGTTTCAACCAGATTTGTCCTGGTTGGACTTTAGCAGCTTTTTCATAAATGCTGACTCCAACTGCTTTGCTTCCAGTAAAGGAAACGAAGCGGGTCTTGGGATGATTCACCAAATATTCTCCAATCTCAGAACCTTTACCTGGTAAGAAACTAAGCACGCCTTTAGGCAGTCCAGCTTCCTCCAAGACTTCCACAAACTTATAAGCAATGACTTGGGTTGTGGATGCGGGTTTAATGATCACCGTATTACCAGCCACCACCGCAGCACTAGTCATACCACATAGAATCGCTAAGGGAAAATTCCAAGGGGTAATAATAATTCCGACCCCAAGGGGAATATAACGATATTCATTGCGTTCTAAATTACGACGACTTAGAATCTTATGATCGATGTTCTCTAACTCCAACATTTGACGACCATAGTATTCTAAAAAATCAATGGTTTCTGCGACATCCGCATCAGCCTCAACCCAAGGTTTGCCCGCTTCTAAGGTGAGCAGGGCATTGAATTCGAAACGACGTTTACGAATGATATTAGCTGCCTTGAATAAGACATCCGCTCTGAAGCTAGCAGGGGTTTGACTCCAGCTTTTAAAGCGTTCTAAAGCCACATCCATGGCTAAATCAGCTTCTTTAATGGAAGCTTGTGAGATGGTTCCAATCACATGTTGGTGATTGGAAGGGTTAGTCGATGTATAGACATCGTCACGTCGAATCCGTTTACCATTGATAATTAAATCATAATGTAAACCACAATAGGAATTCACTAAATCTAATCCTTTTTGATAGTCTTGATGGTGTTTATTAGATGTATAATCAAGAATATCTTCACTAATGTAAGAATAAATTGCCATAATAAAATCCTTTCTTATTAAACAACTGAGCGTTCGATATTTAAAGTTTCGCTATTTTCAAAACGTTTTAATGATAAAAAGTCAGTTTCCATGCATGGGGTTTGTTTCATGATGATTTGACTCACTAAACGTCCCACCATGGGAGCTAGCATAAAACCATGACCACTAAAGCCACAGGCTACATAAAAATTATCGATGGGCGTTTCACCTAAAATAGGTTGGGCATCCAAAGACATGTTGTAAGATCCACCCCAAGAGCGAATAACGCGTAAGTCCCCAATCTTGGGCAGTAGATCCATCACGGTTTTACTCATGGCGGTTAAAAAGTCATGGGTGGCATCAATTTGATGCCCACGTTCAACCTTAGGATCAGAACGACCCATCAAAAATGAACCATGGGGTACTTGTTGGCAGTAGATGTTTTTAGAAAATGACATAACCATGCATTCTTGGAAGGCTTCAACCGGTTCGGTAACTAAAATCTGATGGTTTTCAGAATAGACAGGTAGCTCAATGCCCACCATCGCACCCACCTCATAGGAATAACCACCGGCCGCATTAACCAAGATATTGGCCTGGTAGACATCTTTGTTGGTGGTGATGATAAACTGATCATCTTGTTTTTTGATATCTAAAACTTCTTCATAGAAAGAGAAATCAACTCCCAATGTTTTTGCAGCTAAGTAAAAAGCTTCACTGGTTTTAAAAGGATTGAGGTGACCATCTTTTTGATAGAAGCTAGCACTTAAAAAAGCATGAGGATTAAGATGAGGCGCAATATCTAGGGCTTGTGATTTCGTGATAAATTGGCTTTGAATCCCTAACGAGTTTTGAAGTGCAACATTCTTTTGAAATTGAAGTTCTTCCTCTGGGGTGGTTGCGACAATCAGATAACCACCTTGAACCAGTTCTAAATCATCGTATTTGAGGATTTCATGAGCCTGTTCAAAGAATTCCATACTGGCTTTGGCTAATAAACAGTTTTGTTTGGTTGCCCATTGTTGGCGCACTCCGGCACCACAACGTCCGGTTGCACCACTTGCGAAGTAGCCTTTATCGACCACCAAAATATCCTTTTCATGCTGACTAGCAAGATGATAGGCGATGGATAATCCAGAAATTCCCGCACCAATGATAAAGACATTAACGGATTTACTCATCTTTAGCAATCTCCTTAATGGGTACTCCAATAATGAGGGGTCGTACTTTATGGGTTGGTACTTCACTGATATCAACCTTTAAAAACTGAGCAATTTCTCTCTGGAGTAAAACCATGCAGGTCGATCCCTGACAAGGGCCCATACCAACCCGTAAAAGCCGTTTTAAATGTTCCACACTTGTAAAACCTTGCTCAAGGTAATAGTGAATTTGAGCCCGATTAATATCTTCGCAGCGACAAATAATGACATTTTCTTTATTCATAGTTTTTCCTCTTAATCGTAATAAAGTCATGCAGTAAATTAGAATCAGTTTTAACGGTAATTAAACTGGTATGATCTTGATTTTTGGTATTAACGACTCGTTCAATGACGACATCCCCAATAACCTCACCCTGACGATTAATGCCATGCCATACTTCGTGCACTTGGGGTTTAGGATTAAATTCATAGGGAATCACAAAGCGGGCATGTTCATCATTAACTTTCGCAAGCATAATCGCAAGGCCCGGACAAACACTGACACAAATACCACAACCTACACATGCTTCCCCAATGAGTTTCGGTGGGGTATTCATGTTTTCACCAATCACAATCGCATCAAAAGGGCAGTGATATTCACAAGGATTACAAGGTATAGCTTCATGGCATTCAATGATGGCCTTATAGTTCATCAAAAGTTCACCATCTAAGAAACTAGCTTGAATTTGTTCATTTGAGCTGATGATATCTTTATAAGACATGCTGGGCCTCCATTTTCTTTAATCCTCTTAAGGTTGCTTGACCATAAGGACCATCCCTTAGTTCATGCAGTTGAAGACGATAATGTTGAACCAATTGATTATGATTTGGGTGACTTTGATTTAAAGATTGGGCCACATAAAGGCCACCGAGTGCACCTTCCATCATGGCACAGGATGCTTCTTCAATCGCTAGGGCATCCCCAACCACATAGAGGCTCTTATTGGAGCTTTGATAATGGTCATTGACAATCACCACATTGCCACCTAATTCATGAATATAAGCCGTCTTAACGCCTGCCATAGCCCCTAGCTGATAGCTAGGTGATAGACCCACCGCGATACAACAAACATCACAAGGAATGATTTGCGATGAATTTTCAATTTCATTGAAATGTTCATCCAAATCCACAACTTCCACCGCTTCCAGTTGGTTTTCACCAATGGCACGCTTAATGGTTTTAGAAGTTAATATCGGTACATTATGTCGAATTAATTTACGAGCATGGACTTGATAGCCTCCCACTGATGGACTAGCTTCCACAATCCCAACCACATCAATACAGGCTTGAATCAGTTGGTAGGATACGATTAAACCAATATTACCAGATCCAATCATTACCACCTTATCCCCAACCTTAACCCCATTAACATTCATTAAGGTTTGGATGGCACCCGCACCCATAATTTGGGGTAGATCATTATTTTCAAAAGCTAAACTTTTTTCACTGGCTCCACTTGCGAGAATAATACGCTGTGCTTTAATCTTTTGATAAGATTTTTGATCATAGGTGGTCAATACATTATCAGGGTATAAAGCTACCACCGTGGTATTGGTAAGTAGGGTACAATAAGGATTATCCTTAAGCTCATCAATTAAGAGTTGGGCAATATCATAGCCCCTCATTTTGGCATGTTGTTTTTGACTACCAAAGAATTTATGGGTTTGCTTAATCAGTTGCCCTCCCAGGGTAGGGTTGCGATCAATCACGCACACATGCACCTTGGCTTCACATAAAAGTTTAGCGGCTTTTAAACCAGCCGGACCCCCACCAATAATGACACAAGGCATCTCTTTCATAGCAGCACCCCTTTATTTCTTTGAAGCTCAACCACCATGTTGGCTTCAAGTGGAGTAATGCAGGTTCTAACATTAGGACGGCCATCCACAATCATGTTGCAAGCACCACAATTACCAATGGCACAATAAAAACCCCTAGGCCGCTTTCTTTGGCTGCTGTAGGAGAAAATCTTAATACCATTACTAACTAGGGCAGATGCAATACTATCACCGACAACCCCAATCATAGCTTGGCCTTCAAAGACAAAAGGGATTTGTTTTTCTAAGGAAAAATCTAGAATTGGATGATCTTTAATTCGCATACATTGTCTCTTTCTTTATATAGTTATAGGATACCATATTTTGTGAATCTTTTAACGCGAAAATGAAGGAAAGTTATAAGTCAAATGAGTTGTAAAGGTTAAATCAAAGTGCTAATTTTAAGGCACAGGAGGTCAAACATGAAAAGATTATTAATCGCTTTGTTTGCACTGGTTCTAGTAGTGGGTGGTTTGAGTGCATGTTCAAGTAACAAGGAAAAAACCTTTACCACTGAGGAATTAACAAAATTTGATGGTACCAATGGTAATCCTGCTTATGCCGCAATTGATGGGGTCGTTTACGATGTTAGTGATGTTGCATCATGGGCAGAAGGTAAACACTTTGGTCTGACTGCCGGACATGATTGGTCCAAAGAAATTGAAGAACAATCACCTCATGGTAAGGATGCTCTTAAAGATTTACCAGTCGTTGGTAAACTGAAGTAGACAAAAAGTTATCTTCCTAGATAACTTTTTAATTGCTTTAAGTTAATCGCTTGACATACCCCCATAGGGTATATTAAAATAATCCTGTGAGGTGATAGAATGAAACGACCGTCGCAGCACTCCATTGAAGTGCAAAACCAAATGATTAACCGCCTTAATCGGGTGGAAGGCCAGATACGAGGTCTTAAAAAGATGATTGAAAATGAGACCTATTGTGATGATGTGATTAATCAAATTGAAGCATCACGGGCAGCCCTTAAATCGATTGCGATTATCCTCTTGGAGAGTCATATCCAATCGTGTGTGGTTGATCAAATTAAAGAGGGAGACACCCAAGTGGTCTCCGAGGTCTTAGCAACCGTAAAAAGGATGGTGAAATAATGAGTCAAACTCAATTAAATATAGAAGGCATGACCTGTGCGGCCTGTGCCATCGCCATTGAAAGAGGTCTGTCTAAAATGGATGGCATCAAATTGGCCAGTGTCAATTTAACCAATGAGAAGTTGGCGCTTGATTTTGATGAGTCCTTAGTGAATGTGGATGAAGTGATTGCTAGAATTGAAAAGATTGGATATAAGGCAGCGCTTCCTGAAAAGACTTTAACGACCGTTACAATCCCCGTGGATGGGATGACCTGTTCTGCCTGTAGTGCGGCCGTTGAGCGTGCTTTAAAGAAACTGGATGTGGATGAAGTTAATGTGAACTTATCGACTGAGAAAGCCTTTGTTCAATATAATCCGGACAAGGTGCGTTTAAGTGAAATCAAACAAGCTATTATTAAGGCCGGTTATGAGCCTTTAGATATCGAAGTTGATCGTTATGATTTAGATCAAGAGCGTAAGGACCAACAGCTTAAGATTCAAAAAAGACAACTGATGGTAGCCTTAGGCTTTACTATACCGCTCATGATTTTTGCGATGGGACATATGCTACCGATCAGTGTACCTAGCATTATGATTCCTCATGAATCACCACTCGCTTTTGTGTTGATTCAAATGTTACTATCAATTCCCGTGCTCATTGCGGGTCGTCAGTTCTTTATTGTAGGTTTTAGAACCTTGTTTGCGGGTAATCCTAACATGGATTCCTTAATTGCGGTAGGAACCTCAGCGGCCTTCATTTATGGGGTTGCGAGTTTAATCGCCATTATGGGTGGTAACACCAGCATGGCTGAAAATCTTTACTTTGAAACGGCTGCTGGAGTCATTGCCTTTATTAAGGTAGGTAAGTATCTCGAAGCCAAATCTAAGGGTAGAACTTCGGAAGCCATGAAGAAACTCTTGGGCCTACAACCTAAGACCGCCTTAGTCTTGGTTAATAATCAAGAAATAGAAATGCCCATTGAAGAAGTTGAATTAGGTGATATTTGTATTAGTAAGGCCGGTGAAAAGATTGCGGTTGATGGTATCATCATTAAGGGTCATACTAGTGTGGATGAAGCCATGTTAACAGGAGAGAGTATTCCAGTTGAAAAACAAGAGGGAGACCAAGTTATTGGCGGTTCCATTAATAAGAATGGCTATATCCAATATAAGGTGACCTCAACCAAGGGGAATACCATGTTGGATCAAATCATTCATTTGGTTGAACAAGCCCAAGCTCAAAAAGCTCCAATTGCCCAAATGGCTGATATTATTTCTGGTTATTTTGTGCCGATTGTGATCGGGATTGCGATCGTAGCCTTTGGCTTATGGTATTTCTTCACCAGAGATTTATCCTTTAGCTTAACCATCTTCATTTCCGTCTTAGTAATTGCCTGTCCGTGTGCCTTGGGTCTTGCGACTCCAACGGCGATTATGGTCGCTACCGGTAAAGGCGCTAATCTGGGCGTCTTAATTAAATCAGGGGAAGCACTAGAAGTTGCCCACAAGATTGATACGGTGGTCTTTGATAAGACAGGTACCATTACTGAGGGTCGTCCACAAGTGGTTGAAATTGTAACCAACTCCATAAATGAAGCTGAGTTATTACGTTTAAGTGCATCCTTAGAGAAGGGTTCTGAACATCCATTAGCGGATGCGATTGTTAGAGCTGCCAAAGATCAAAGTATGCAACTATCCCAAGCTGAGAATACGACTATTTTAGTTGGTCAAGGGATTGAAGGAATGGTAGATCAGAAACATATGCTTTTAGGTAATGGTGCCCTACTTAAGGAGCGCGGCATTGAAAACAACTTTGTGGATCAAGCCCAACGGTTAGCCAAAGAGGGTAAAACCCCCATGTATGTCGCCATTGATCAGGTATGTGTGGGAATCATTGTGGTTGCGGATGTGATTAAAAGTACCAGTAAGAAAGCCATTGATGATCTGCACAGTTTAAATATTAAAACCATTATGTTATCAGGTGATAATAATGAAACCGCCCAGGCCATTGCCAATGAAGTTGGAATTGATGAAGTGTATGGGGAAGTATTACCATCACAAAAAGCGGATTTAATTGATCAACTCAAAAACCAAGGTCAAAAGGTTGCCATGGTTGGGGATGGGATTAATGATGCGATTGCCTTAACTAGTGCGGATATTGGTATTGCCATTGGTTCAGGAACCGATATCGCCATGGAATCAGCGGATATTGTGTTGATGAAAAATGACCTACAAGATGTGGCAGTTGCGATAGGTTTGAGTCAAAAAACCATTAAAACCATTAAACAAAACTTATTCTGGGCCTTTGCCTATAATACGGCTGGCATTCCCATTGCGGCTGGGTTATTGTATCTATTAGGTGGACCACTGCTTAATCCAATGTTTGCGGCAGCGGCCATGGCATTCTCTTCCATTTCAGTGGTGATGAATGCCTTAACCATTCGAAATTTTAAAATAAAGGAGCACCATGTATGAAGCTACAAATAAATATTTCAGGAATGTCCTGTAACCATTGTGTTAAACGCGTTCAAGAAGCCTTGCTTGAAAGTTTCAAGCCCAAGAGCTTGGATGTGGATCTTGAAAACCAACATGCCATCATGGAGGTTGATCAAGAACTTGATTATCAAGCCATCTTTGATGTTTTAGATGACGTTGGCTATGATGTCACTAGCATTAATGCATTAGATTAACGTGTTTAACACGTTTTTCTTTTGTTTTATGCAATCATCGGTATAATAGAGCTAGGAGGATAGTATGCAAAGGCAAATCATCATATTTTTAATTGGGGCGGTCTTGGTTGCCATCTTCGCCTTAACGAATGCCCAAGTGGTGAGTGTACGGCTCTTCTTTTGGACCTACGAATTATCACAAGCCCTTATTATTTTGTTTTCAGTGGTCTTGGGTGCCCTTTTAATCGGCATCTTTAATGTCTTATCTTATTTTAAAAGAAAAGGCCAACCCCAAGCTGAAGACCATCAAGCGCTTCAAGCTGAATTAGACGATTTAAGAAGTAAGAATCAAAGCTTAAAAGAAGGGATTGCTCAAGCCAATCAAGAGATTGAAACCCTACAAAACCAAATGCAGGCTTATCTCCAGGCCCAGCAACCTTCAACTAATGAACCATAAAAAAGATTAGCGAATCAGCTAATCTTTTTTAATGCATATGTTCTAAGAGTTGTTTGAGGGAATCTTTCGCATCACCTAGTAATAGGTGGACATGTTCCTTATCGTATAGGGGATTATGTACCCCACTGTAACCTGGTTCGCGATCAAAGTTACAGATAATAATATCTTTAACATCACTTAATTCTAAAATAGGCATCCCATAGATGGGGGTGTCTTTTTCCGTAGTCGCCGCTGGATTTATCACATCATTGGCTCCCACGACCAAGGCTAAATCAATGGATGAGAAGGCAACATTGGCCTCATCCATCTCTAAGAGATCCTCATAATCCACATCCACCTCTGCCAGTAGGACATTCATATGTCCAGGCATGCGCCCAGCGACCGGATGGATGGCGTAGCGCACCGTTTTATTGACTTTGAGTAATTGATCTGCCAAGGCCTTAACTAGCTCCTGGGCTTGTGATAAGGCCATCCCATAGCCTGGGATAATCATGATATCTTGAGCATTCTCAATAATTTGAATTAGATCCTCAATCACAACTTCTTTTTGAAGTGAAGCTTCAGGTTCAATTACTTGAGGCTTTTCACTTGTGGGACTAACGTCACTGATGGACGTCTGACCCAAAAGAATCTGCGCTAAGGAGCGATTCATGGCCCTACACATGATTTGAGTTAATAGTAGTCCGGCCGAACCAACTAAAGCGCCGACTGCCACTAAGAAGGGATCATTGATTGCCATACCGGCGATCGCACCCGCGACTCCTGATAAAGAGTTTAAAAGGGAAATGGTAATGGGCATATCGGCACCCCCAACCCGAATGGCGAAATAATAACCAAAGAGTAGGGAAGCCACCGAAGCCACTAAGGCAAGGATTGGTAATTGACCACCAGCCACAAAACCAACTAAAACCACACTAAGCAGCGCTAAAGCTAACCATAGATTGGATAAAAAGGAATGGTATTTTAGAACCACAACTTTTTGACTGATGAGGCGATGGAGTTTGGCAGCCGCAACCAAGCTACCGCTTAAGGTCGCAAAACCAATCACAATCGCAAGGAGAGCACTAACTTGTTCAAAGATGAGAATATCAGGACTAAGAATTAGTAAGCCTACTAATGCAGAAGCGGCACCCCCAAAACCATTTAGTAAGGCAACCACTTGCGGCATCTCAATCATCTTAATAAACATGGCTCCCACCATACCTATAATCATCGATATGATAATACTTGAGATAAGTAAGGTATCACTAAAGAGTTGATAACGATAAAGGGTAATGATAATCGCTAAAGCAGTGGTTAAAGCTGATAGGATATTCCCTAAACGGGCGGTTTTAACCTTGTTTTGTAGGGCTACCCCTAAGAGTACCCCAGCAATTAAAAAACCACTTAAGATGAGATAGAGTTGATCAGTCATGTTGATCACCTTTGTGCTTATCAAACATGGACAACATGCGATCGGTAACCATAAATCCACCAGCCACATTAAACATGGCTAAACATAGGGCTAATAGACCCAAGAAACGACTGGAGAAGTGAATCGCAGCCCCAGTAATTGCCAGGGCTCCTAAGATCGTCATACCCGATAAGGCATTCATCCCTGACATGAGTGGTGTATGTAAAAGACTCGGCACATTACCAATGAGTTTATAACCAATGAGACTTGCGATAATGAAGATAAAGACTAAAATCAAAGGACTCATGAGCTTTCACCAGCTTTAGCCATGGCTTCAAGGGTTCCTTCATGCACAATCTTATAATCATAGGTAGTCAGCATGCCTTGAGTGATTTCATCATCTAAATCTAGTTTGAATTCACCATCATGGCTGAAGTATTTGATAATGTTTAATATATTTCCAGCTAACATTTTGGTTGCGCTGATTGGTAGTCGGGCAGGGATATTACGGATTCCACTGATCGTAACATCTGAAACTTTAATGGTTTCGCCCCCTTGGGTTAATTCACAGTTACCACCTTGGTCAATGGAAACATCCATAATCACGGATCCAGCCTTCATCATGTGAACCATATCCTTATCGATGAGAATGGGGGCCAGTTTACCCGGTACTAAGGCGGATAAATATACAATATCAACACTGGGTAGCATAGCCTTAATCGCTTCACGTTCTTTTTTTAGATTGGCAGCGCTTAATTCTTTGGCATAACCACCTTGACCGACACTATCACGCTCATCAATATGAACATCAACAATCTTAGCCCCTAAGGATTGGGCTTGTTCTTGAGCAGCTGGGCGAATATCAATCGCATGAATGATGGCACCGAGGCGTTTTGCGGTTGCGATGGCTTGTAAGCCAGCGACACCCGCTCCAATGACTAGCACCTTAGCTGGTTTTGAAGCTCCAGCTGCTGAAAAGATTTGGGGTAAAAAGTCACTGCATTCACAGGCCGCCATCAGCATGCCCTTGTAACCAGCACAGGTACTCATGGAGGTTAAGGCATCCATGCTTTGTGCTTTAGAAATACGTGGTACACCATCTAAGGTTAAAGCGATGACGCCTTGTTTTGCGAGTTTCTCAACCATATTATGGTTGGTAGGGGAAGCAGGGTGAATGAAGGAAATCAAATATTGATTAGCATGCATCATATCCACTTCATGCATATTATAGTCTGCATTAAATAGCGGTTCTTTAACCTTGATGATTAAGTCTGCAGTTTGATATAAATCTCTGACATCTTCTACTACCTGTGCACCAACGGTGCGATAATGTTCATCTTGAAAATAAGATCCAATCCCACAATCCTTTTGAACGATAACTTGATGTCCATCGTCAATTAGACTTTTAACTGTTTGGGGGGTCGCACCAACACGTGCTTCTTGATCCATTATCTCTTTGGGAATCCCAATAATCATGTTACTTTCCTCCTTGAATATGTAAGTATGATTTAAAAATGATGGGTTGTACTGTTGTCCTTAATGGTGGAAAGCACAACCAAGGTACGAGTTAAGGAAACACCTTTCATGGATTTTACTTGATTGAGTAAAATCGTGAGGGTGTCGGTTGATGCGGTTGAGATTTTCAAGAGAAAATCATAGTCGCCCGCGATGTAGTGGCATTCTGATACTTCCGCAAGTTCATGAATTGATTGGGTGAACTCGCTATGAAACTTAGGTTGCTCCAGACGAACTGAAATATAGGCTGAAATATTGCGGTTAATTTTCTTATTATCCAAAACCACGGTATATTTCTTGATTACGCCAGAAGCTTCCAACTTCTTAATACGTTCAATAACCGCTGAAACTGACATATTGATGTTTTCGCCAATCTCAGAAGCATTGATACGCGCGTTTTCCTTAAGGTGCGCTAAAATTTTGTCATCAATTGCATCCATTATCACAAACTCCTGTATTGTAAAATATATTTAAATAATACTGTTTATCAATAATAATTACAAGTAAACCCTAAAAAGTAGTTAAAAAATAAGGTATAAATGACATAAACCGAAATTAATCACTCAAATTTGAAATTATTTTGGTCGAAACATGATAGCCAAAAGATTGGGCTTTGTTTGATAATGAATCAATGTCACAAGCCTAAGGGGCTTAGGTTATATGACTTGACTCATCGAGTAGTCTTTTTTATGATTAAACCATAAGAAAGCGAGAAAATATGACACAACAAGTAGATCCACAATTTAATCCTTTTGGGGTTAGATTAAATAAAGAGAGTTCCATTAAGAAGATTATTGCGGTTGTTAGTGGTAAGGGAGGAGTTGGTAAATCACTAGTAAGTGGTTTACTATCCAATTCAGCTATCGGCCATGGTTATTTAACCGGCTTGTTGGATGCGGATGTAACCGGTCCATCGATTGGACGTATGTATGGGATTAATACCCCCGCCATGGGTAATGAGGAAGGTTTGATTTTTCCTGCGGTAGCTTCTAATGAATTACGCATTATGACTGCGAATATGCTTTTAGATGATGAAGAAAAGGCCGTTATGTGGCGAGGCATTATGATTAATAATGCCATCAAGGACTTTTATGGTAAGGTTCTGTGGTCAGATTTAGACCTTTTGTTTATCGATATGCCTCCGGGAACCGGTGATGTACCGTTAACCGTTTACCAATCCATTCCGATTGATGGGATTGTGATTGTGACTACACCACAAGATTTGGTGAGTATGATTGTGGCGAAGGCCATTGATATGGCGAATCAAATGAAAGTTCCAATTTTAGGAATTGTTGAGAATATGAGTTACATGGAAACTCCAAGTCAAGAAATTGTATATCCTTTTGGACAATCCAAGCTGGAAGCTTATGCTCAAAAGCATGATTTAGAAATTCTAGCCAAGTTACCAATTGACGCTAGGTTAACCCAAGCTGCCGATCAGGGTGAATTTGCGAGTATGCAACATCCTTTGATTGATGCGGCACTCTTAAACATTGTGAAGCAATTGGATCTACTAGAAATAGAATAGTAGGGTGATAATATGAAAAAATTAAGTATCTTGATTGCAGTACTCTTACTGCTGGTTGGTTGTAGTCAAAAACCAACGGTTAATAAACCGGTTTTAAAGGTAGGTATGGAACTTGCTTATCCACCTTTTGAAACCAGTGATAGTGAAGGGAATCCTTATGGGGTTTCAGTTGAAATCGCTAAAGAATTTGCGAAGTATTTAGAATGGGATATTGAGATTATCAATACCAATTGGACGGGATTAATCCCAGCTCTCCAAACCAAGCAAATCGACATGGTTATTTCGTCTATGACAATTACAGAAGAACGTAAGGAAAGCGTTGATTTCTCAGATCCTTATGCACGGGCTTTATTAGCTTTAATTGTACCGATTGATTTAGATATTGAAGATTCAGATGTCTTAAATGATCCTCAGTATACGATTGCGGTTAAAACCGGAACTACGGGTGATAATTTTGCCACTAAGCGTTTTGATAAAGCTAATATTTTACGTTTTGACAATGAAAGTAATGCGGTTGCGGAAGTTGTCAATAAACGCGCCCAAGCCTTTATCTATGGCCAGTTAACCATCTTAAGAAATGTTAAGTCCAATGATAAGGCCACAAAACCACTTTTCTTAAGTGGTGAACAAAATGAAGCCTGGGGTGCTGCCTTTACCAAGGGTAGTGAACTCACCGAAAAATTCAATGCCTTTTTAAAGGATTATCGAGCTGATGGTGGGTTTGATCGAGTTACCGAAACTTACTTATCCGAAGAAAAAGCGCTCTTTGATGAATATGGCTTCAGTTTCTTCTTTGATTTTGATTAATGCTTAAAAAGTTCTTATCCGCTCTTGCGGTCATTGGTATTATTGGGGCATTCTTTTACTTTGCTGCTCAAAAAGCCGGTGTAAATCTTGATTTTACTCAACTCTACCCTTATCAAGACCGCATCCTTAAGGGATTTTGGCTGACCATTCAAATATCAATTTACTCAATGATTTTATCATTGATTCTAGGGAGCGTTTTAGTGATACTAAAACGCAGTCCCTTTTTAATTCTGCAGCAATTCTCACGTGCCTACATTGAGATTATTCGGGGTACACCTCTTCTGGTTCAAATCATTTTCTTTTTCTATATTATTGGAACCGCATTTAGTATCTCGAATCGGATGATGGCCGGTGTTATTATTTTATCCATTTTTGAAAGTGCCTATATCAGTGAAATTATTCGCGGTGGACTCAACTCCATTGAATCCAAACAAAATGAAATTGCGAAATCCTTAGGATTAACCCGTATGCAGACCTTGCGTTTGGTTATTATTCCCCAATTATTTATTCGAATTCTACCAGCCTTAGCGGGTCAATTCGCATCCGTCATTAAGGATTCATCACTTTTATCGATGATTGCTTTAATTGAGTTAACTCAAATAACCAAGGAAATTACGGCTAACAACTTTAATTCTTATTTTGTGAGTTACATTACCTTGGCGCTTTTATATTTAACCCTAACTTTTCCCATCAGTTTGATTGCCAACACCTTAGAAAAGAGAAGTCAATATGAGAATTAGAACCAATGATTTAACGATGAAATTTGAAGATCAAGTCGTCCTTGATCGTTTAAATCTGGACTTTACTTTTAATTCTTTAGCGATTATAGGCCCAAGTGGGGGTGGCAAATCAACCTTTCTAAGAATCTTGGGAGGCTTAATTGAACCATCAGGAGGTACCTTTGCCTTTGATGATCAATGGGTGGATTATGATGAGGATAAAATACGACAGTATCGAAAGCAGATTGGCTTTGTTTTTCAAAGCCATGGGCTCTTTCCCCATTTAAGTGCACTTGATAATATTACCTTACCCTTAATTCATACCTTTAAGTTTTCAAAGGAAGAGGCGCAGGAAAAGGCGCGGGTGCTTTTAGAACGTTTTAATCTTGAACATGAAAAGGATAAATTTCCGCATATGCTCTCAGGAGGTCAGCAACAGCGGATTGCGATTATCCGGGCGGTTGCGATTTCACCTAAGATTTTACTGTTGGATGAGCCGACTAGTGCGCTAGATCCGGAACTATCCGCAGAAGTCTTGATCATGTTGCGTGAACTTGCCCAAACTGGCATGAACATGATTGTGGTTACCCATCACTTAGGCTTTGCGAAGAATGCGACCGATATGGTGCTTTACATGGATGAAGAGGGTATTAAAGAAATTGCCCCAACCTCAGAATTCTTTACTTCACCAAAGAGTGAAGATGTAAATCGTTTCCTAAGTAAATTGATGGAATTTTAGGAACTATTGGATAATAAGTAAATAATGAATTAAGGACCGAAAGGTCCTTTTTTGAATTAAAATAGATATAAATATGATATTATTGATTAAAGAAGGCTAAATTATAATAAATATTAACCTAATGGGTTAATAAAAAGTTTCATAATAATAAAGAGTGGGGTATAATGAAACTGCAATTTAGAAGTAATAAATTAAAAAAACAATGTGTCATCCTCAAATAGCTCAAAAAGATTTCGGGAAGCAAATTGGTACGAAATTAACACAACGTGTAAATGAGTTAGCTGCTGCAAGACATCTTTATGATGTATCTTTAATTCCTTCAGCTCGATTACACCCCCTTAAAGGACAATGTAATCAAGAGTACGCGATTGATTTAGTTCACCCCTTTCGACTTGTTATTCGAGCAATTTTTGATGGCAAACAAAATATGATTGATCTAAAGGAAATAACCATTGTTAGAATTGAGGAGGTAATCGATTACCATGGTAAACAGAAAAGAAAATAACGAATTTAAACCTACCGTGGCGATTGCGCCGGGGGCAACGATTAAAGAAAATATGGTGTCATTAAAGATGACTCAAAATGAACTTGCACTTCGTTTGAATTTAACGCCTAAGCATTTAAGCAATATGATTAATGGTAAAGAACCCATAACCTACGAATCAGCAGTTAAATTGGAAAACGTTTTTGGTATTAGTGCTGAGTTTTGGATGAATTTAGAAGTCAATTTTCAACTTACTAAAGCACGGCTAAAACAAGAGAGTGATCTAGAAGCAGAAGGTAAGTTATTAAAGCATATACCCTATAAAAATTTGAGTGATTTGGGTTGGGTTGAAAAAACCAAAGCTCAGATGGAAAAGATTATTAACTTAAGAAATTTTTTTGGGGTATCTAGTTTATTATCGATTGAACCATTAATGGAATTGATAATGTTTAGAACCCATAACCCATTAAAAGGAGTCTCAAACTATGGGGTTTTAGCGTGGCTTCGAAAGGCTGAAGTGGAAGCAGAAGCGATTAAAGTGTGTAAATTAAATAAGAGCAAATTAAAACAGAAAATTGATTATTTTAAAATGTTGACACTAAAAGACCCAAATGAATTTCTTGATGATCTTATAAATACCTGTGCACAATGTGGGGTTGCTTTAGTGTTGGTTCCAGCTCCCGCACGAAGCTATATATGTGGTGCGACTTTTTGGCGTCAAGACAAAGTAGTTCTAGCATTAAGTGCAAGAGGTAAGCGAGCAGATACTTTTTGGTTTACTTTTTTTCATGAATTGGCTCACTTACTAGCACACAGCAAACGAGTGAATCACTTTAGCTTTGATGAAATGGAACATGAGGCAGATGACATAGCAAGTAATTACTTAATCCCCAATGACTTGTATCAAGCCTTCATTAAAGAAAGCAATTATGAAGATCACGCCGCAATTATTGCTTTTGCAAAGCAATTGAATATCGCACCTTACATTATTGTGGGTCGACTTCGTTACGATAAACTCATTGATTATAAAATGCATCATGCATTAATCCCAACTTATGATTTTTTTGCCTAATTATACAAAGTCTGATTTATTAATGTGATTTAATTAGAAATTTCAATTTATTTTCACAAAACTATAAAATAAAGTGCTATAATATGTTAAAGAGATGATTCGAAATATTAGAAGTTAGTATGATAAGTTTTGTCTTTGTTTAGCATAACGTATTTCTTATTTCTTTGTCGCCTTTCTTGCATGAAGATTGTGATTATTCCTATTGAATATAATTGGAATCATCTCTTTACCAAAGAAAACTAGGATTTCCTAGTTTTTTTTAATGGGAAAGTTAATAATCATTAAAGCTATGATTTTTAATCGCGTAAGTGTTGACAAGATGAGTTGATTTATTATAATAAGAGATGGATTAGCACTTATTTGATTTGAGTGCTAAAGGTATAAAGAAAGGATGATTGTATGATAGTACCATTATTAGATCGTGTTCTATTAGAGAAACTTGAAGTTGAAAAGAAAACTGCCAGTGGCATTATTTTGGCTGAAGCTTCCAAGGAAAAGCCATCCATGGCGAAAGTTGTGGCGGTTGGTCCAGGAGTTGAGAGGGATGGCAAAGTAATACCAGTTGGTGTTACGGTAGGCCAAGTCGTCATATTTAAACAATATGCAGGCACCGATATTAAACATGAAAACAAAGAGTATTTAATTGTTGAGAGCAAGGATATCCTTGCGGTTATTGAGTAGGAGGAATTATGGCAAAAGAAGTACGTTTTTCAAGAGATTCGCGTAATGATATGCTACGCGGTATTGATACCTTAGCAGATGCTTTACGAATTACCTTAGGTCCTAAAGGACGTAATGTGGTTTTAGAGAAAGGTTATGGATCACCCCTTATTACCAATGATGGGGTTACCATTGCCCGAGAAATTGAATTAGAAGATAAGTTTGAAGATATGGGGGCCAAGTTAGTTTATGAAGTCGCCAACAAAACCAATGATACTGCAGGGGATGGAACCACCACCGCAACCTTATTAGCGCAATCCATTATTCATAATGGATTAATTGCGATTGAGCGGGGCACTAACCCGGTGTTGATGCGGGATGGGATTGATAAGGCTTCTCAAGCCATTGCCAATCATTTATTAAGTCAAACTCGCAAGATTGAATCCAATCAAGATATCGCCGATGTAGCGGCTATTTCTGCCGGTTCCAATGAAATTGGACAAATCATTGCCCAAGCCATGGATAAGGTGGGGCGTGAAGGGGTCATCACCGTTGATGAGTCTAATACCTTTGAAACGGAACTGGAAGTGGTTGAAGGACTTCAATACGATAAGGGTTATGTTTCACCATATATGGTGACGGATCGTGAAAAGATGGAACTCATCTTAGAAGATGCGAGTGTACTGGTAACTGACCATAAGATTTCAACCATACAAGATATCTTGCCTTTACTAGAGAAGATTGTCCAACTGAATAAACCACTTTTAATTATTGCGGATGATATTGATAATGAAGTGGTTGCGACCTTAGTGGTTAATAAGATGCGGGGTACCTTTAATGTGGCGGCCACCAAAGCTCCAAGTTTTGGTGATAACCAAAAAGCGATCCTAGAAGATATCGCGATTGTGACTGGTGCAACCTTTATCTCAAAAGATTTAAATATGGAGCTTAAAGATGCCCAACTTGAACAGTTAGGTAAAGCCAATAAGATTGTGGTTAAAAAAGATGATACGACCATTGTTTCTGGTGGCGG
>CAYXES010000006.1:7704-26690 GCA_964464075.1 uncultured Erysipelothrix sp. | reverse complement strand
CGGTGATAAAATGAAAGAAATATTACGTTTATATGAAGTTGAGGCAATTGAACAGGATCGGCTGGATGCGATTTATCTAGAGGATGATCGTTTATCCTTTCGTTCTAAAAATACAGGACAAATTGTGATGAACACCTATGATAGCTATTATTGTGAAGCGGTATATCAATTAGACAAGGAAAACACAGAAAAGTTTGTGGCTTCGCTAAATAGCTCACTAGAAAATCTTGCTAAGGATATCGCAGATCAATTTGTTTCTCCGGCAGGCCTTGATCGTTTGAAACGTTATTGTGATCAAAACAATATTGTTTATCAGTATGAATTTATTGTTGACTAAACAGCCTTAGTGCTGTTTTTTTTATGAAAATTGCATTTAAGCCTTGTAATTTCGTGAATAAAACCTTATCAATAACAAAGTCATCAAAAAACGCAAAATAATGTGAAAATTGCGTGAAAGTCGAATTTTGTCGAGGATGGGGGGATGCTTTCTAAGCGCTTTCATAGTATAATGCTAGTAGTCATGTTAGGAATTTAACATGAACAAATTAGGATTGAACTTGGTTTACCACCACCACGTCATGTAGGAGAAGATTCTTAAAGGGATCATGGTAAACGAAGATCATCATACATAATTAGTGGAACACACTAAAGAAAGGAAGGAATATTATTTATGAAGTTTCTTAGAGCTGTTCTAGGATATGCCATCGTCGGTATGATCGTTATGTCCGTTTGGGGCGAATTTGCTGGCGAGTGGGGAATTATCGGTGGTTGGTTAGCAGCATTTGCAATCATTGCACCAATGTGGTTCTTAAACCATTTCTTAGGTTTAATCCATCACGATGCAGACTCCGGTTTTGTTGACATGGGGTTAGGTGTTGGTTTTGTTGGATTATTCCGTGACACATTTGGACCAGGCAAAATGGAGGGCTTTATGGCCGCTATGCCTACGCTTGGATTAGTGCTTGTCGGTTCCGTTATTGGAGGAATCGTAGCTGCTAAAGTCGAAGAGCATATGGAAGGAGGAAATTAATCATGACAGTTCAACATATGATAGCAACCATCGCTGGTGGATTTCTCTTCCCATTCTTAATCCGTTTAATGTGGGGAAAACTAGTTGACAATTTCGGTACATTCGGTGGCTGGATGGCAGCATTATTCATCGTTGGTACCACATGGGCAATTAACCATGGTGCAGGCATGATCATCCAAGGTGGTGATGGTGCAGCATGGATTGACATGGGGTTCGCTGCTGGTGTTGGTTTACTAGTAGCATCCGTTGTACGTGGTGGCAGTTTTGGAAAAGCAGTACCTAACTTAGTAGCTGCACTTGTTGGTGGCGCATTAGGTGGCTTAATTTTATCATTCTTCTTATTTTAATTATTAAACTAACACTACTTACAGGAGGTAATAATGGAAAAGTATGTATTAGCTATTGATGCTGGGACAACCAGTAATCGCGCGATTATTTTTGACTCAAAAACCAACATCGTTGGCGTAGCTCAAAAAGAATTCGAACAAATCTTTCCAAAACCAGGTTGGGTTGAGCACAACGCAAACGAAATTTGGACAAGTGTACTTTCAGTTTTATCTGATGTTTTAATTAACACCAAGATTAAACCTGAGCAAATTGCTAGTATTGGTATCACCAACCAACGTGAAACAACCGTTGTTTGGGACAAAAACACAGGATTACCAATTTACAACGCAATCGTTTGGCAATCACGTCAAACCGTTCCAATTTGTGACGAAATTAAAGCAGCTGGAAAAGAACAATTATTCCGCGACAGAACTGGATTAGTTGTAGATGCTTATTTCTCCGGAACAAAAGTAAAATGGATCTTAGATCACGTTGAAGGTGCTAGAGCAAAAGCCGAAAATGGCGACTTGTTATTTGGAACCATCGACACATGGTTAGTATGGAAGTTAAGTGGCGGTGCTGCACACGTAACTGACTACTCCAACGCTTCACGTACATTAATGTACAATATCTACGACCTTAAATGGGACGAAGAACTTCTTGATATCCTAAATGTTCCTGCGAACATGCTACCAGAAGTTCTACCATCAAGCCACGTTTATGGAAACACAGTATCTTACCATTTCTTTGGACAAGAAGTTCCAATTGCTGGTATCGCTGGTGACCAACAAGCTGCTCTATTTGGACAAGCTTGCTTCAAACCTGGTATGGCTAAAAACACCTATGGAACCGGTTCATTCATGCTTATGAACACTGGTGAAAAAGGTATTCCAAGTAAAAACGGTTTATTAACAACCTTAGCTTGGGGCTTAGATGGAAAAGTTGAATATGCACTTGAAGGTTCAATCTTCATTACCGGTGCTGTAATTCAATGGTTAAGAGACGGACTACAATTTGTTGCTTCTGCTCCAGAATCTGAAGGATTAGCAACCAGTGTAGACGCAACTGATGGCGTATACTTAGTTCCAGCATTTGTTGGTCTAGGTGCACCATATTGGGATGACAAAGCTCGCGGATCCATTCTTGGCTTAACAAGAGGAACCACAAAAGCTCATATCACCCGCGCTGCTCTAGAATCAATCGCATATCAAACACGCGACGTTCTAGCTGCAATGGAAATCGACTCCGGAATCAACCTAGCTGAGCTAAAAGTTGACGGTGGAGCTGTTAAGAATGACTACTTAATGCAGTTCCAAAGTGACATCCTAGGCGTACCAGTTGAGCGCCCAGTTGTACAAGAAACAACCGCACTAGGTGCAGCATTCTTATCCGGATTAGCAGTAGGATACTGGACAAGCAAAGACGACGTTACCAATAACTGGAAACTAGACAAACGCTTCGAACCAGGTCTTGATGCTGATGTAAGAGAAAAATTATACAAAGGATGGCAAGACGCTGTTAAAGCTACTCAAGCTTTCAAACCAGAATAAGTCTATAATCCATTGTACAAATAAAAGAGATAGCCAACATAATCGGCTATCTTTTTTTTGCTTGTATAGATGATAAGTTAATCATAGGAAGCACACTAGATCCATATAACTCCAATGAAGTTATTTAGTTTAGATGGGTAGTGCGATACTAATATTTCATCGTTGTCACACTAGGGCATCATTAAGCTGGTTGTAGAACTTTAAGCAATCAATAGATAATGGCTTAATGAAGTCTCATCAGGTTTAAGGCCATAAAAAAACCATATCATTAACGATATGGTTCTTTGATTAAGGGCTTTGGCTAGGAGCACTTAATCAATAGGAGTGTCTGATTCTTTCTAGGATTAAGCTAATATACTCAGAATTTGAAGGCTTCTTATTGGGATCTTTATAGTTCATAGCTTCTAGAAATAATTTCAGACTGTCATTGTTTTGACTATATGCTAAGGAAAGGGAATGTCTCATTGCTTTATCGACATTAGCACTGGAGGTCTTAAACTCTTTGGCCACTAAGGGATAAACCGTTTTAGTGATTGAGAAGACATCTGAGGCTTGTTTAACCAAATAGGCTAATGCGTGATAGAAGTATTTGTAACCTAAGGTATGCACCGGTAAGCCACTTTCGATGAGATTTTTAACGATATATGCGTTGTTATCAACCGCATCAATAATGGGGCTATTCCCTAAATTAGGATCATTGACAATGATTTGAATACGATCCATGAGCACATCCATTTGATAGGGCTTAAGCATGTAGAAGCTAGCTCCTAATTGGATGGCATATTGTACAATACTGTCCTGTGATAATTCACTAGTTACAATAACTTTTGAGTCTTTTAATAAATCTTCTTTAATAGCTTTTTCAAGAAAGCCTAAACCATCAACATGAGGCATGATTAAATCGAGCAAAATCACATCGGGTCGATGTTCTCTTAGTTTACGTAAACCATCGAGGCCATTATGGGCGATTTCAATTGTTTTAACTAATTCATGATATTGTAAGTATTCCTGTAATTGTTCACAGATAAGAATATCATCATCGACTACTAAGAGTGAGATTGCTTTACTACTCATATGCCATCCTCCTTTAAGAGCATGTTGTGGATCTAGACTAGTTGATTTCTGCCATTGAACGGGATGCAACGATATCAACTCCTAAATCACAAACGTTTTCAATAATCACTTGGTTGTTTGCAACCGGTGCAGTAACACTGACTTTTGCGATTTCCTTCATGACATCGAACATTTTTCCTTTAGGAATATCGGCAGAGGTAATGACTGGCAAACGATCATACATCGCTCCCGCAATTCTAACCGTACTGGTTAGCATGCGAGTTGGATTTGTTAATTCTTTACGTGCATATACATCACCACGTGGGCATGTATGGCCAGTTACATCAATAATATTGTCATTATCATCCAGTGTAATTTCTAAGTTACAGCTAATTGGGCAGACAATACAGGTCATTTCTACTTTCTTCATACTGCTTCCTCCACTATTTCTAAGCTGATGCTAGAATTGATATCTTCTAAGTCTTGGCGACGTAAGATAACTTTTTCCATTTCAGCCGGTTGCATGGTTTTCTTTCTAAGTCTTCTGAACTCTTCACCATCTTTTTTAATGACAACCGCAACATTACGATATTGGTTTCTAACTCTGAACATAAGTTCAATACGTTGTTCAACATTTCCAGGATGGATAATTTGAGGAACGATGTAGCCAATACCTTCGTTGGCTTGGGTTTCAATGGCGTGGCCACCCTCTAATTCTTCTTTAATGTATTTCGCGGCGGCGACACCAGCTTTTGATCCTTCTTCACTTACGAAGTCTACTAAGTCATGAACATGGAGAACATTACCACAAGCGAAGACGCCTGGAAGGGAAGTTTGATAGGATTCATCAACTTTAGGTCCTCTGGTTTTGGGATCCATTTCGATTTCTGCTTCTTCAGTTAAAGCATTCTCAGGAATTAAACCAATTGAGAAGAGAACGGTATCCACATCAAATTCCATTTCAGTTCCTGGAATTGGTTGGAAGTTCTCATCAACCTTAGCGATTTGAACCCCAGTAACACGATCTAAACCTTCAATGCGAGTTACAGTGTGACTTAAGAATAGGGGAATATCGAAATCATTTAAGCATTGTTGGATATTACGAGGTAAACCATTTGAGTGAGGCATAATCTCAGCAACACCTAATACTTCAGCTCCTTCTAAAACTAAACGACGAGCCATGATAAGTCCAATATCACCACTACCTAAGATAAATACTTTTTTACCGACCATGAAGCCTTCCATGTTCATGTAGCGTTGTGCAGTTCCTGCACTCCATACACCACTTGGACGATAACCAGGAACGGCAATCGCACCACGGGTACGTTCACGGCAACCCATTGCTAAGACAATGGCACCGGCTTTAACTTGAACATAACCATCTTGTGGGCTAACATATTCAATAATCTTTGAGTCATTCATATGAATAACCATCGCATTTAAGCGATATACAATCTTCTTTTCTTTCATTAAATCAATGAAGCGTTCTGCATAGGCAGGTCCTGATAGCTCTTCTTTAAAAGTATGTAAACCAAAGCCATTATGGATACATTGTTGTAATATACCACCTAGCTCACGGTCACGTTCTAATACTAAGATGTCATTAACACCTTGATCATATGCGCTTACAGCTGCTGCTAGACCAGCACTACCGCCACCAATGATTACTAAATCATAATGTTTCATGTGCTTACTCCTTCGTCTTTCCAATTAAAATCTTTGAGTCATCAGAATCCAACAACACTTCGGTTGGAGAAACATTTAACTCTCTTGCTAAAATATCGATTACGCGTGGTTCACAGAATCCACCTTGACAGCGGCCGGCACCAGGACGTACACGACGTTTAACCCCTTTAACGGTGGTTGCACCTACGTTACGATGGATGATATCAACGATTTCTCCTTCGGAAACGAGTTCACAACGACAAACCATTTGACCAAAACGTGGGTCCTCTTCAAAATACTTTTGTTTTTCTTCAATCGACATCCGGTTAAGAATAACCCAAGGACGACGTTCTTTTAGCGGTTCAGTCTTTTCTTCTAATGGTATAAGATTTTTTAAAATATTATCAAAAACATATTCGGTAATGGCTGGTGCACTTGCGATACCAGGTGATTCGATACCAATTAAGTTAATGAAGTTTGGAACATCTTTAGCTTCTTCAATAATAAAATCACCACTATCGGGGGTAGCACGGAGGCCAGAATAGGTTCTAATGATGGTATGCATTGGAATATTTTTAACGGTTTTAGAAACTTCCCGCTTAACATAAGCTAAAGCTTCGGCAGTGTTATCAATACCTTCTTTATCATCAATGTAATCAGAGTTTGGTCCTAATAAAATATTATTATGAATAGTAGGGACCACAAGTACACCTTTACCTTTTTCAGAAGGTAAGGGGTAAATTGTACGAGTTACAACTGGCTTATCAGCTCTATCTAGTACATAATATTCTCCCCGACGCGGGCGAATATTATAAGTTGTTTGATTAGAAACCATGCGGTAGATATCATCTGAGAATACCCCAGCTGAGTTAATCACGATTTTGGTTTGATAAACTGATTTATTCGTTGTAATTTCGAAATAACCATCTTTTTTATCAATGTTAACAACTTTGTTGTTTAAAAATAAATCAACGCCATTATCAACTGCAACTTCTAAAGCAGCGATGGTTACTTCCCACGGTGAAATAAGCCCTGTGGATGGTAATTCGATTGCTTTAATAACTTCATCACTTAAGTTAGGTTCTAAAGCAATAGCTTCTTCACGATCGATCATACGTACTGGAACATTACGATCGATTGCTTGTTGATAAAGTTGATTTAGGGTTGGTAATTCAGATTCATCTGTAGCAACCACTAAAGCACCATTTCTAAGAAAATCAACCTTCAATTCCTTACATAAGTCTTCATACAATTCATTTCCTCGTACATTCAACTTAGCCTTTAAAGTACCCGTCTTTGGGTCATGGCCTGAGTGAACCATAGCACTGTTGGCAGCGGTAGCAGCATTTCCTACGTCGTTGTCTTTTTCTATGACCGCAACTTTAAGATTATACTTGCTTAATTTGTGAGCAAGTAGGCCACCGTTGATGCCAGCACCGATTACGATGATGTCATACATATATTATTTCCTCCTTATGATAAAAAAACATCAAAAAAATGTTTAATAACTTTCTCTGATGTCTCTTAGATAACTAAATATTAACTTGTAACTACATTGTAAACGATTTCACATGTTGTGTAAACATTGCGAATTTCTTCACAAAATTGTGATATTTCTTGGGTTTTTATCACAATTATTGCGCTCGTATGATATGATAATACCATATTTAGAAAGGCTCAGAAAGATGAAAATTGTAATTTTAGATGGTTTTGCACTAAATCCAGGAGATTTATCTTGGAATTCATTAAAACGACTTGGAAAAGTAACAATCTATGATCGAACTCCTACTGAATTGGTCCTCGAACGGATTGGTGATGCTGAAATTGTTTTAACGAATAAAGTAGTTTTTGATGCAGATTTAATTTCACAACTCAACCAGGTTAAATATATTGGAGTTATGGCCAGTGGTTTTAACATTATCGATTTAGAAGCAGCAAGTGAGCATAATATTGTGGTTACTAATGTTCCTAATTATTCCACCCCTACGGTCGCCCAACAAGTCTTTGCGCTCTTATTAGAAGCTTATGTCAGAGTAGGAGAGCATGATGCACTAATTAAAGGGAATGCGTGGGCACAGTCAGAAGACTTTTGTTTCTATCAACCGCCCTTTAATGAGCTAGCTCAAAAGTCATTTGGGGTTCTAGGCTATGGAAATATTGGTAAGGCAGTTGCCAAGATTGCGCAAGCCTTTGATATGAAGGTTATTATTTATGATAAGGGACGTTTAGGGGATACCCCTTATGGTCCAAAAGTAGAACTTAAAGAACTACTACAAGAAAGTGATATTGTTTCCTTACATATTCCTTTAAATGCTGAAACCGAACATATCATTAATCGTAAAACCCTTAAACTCATGAAACATCATGCGATATTAATTAATACCGCTCGCGCACCATTAGTACACAAAGAAGATCTATTAAAGGCTCTGAATCATAATGATATTGGGATGTATTTGAGTGATGTGTTTTATCAGGAACCACCACAGGTGGATGATCCTTTAATCATGCATCCTAAAACGATATTCACTGGACATATGGCCTGGGCTAGTTTTGAAGCACGTCAACGTTGTTTGCATGTGATTGGTGAAAATATTAAAGCCTTCTTAAAGGGTGATATTCAAAATAGAGTAAATAAGTGAGGTGTATATGGATCAATTAACAATAATCTTAAGTATCAGTGTACTGACACTAGTGATGGTGGTAGTTCTTGTCATTTTGAATAAACTGGTAAAAAATACTGAACAATACAAAAATGAACTACCACTTATACAAGCGAATATGAATCAAATCTTAAAGGATTATAATAAAGAATTTGCGGAGTCTCTCCAAAATGTTCGCATTGAAACCAATAATGCCTTACATCAATTTTCACAAGGCATGACGTCTCAAATTCAACAAAATAATCAGATTCAATCTGAGAAGTTTGATCGTCTTAATCAAACGGTGGTTACTAATTTAGATAAGGTTAAAGAACAGGTTGATAAAAACCTAAGTCAGATTCAAAAAGACAACAATGAGAAATTAGAACAGATGCGTATTACCGTCGATGAAAAGCTTCAAGCATCCGTAGAGAAACGTTTTAATGAGTCTTTTCATTTGATTTCTCAACGCTTGGATATGGTTCAACAAGGACTTGGTGAAATGCAGAATTTAGCGACTGGAGTTGGTGATCTTAAGAAGGTACTGACCAATGTGAAGACACGCGGTAATCTTGGTGAAATCCAACTTAAGAATATTCTTGATCAAGTATTGACTCCGAGTCAGTATGAAGAGAATGTATCCGTTAAGAATCCTAATGAGCGGGTCGAGTTTGCGATTAAGCTACCTAATAACCAAGTTAATGATGGAGCCTTACTCTTACCGATTGACTCCAAGTTTCCACTTGAGGATTTCCATCGTTTGCTTGAAGCTTACGATCGTAATGAAGACATTGATGTAACGAAACGGGCTTTTGAAAATGCCGTTAAGAAAAATGCGAAAGATATTAGTCAAAAATACATTAATCCACCCCGTACCACAGATTTTGCGATTATGTTTGTTCCAACGGAAGGGTTGTATGCAGAGATACTAAGGATACATGGTTTATTTGAATCGCTACAAAGAGATTTAAAAATCACCGTAGTGGGTCCTGCAAATTTAGTTGCCTTTTTAAGTAGTTTACAAATGGGTTTTAGAACCTTAGCGATTGAAAAGCGTAGTTCGGAAGTATGGGAGCTCTTAGCGACCATTAAAAATGAATTCCATAAGTTTGGTACTGTCTTAGATCAAACCAAAAAGAAACTGCAAGAAGCTTCTAATGTCATTGATCGGGCTTCTACCCGTACCCGCGTTATTGAACGCAAATTGTCCAATGTAGAAACCTTAGAGATTAAGGATGATAATCATTTACTGGATGATGTGTCCGAAATTTTGGACATTGAGGATGAAATCGAGGCATAAAAGACGACTTCAAATAAATGAGCTTATCTAATCCTTAAAAGTACTAGGCAAGTTTAAATAATCAAGTAATAATAAAAGGGGACACCGGGGGGGTGTCCCTTTTGTTTGTTTCAATTCACTCTAAACTTGGGTATAATGTTTAAAAGGTGGTTTTATGAAAATATTAATTATGTGTGATTCCTTCAAAGGGTCCTTAACCTCTTCCGAAGTGAATCGGATAATAAAAGAGAGTATTCAACCCTATTTCGTGCATCATGATATTTATACTTTTGCGATTGCGGATGGTGGCGAAGGGACTTTAGAGGCCTTTGTGGATGCGACGGGAGCACAGCTACAATCAATCCCTGTTAACAATCCTTATTTTGAACCCATTGGGGCAACTTATGGGTATCTTGAGGATACCGCGATGGTTGAACTAGCGGCAGCGGCAGGAGTTAATCTAATCAAGAATCGTCTCAATCCACTTAAGACTTCAACCTTTGGGGTCGGACAACTCATTAACCATGCGGTAGAGGCGGGTAAAAAACATATTCTTTTAGGTTTAGGCGGTTCGGCAACCAATGATGCAGGATGTGGTATCGCATCTGCTTTAGGAGTACGCTTTTATAATAAAAATAATGAAGTCTTTATTCCTACTGGTGGAACCCTGATTGATATTGACTATATTGATTATTCTCAAATACGTAAAAACATTAAAGATGTGAAGTTTACAGTCATTAGTGATGTGAAAAGCCCTTTGTATGGTTTGGATGGTGCGGCTCATGTTTATGCATCCCAAAAAGGGGCCGATGAGGCAATGATTGAGATCCTTGATGAGGGTTTGATGCATTTTGCTAAGAAGGTTAAGCAAAGTAAGAACCTGGATGTTCAGACCATTATCGGAGGTGGCGCAGCGGGTGGTAGTGCTTCCGCCATGGTAGCATTCTTTAATGCTGAGCTTATTAGTGGGATTGATTATTTTATGGACCTTGTTGATTTCAAAGGCCATTTAGCCCAGACCGAATTAATTATCACTGGTGAAGGTCGTTTGGATAAACAAACCCTCAATGGTAAAGTGGTTTACGGGATTTCTCATTTAGGCAAAGCTCATGATATTGATGTGGTTGTGGTCGTAGGACAAGTGGGAGATAAAAAGGAAGTTGTGCAACTTCCTTTATCTGAGATTATTGTGATTCATCAAAAATCAAAACCCATGTCTGAAATCATTACGCATGCTGAAAGTGATTTGCGCTTAGCTATGCAGAATTGGGCTTATAGTAAAACGCTTAAACAAGATTAAGTGCGCCTACTTAAGGCAAGCGCTGCTTCCACCATACTTTGATCCACATCAATAAAGATAGATTGATACTGTTTAACATTCACCATGCCCTTAGGGGCTTGGGGAATTTTTTTAAGGTTAGAAACCTGGGTATACATAACTTCAACACTAGAGGATTGCCTGGCTTTTGAGTAATAGGTCGCCAGCATGGCAGCCAGTCGAATGGTTGTTTCACTTAATGCAACGCTTGAAACCACAATCACATGGGCACCGTGGTGATGACGGGTATGAAACCACATATTAGATTTAGCCGCAAAATTAAAAGTCAGATAATCATTTTGGATATTATTTTTTCCAATGTAAATGGTGGTATCCGCATCAAGTTCAATTTGAGTTAGGGATACTTTCTTTTTTTGTTTGGGTTTTCTACTTTTTTGTTGGAAGAAATAACCTTGTTGAGCGAGTTCTTCCTTAATTTCAATCGCATCCGCTACATCACTGTATTCTAATTGTTCAAGCAATTGACTTAAATGCTCAATTCGTTGTTGGGCTAAATTAATTTGTTTTTCCAGATGGGGAATTGAAGCCATTAACTTTTGATATTTCTTGTAATAAAGTTGTCCATTTTCAATGGCGTTATAGCGTGGATCTAGTGGAATATTCAAAATAGATTCATCTTCATAGGATTGCGCAATCAATTGATCATCACCTTTATTAACTTGCTTAGCAAACATGTAACAGTAATCGCCATATTCCTTGTATAAATTAGCGTCTTCGCTTTTATCAATTTCAATTTCTAACTTTTCTTTTTTATTAATTGACTTCTTTAGTTCTCTTCTAATAATCTTTTCAATATTGTTGGTCACATCACTAACTCTTTTTTTATGATCAAGACTATTATAGATGTAAGTTAAACCTCCATTAAGATCAAAGGCTTCAAAATCATAGCCAGTATGTTTAAGCTCAATCGCATGAAACAAATTTGGCTTTTTAGGTGCCACATACAAATGCTCACTATCTAAGATCCTTTGTAAAAGCTCATGATAGTTTTCCCCATTTTTAATTCGATATTCAAATTCCCGTGCTAATTGGGGTGAGAAACCTTCAAAATGTTCCATGAGTTGATCAATGGGTTCATCTTGATAGGTTAAGGGACTCTTTTTGTTTAAGCCATCCACATCCACAAAAGGGGCGGTTGGTACTAAGATTCGTTTGGAATTGAGATAAGGGGCGATTCGATAAAGGGCATCTACAATCTTATTATTCTTATCGACCAAAATTAAATTGGCGTATTTACCCATTAATTCAACGACTAATGTCGTTTCTTCCATCTCAAACAAATCATTTCTCGCTAAGATGGTAAGCTTCAAGATACGGTCAAAACCCATTTGTTCAATTTTTGTGATTTTACCACCTTGGCTTACCTTGCGTAAAAGCATGAGAAAGTGAGTATTAAGGCTATTTTTAGTATCCAGTTGATCTATGAATTGAATCCGATTGGTTTGGGCATGCAAGGAGATATAGAGAAAAAGTCTTTGTTTTGAAAAACAATGAAATATAATTTCATGATCAGAAGGTTGAGTAATCCGGTTAATTTTAAGGGGTAGTTCGCTATTAATTAAACCTTGGTATTTATGTAATAGAATGCCATCAAGTGCCATTATAGTTCTCCTTTTGGGATATTATATCACATTGACAATAAGGGGTTGCTTTTGTATGATTAGCTAAAGGAATGATGCAATGAAAAAAGGATTATTAGTGGTTCTTAGTGGACCAAGTGGAGTTGGTAAGGGTACAATTCGGGAATTGTTTGTGCATAAGCCTGAATTGAATATTGCTTTTTCAATCTCCATGACCACTCGCTCTAAGCGAGAAAATGAAGAAGATGGGGTTCATTATCGTTTTGTTAGTGAAGCTGAGTTTTTAACTGCGATTGAAAACGATGAGTTTCTTGAGTATGCCAACTTTGTTGGTAACTACTATGGGACTCCCATCAAAGATGTTGAAACCTTAAGAAATCAGGGTAAAAATGTACTTTTAGAAATTGAAGTACAGGGAGCCCTTCAAATAAAAGAAAAGTGTCCGGATGCGCTGATGATTTTTGTGGTACCTCCAAGTTTAGAGGAGTTGCGGCGCCGTATTTTAAATCGCAAGAGTGAACCTGAGGAAATTATTGCACAACGCCTTGAAAAAGCCCAAAGCGAAATGGACTTAACGGGTCAGTATAAATATGTAGTTTGTAATGAAGATCCCCAGTTAGCTGCGGATATCATTAGTATTATTATTGCGCGCCACATGGAAAGTGACATCGGTCCCTAATTTAGCCATGAAACAATATATCAACGTATGGGTTGAACGACATATACCAACATTAGATGCATTGACCTATCAATGCAATTTTTTTGTGGAAAAGGGGATGCGAGTCATTGTACCGCTACAATCTAAACCGGTGGTTGGTTTAGTAAGTGAAGTCAACGTTGAAATCCTTGATTCTGATAAGATTAAAGATGTAATTGAGGTTATAGATAAAGAACCTATTTTCTCAAAGGATCAATTTGAGCTTTTAGAATACCTTTATGACATTAGTGTGACTAATCATATCAGTCTTTTAAAGGCCATGCTTCCTAATATTTTAAAACCTGCTTCCTTTAGAGAAAAGATTAGTAAGGATCGTTTCGCTTTAGTGGATGATGAAACACAAGCGAAAACAGTGCGTCAAAAAGAAGTCATAGCTTATGTAAAGCAACATCAGCCTTTACTTTATAAAGACTATCGTGAGTACGCAAAATCTTTGAGTATAAAACTGATTGAAATGGGTGCGATTAAGACCATTGAAAAAGATAAGGATTACCAGTTGCTACCAAACTTAAAGCCTGAAGCTTTTTATGATTTAACCGATAAGCAAGTTCAGATTTACAATCAAATCCAACTTAATCAACCAGCAACCTATCTACTCTTTGGGGTGACTGGTTCAGGTAAAACTGAAATCTTTATGCATTTGGTACGCGATACTTTAGCAGCAGGTAAGAATGCCATGATTTTAGTACCGGAAGTGGCTTTGACCCCTCAAATGATTGAACGCTTTAGTAAACGTTTTGACCAAAATATCGTTGTTTATCATTCCCACTTAAGTAATAATGAACGCTATCATCAGTACATGCAGATTAAAAATGGTCAGGCTTCCATTATTATTGGAACTCGTTCGGCGGTATTTCTACCGATGGATAATATTGGTATTGTGATTATGGATGAAGAACATGATCTTAGCTTTAAACAAGATACACCACCTTATTATCATGTCAAAGATGTGGCTCAATATTTAAGTCGCAAGTATGAGTGTCCTTTGGTCTTAGCCAGTGCGACACCTTCCTTAGAGAGCTATGCCAGAGCCTTAAAAGGGGTTTATACCCTTTTAAGCTTAGATACTCGAATTAATGAATCACAGCTTAATTTAAGCATTGTGAATATGAAAGATGCCATTAAGGCGGGACATCCTTTTATTAGTCAACCGCTCTATCATAAGATTAAAGAACGCCTAGTGGCTCAAGAACAAATCATCTTACTTTTAAATCGACGTGGTTATGCCCCCACGGTGGTGTGTGATGCTTGTTTTGAGATGGCAACCTGTAACTTCTGTGAGCATCCTTTAACCTATCACCATAATGATAAGAAACTGCATTGTCATCATTGTGCTTATGTGTATGATAACTACACCTGTAAGAAATGCAATCATCATCGCTTTATTGGAAGTGGTATTGCGACGCAACGGCTTGAGAAATTGATTACTTCTATGTTTAAAGGGGCTAGGGTAGGACGTTTAGATTATGATGCGACTCGGATTCGGGATGGCCATCAAAAGATTCTAGATGATTTTACTAACCATAAGTTTGATATTTTAATTGGTACTCAAATGGTTGCGAAGGGCTTGGATATTCCTAATGTTACGTTAGTGGGTATCCTTCAAGCGGATGCAGGTTTATTACGCAATGATTTTCATGCGAATGAATCAACCTATGCCATGATTAGTCAGGCAGCTGGCAGAGGTGGCCGTCATCATAAACAAGGGGAAGTTATCATTCAAGTCTTTAATGAGGATCATTATGTGATTGATGCGATTAAACAACAGGATTATGAGTTGTTTTTCAAGCATGAAATGAATTATCGTCAATTAGCTCAGTTACCACCCTATGTTTATTTAATCGCCTGCATGATTACTACCAAGGATAAAAACCAAGCTCAAAGTGTAGCTTTAGAATTCTCTGGAATCCTCAAAGAGCATGGAATTGCGCATTTAGGACCGAGTGATTTAGGTCCAATTCGAAACGCACACCGCTATCGCTTAGTGCTTAAAACTAAGGATTTAAAGGAAACAACATTTGAACTTAAGGCTATCTTAAAGGATCATCAAAGTATCCATCGTTTTATGAGTGTGAATGTTTCACCTTTGCATTTGGAGTAAATTATGAGAAAAACAGCGTTTGAAATCTTAAGAAAAGTATTAATGGAGCGTCAATACGCCAATCTATTACTTAAAGCGTATGACCATCCTAATATCAATATGATTACCCAAATTGTTTATGGGACCCTACAAAATTATCGTTATTGTCGCTATCAGTGGGAACCTTTTATCAAAGATAGTTTGAAACCTGAGATTGAGATCTTATTGAGCATGTCAGTTTATCAACATCTCTTTTTAGATAAAACTCCAGATTATGCGATTGTGGATGAAGCCAATGAGTTGAGTAAGCAACTTTATAAAGGAGCTTATCGTAAGTTAGTGAACGCCGTATTACGGCGTACTTTTTCAAGCCCTAAGCGCGCTATTGAAGGTGACTTTAATCAACAGATGGCGATTGAACATTCCTTTGATGATTGGCTCATTAATCTTTGGGATAAACAGTATGGAAGGGATCTAATGGTGGATTTTGCGTCCAGTTCCAATGAGACACCTGCCATTTATGTTAAAGAAAATCCCTTGATACAAGTGGAAGTTGATCAGAGTGACTTTGAACCCTGTGATGTAAAGGGCTGTTATAAGGTGAATCGTTTCTTTTTTGAAAGCGAAGCTTTTAAGCAAGGTAAGTTTTTTGTTCAAGATAAAAATGCCCAGGTCGTGAGTCAGTTTGTGGATGCAAAACCTGGGGATGTGATTTTAGATGCTTGTGCGGCACCTGGGGGTAAATCCCTTTCGATGGCCATTAAAATGCACAATCAGGGGAAAATCTATGCTTTGGATATTTATCCTCATAAGATTAAATTGATTCAAGATAAAGTAAAAGTAACTCAGCTTGATAGTATTATTGCACTTCAGCATGATGCAAGTTTAGCTTATGAAATCTTTGATGATGAATCTTTGGATGGAATCTTGGTTGATGCACCTTGTTCTGGTTTAGGTGTACTTAAGCGCAAACCTGAAATCAAGCATTTTATTACCCCGCAAGCCTTGGATGATTTAGTGGAATTACAACGTTCTATTCTAAAGGGAGTTGCCCTTAGTCTCAAGGTTGGTGGTTGGTTAGTTTATTCTACCTGTACGATGAATAAAAAGGAAAATGAATATCAAGCAAAGTGGTTTTTAGAGAATTTTAATCAATTTGAGCAAGTTGATGAGCGTTTTCTTAACCCTAAAAAGACATGCGCAGATGGTTTTTATATGGTAAAATTTATGCGTGTTAGGTAAAGACAATGAAAAAAACATTATATGATTTTAACTATGATCAATTAATTGAATATGCCCTTAATCAAGGACAGAAGTCCTATCGGGCTAAACAATTGTATACATGGCTTTATAAGAAACGTGTCGATGACTTTGATGCGATGCATGATGTATCCAAACCTTTTCGTGAACACTTAAAGGAGAACTTTGTTTTTGAAACCTTAGTTTTAAAGGAAAAACAAGTGGCTGCTGATCAAACCACCAAGTATCTTTTTGAACTTAGTGATGGTCTCTTAGTTGAGACGGTACTTATGCATCATGACTATGGTAAAAGTGTTTGTGTAAGCTCTCAAATTGGCTGTAATATGGGGTGTACATTTTGTGCAAGTGGCCTATTAAAGAAACAAAGAAATGTGACCGCTGGTGAAATGGTTGAACAAGTTCTCTTTATTCAAAAGGAACTTGATTTAGTGGATGAGCGGGTATCTTCCATTGTGGTTATGGGAATAGGTGAACCCTTCGATAATTATGATCATGTCCTTAATTTTTTAAGAACTATCAATAGTGACCATGGTCTGGCTATTGGAGCGCGTAAATTAACCATTTCAACTTGTGGTTTGGTGGAGGGAATTTTAAAGTTAGCACAAGAACCACTACAAATTAATTTAGCCATATCACTGCATGCTCCTAATGATGAGATACGTTCTCGAATTATGCCCATTAATAAGGTCCATCCTATTAAAGACTTAATGGAGGCCCTGGACAGGTATTATAAACAAACGCATCGGCGTATAACCTATGAATATATTTTATTGGATGGTATTAATGATCAGGCTGAACATGCCCATCAGTTGGCAAAACTCATCAAGAATCAGAATGCTTATGTCAATTTAATTCCTTATAATCCGGTAAGTGAAAGGGATTATCAGCGAACACCTATCAAAAATGCTTTAGCATTTTATGATCAACTCAAACGTCGAAATATTCAAGTGACCCTAAGAGCTGAACATGGTAGTGATATTGATGCAGCCTGTGGGCAGTTACGTTCAAAAGTGATAAAGGAGGGCCAACATGAAAGCAGTCGGTAAAAGCCATATTGGCAAAGTAAGAGCGAATAATGAAGACCAATTTGCCATCATTAGAGAGCCAGATGCGATGTTTGCCTTAGTTTGTGATGGGATTGGGGGTCATGCAGCTGGTGAGCGAGCCTCTAATATGGTCGCCAATCATTTTAAGCAACACTTTAAAAAACATATGCCTTTTGAGCATGTGGATCATATCAAAGAATATCTTACTCAACTAATCAAGGAAGCTAATGAACTCTTACTTAAAGCAGCTCAAGCTGATGAGAAGTTGCAGGGTATGGGTACCACCTTGGTGGGTATTTATGTATCTAAAGAATTCAAACTGTTAGTTAATGCAGGTGATTCACGCTGTTATGGTTTTTCAAATGGGCGTTTAGCGCTTCTTAGTGAAGACCATAGTTATGTCAATCAACTGATTAAAATGGGTCGTATAACCAAGAAGCAAGCCCAACTTCATCCTTATCGCAATATGTTAACCAATGCCTTAGGGATTGCGAAAGAAGTTAGCCTTGATTTTGTACAAATCAAAGATGACTTTGATTTGTACTTATTAAGTTCTGATGGCTTGCATGGCTATGTGAAAGATGACGTGATTGAGTCGATTTTAAATACGCCTAAATCCATTACCTATAAAAGTGAACAACTAATTGAAGCGGCGAATGAGGCAGGCGGCTATGATAATACGACGATTGTATTAATCGCCCTGGATGATCATCATGACTAGGCTCATTAGTGAACGCTATCAACTGATTAAGAAGATTGGGATTGGGGGCATGGCGGATGTCTATTTAGCCCAAGATACACTGCTGGAGCGGGAAGTTGCGATTAAAATATTACGGGGTGAGCTAAGCAGTGATCCTATCCATTTAATGCGCTTTAAACGCGAAGCCAATGCCGCGAGTGAGATAACACATCCTAATATTGTAGAAATTTATGATATAGGACAAGCGGATGGTCAACATTACATTGTTATGGAAATGGTTAAAGGGCAGACCCTTAAAAAGTTGATTCAACAGCGGGGCGCTTTGGATTTAGATGAAGCTTTAGTTATCATGAAACAAATCATGAGTGGCCTATCGGAAGCTCATAAACATAATATTGTGCACCGGGATATTAAACCACAAAATATCTTAATTAAAGATGATGGTAGCGTTAAAATCGCTGACTTTGGGATTGCGCGTGCCCAAGGGGCCACGCAACTTACACAAGTGGATTCGGTAATGGGTTCGGTGCATTATATGGCACCAGAAACAGCACGCGGAGAAAGTGCAACTACCCAAAGTGATTTGTATTCTGCGGGGATTGTCTTTTATGAACTCTTAGTCGGGGATGTGCCTTTTAAGGGCGATGCGCCCATGCAGGTGGCCCTTAAACATATGAAGGATGATTTACCATCCATTCGTGAGTTTAACCCACAATTGCC
>CAYXES010000006.1:4370-7604 GCA_964464075.1 uncultured Erysipelothrix sp. | reverse complement strand
ATTACACTCTTCAATGTGGAGAAACAACCAACGACAGTCACCATGCCCGATATTACGGAGATGACTTTTTCAGAAGCTAACCAATTGCTTGAATCACTCGGTTTGTTTTTATCCAGCAATGTACGTTATCAACTTACTGATGATATTGACTTTGGTAAGATTATCAGTTCATCACCAAGTGTCGGGGATGAAGTTGAAGCAGGGACGAATGTCAATGTTTGGATTTCTGATGGCAAATACTTTGTGATTGAAGATTATAAAGGTATGACGTTAGAAGAAGCCAAAGCGAAGTTATCAACCACTCGCATTATTGTACGTGTTGAAAATGAACAGAGTCATGATATTAAACCAGGAACTATTATTAGGCAGGAGCAATTACTACCTAATGAAAAGGTTGATCCACGGATTGCCAGAGAGATTAAACTAGTGGTTTCTACCTACGTTGAGATTGTGGTGCCACCCTTAGTCGGTACTGCCATTGAAAGTGCCAAGAGTCAGCTTGAAGAAATGGGAGTAAAAGTGGTTTTGAATAAATTAAGTACTGAAAACATGTCAGAAACAGAGCTTGCGGAGCTTAAGTATAATGTGGTTGTGGATACAACCCCAGGGGTCGGAAGTTTGTATAGCCAGCTCGAAGATAACGCAATTGTGATAGACTATTATTGATATGAGAAAAGCAAGAGTTATGAAATTAATTTCCAATCAATACAGTGTATTGATTGATGATCAAATCGTTTTAGCAAAACCAATGGGGAAGTTGCGTCTTAAAGCATCGCCCATCGTTGGTGATTATGTCATGGTTGAACAACTCGAGGAACATTGGGTGATTCAAGATGTTTGTCCCCAAGAAAATGCCTTGGTAAGACCAACCATTGCGAATGTTGATCAAGCCCTAGTAGTGACGTCCTTATTTAGACCGGACTTTTCCGCGACCTTATTGGATCGTCAATTATTTTTAATTATGTATGAGAATATAAAACCGGTTATTTGTATTACCAAATGTGATTTGGTGGAAGCGGATGATCCGGTATTTGAGATTATCAAAGAATATGAAAGAGCGGGTTATGAGGTTATCTTAACGGGCTTTGGTTATGATATTCAGCCCATTAAAGATGTCTTTGCCCATAAAATTACGGTGTTAACCGGTCAAAGTGGTGCTGGTAAATCAGCTTTACTGAATCGTTTGGATGCTTCCTTTCAAATTAAAACCCAAGAAACCTCAAAAGCCTTAAATCGAGGAAAACACACAACCCGTCATGTGGAGCTCCATCCGGTTGCTCATGGTTGGGTTGCAGATACACCTGGTTTTTCAGCCATGTCATTTGCACAGTTAGATAAACGAAAACTATCGGAAGTGATTCTTGATTTTAAACCTTATTTGAGTGATTGTCGTTTCCGTGATTGTATTCATATTAATGAGCCTGGCTGCGCCATTAAAGCTGCCGTTGATCAAGGTTTTATCTCAGCCATTCGATATCATAATTATGTGGATGTCTGTGACTTAATTGATAAAGGAGAGTAGTCATGATTATTGCCCCTTCAGTCTTATCCATTGATTTCACCAAATTCAAAGAACAACTTCTCTTGTTGGAAGCATCACAAGCAAAATGGTGCCATTTTGATGTGATGGATGGTCATTTTGTTCCTAATCTAACTTATGGTCCCCAAATTTTGGCGGCCGTTAAAAAAGTGTCTAGCCTCTATATGGATGTGCATTTGATGGTTGAAGACCCTAAAAAGTTTGTTGATATGTTTAAAGATGAGGGTGCTGATTCCATCACCTTTCATTTGGAAGCCTTAGACTCTCATGAAGCGATTGTTGATTTAATTGATTATATTCACAGTCATGGCATTAAAGCTGGGATATCCATTAAGCCCAATACTCCTAAAGAAGCTTTAGATCCTTATTTTGAGTTAGTAGATTTAGTATTAATTATGTCGGTTGAGCCTGGTTTTGGGGGTCAAGCCTTTATGCCTTCAAGCTTAGAAAAGATAAGTTATGCAAAATCCAAGCTTCAAGTTCTTCAATCGGATGCCTTGGTTCAAGTAGATGGTGGCATTAATGATAAAACCATCAAGCTCGTAAAAGAGGCTGGGGTGGATGTAGTGGTGGCTGGGTCTTATGTCTTTGCACATGATATTATCGCAGCGGTTGCGAGTCTATGTTAAGCATCGGTATTGTTTGTTCATTAGCGACTCCCAAATTTAAACGCAATCACGATTTGTATGTAGGGGTTGATCGTGGTGCCTTAATCTTGGCACAAGCCCAGATCAAAATGGATTGCGCCATTGGAGACTTTGATTCCATTTCAAAGGATGAAATGGAGATCATCCAAGCATATGCAAATCAGGTAGTTAAGCTTCATCCCATAAAAAATGAGAGCGATTTAGAAGCTGCTTTAAAAATCTATCATAATCAAGCAGAGCATATCATCGTTTATGGAGCCTTAGGTGGTCGTCTTGATCATCAGTATGTGAATGTTCAATTGATGAAGCAATATCCTCAAGTTGAGTTGGTGGATGATGATAATCATTGTATGATTATCACTCAAAGCCAAATCATCCAGGCTGATCACTTTAAGTACTTCTCAATCTTTGCTTTAGAAGATAGTGTAGTTTCTATCACTCAGGCAAAATATGAGCTATCTGATGTGGCTTTAACAGAAAGTGACTTATATACCTTATCCAATGAGTTCATCACAAAAGAAGCTCATATCGAGCTTACAAAGGGACGTTTATTATTGATTAAAAGTAAGGATAAATAAAAAAAACGGTTGATACCGTTATTTTTTTATTTTCCTTGTTGGGCTTTAAGTGCCTTTAATGCACGAGCAGAAATTCGCACTTTTTGCGGTTTTCCATCGACCATTAATGTTACTTTTTGTAAATTGGCATTCCATTTGCGACGTGTTGCGCGCAAAGAGTGAGAACGCTTGTTTCCTGACATCCCTTTTTTGCCCGATACTGCACATACTCTTGGCATGACATAAACCCCTTTCTAATCATTTTTAATGTTTCGCTTGTCTACTATATCATAAGCTTTGTAGTGATGCAACTTTTTAGGTCCTAAAAACCGATTTTATAAGAGTCTTTAATCTTTATTTATCAACTTAAATTGTGCTATGATATAGGCAATGATGAAAGGCTTAAATGATGGACAAACAGATTCTAGCAGTATGTGAAATAGCAGATTACAAGGTACGTTTTGTGGTAGCTGAGTTTTTCCATACTTCC
>CAYXES010000006.1:0-4270 GCA_964464075.1 uncultured Erysipelothrix sp. | reverse complement strand
GATGTGGTATTGGATTCATGGGCTTTGGCTAAAGAGAGTGCCATTATTGAACAATCCTTTAAAAATGTCATGATTGCGATTAAGTTAGATCGGCATGCGACGCAACTTAATTTATACAATCATGGTAAAATTATATCCAGTGAATGGTTAGAGAGTGGTTATCAACAATGGGTTGATGCCATTAGTGAACGTTTGAAACTTCCGAATGAAGTTTCTAAACGTCTCTTATTTTATAATTGTCAGTTGGATAGTGAAAACTATTCTAGTGATCCAATTTATTTATGGGCCATTAAGGACGAGAATAAAACCTGTAATCAACAGGAAATCATGGATATTGTCTTACCTCTAATAGAAGGTTGGCGCCTCCAGCTCCATAAGATGTGTGAGCTGATTATTACCACCCGCTCAACCAAGATTGTGATTAGTGGGGAAGGGGCCTTATTAGAGGGAATTGCGGACTATGTGGAAGCACAACTGAAGGTTGAAACCAAAGTCTATGTACCTGAAACCTTAGGTGCTCGTGATCCATCCTTGGTGGTTGCCTTAGGTAGCTTCTATGCGTACCAAGATTTGGATGATTGGCAGAAAAAGAAGCAGCAATCATTAAATAGTAATGAGTTTCAAAATATGATTATTGTTAAGAAGAATAAAGAACCAACCATGGAGTTGGCAGCGGTAAAAAAGATAAAAAGTTTTCTTCAAACTAAGAAAGATTAATGGGAGGCTATATTATGAGTGAAGATCTATATCATCAAGTTGCGAAAATAAAAGTATTTGGTATTGGGGGTGCTGGATGTAATGCCATTAATCGAATGGTTGATGAAGGCTTACAGGGAGTTGAGTTCTATGTATGTAATACCGATGTACAAGTTCTCAATGTTTCCATGGTTAAAAATAAGATTATTTTAGGACGTCAAACCACCAAAGGTCTAGGAGCGGGTGCCAATCCAGAAGTTGGTAAAAAAGCTGCCTTAGAAACTGAAGCTGAAATTAGAGAAGCCATGGAAGGTTCTGATATGGTCTTTTTAACAGCTGGCTTAGGTGGTGGTACCGGAACTGGAGCAACCCCGATCTTTGCGAAAGTCGCAAAAGATTTAGGTGCATTAACGGTCGGTATCGTGACTAAACCTTTTAACTTTGAAGGTAAAAAACGTATGGATCAAGCCTTACGTGGTTTAGCTGAATTAAAAGAGCATGTGGATTCCTTAATTATAGTTTCAAACAATCAAGTCTTAGAAGTTATTGGTCGTATTCCGTTTGTGGAAGCATTTAAAGAAGCGGACAATGTGTTACGTCAAGGGGTTCAAACCATTACTGATTTAGTTGCGGTACCAGCATTAATTAACTTAGACTTTGCGGATATTGAAGCAGTCATGAAAAATCAAGGCTCAGCCTTGATTGGTATTGGAATGGCTGATGGTGAGAATAAAGCGCAAGAAGCGGCTCAAAAGGCAATTACTTCACCACTTCTAGAAGCCCAAATTAAAGGGGCTGCCAATGCGATTGTCAACGTCACGGGAGGGGCTAGTATGTCACTCTATGATTCCAATGAAGCGGTTGAATACATTCGCCAAGCTGCCGGTAATGAAGTGGACATTATCTTTGGGGTTGCGATTAATGAGCAACTACAAGATGAAATCATCGTTACTGTCATCGCAACTGGTTTTGATTTACCGAATCGAACCATTCAAACGCAACCAAGTACGATCCCAACTCAAAGTCCAACCCACCTGGATGAGGTGGAAATGGATGATGATATTCCGGGGTTCTTCAAGAGTCGATAAAGGGCATTGCCCTTTTTTTGTGCATATCTTTTGAGAGTTTTTCAAGAACTTGCTAAACTATCATTGTGATGCAAAATGAAAATATTCTATATTAAACAAAGTTTATTCGAATCAAGCTATCGATGTGAAATGGTTCGAAGACGTCTTATTAAATATGTAAGAGAAGAACGACCTCAAGTTCTAGTGATTAGTGGTTGTCAAAACAAAAGTGAGGAAAACTACCTTACCTTTTTAGAAGCGCTTAAACCGCTTAATGTGGTTGTGATTGATAAGGCAGGTAAATATAAGGTTGAAGATGTTATGGTGCTTTTAAGTGATACGCACTTAGTCATCAACAACAAACTGATCACGCCCATGGAAGGGTGCGTCTCACTATTAAGAACCAACCCGTTTTCTCTTAACTACATAGTTTTGGATATCTTTGCGGATGAACACTTTTCCAATTACCACGGTGATTTGGATGAACAACATCTCCAAGAGTTAGCCGAACTGCTCAATAAACCCTAAACACCATCCGGTGTTTTTTTATTTTCAATAAAAAGCTATAAGGTATTGACAAATTAAATCATAAACTATATATTATTAATATATTAATTAAATATATTAATTTTAATATTAATAATATTAAGCAAAGGAGATAATGTGGCTCGTAAGATCAAAGTAATTATTACCACCCCTGAGAAAAAGATTAATTTACCAAGGTTTAGTGTGAAGACAGCCATTCGATTCGTTCGTTTTGGTTTATGGTCATCGAAGTTCTTTACAGATAGTGATGAAGAATTGCAAGCCTTCTTAGTTAACAACAAGGAAATTATGATTGATTTTCTCAGAGCGATTGAAAAGGAATTGCGTTATTTAGAACCCTTTACAGTCTTAGAACTAAAGAGTGAGTCTAGTTATATCCTGGTTAATATTGTGTAAGGAGCTAATATGATTAAAAATGTGATTGGGACTTGTCCCATATGTGAACAAAATTTAATTGCAACCAAATTAAGTTGCCCCAGTTGCCAGATTGAAATTACCGGATCCTTTAGTTTGTCTCATTTCTCAAACTTATCCAAGGCAGAGCTTGATTTTGTGGCAGGGTTTATTTCGGTATATGGCAGTATTAAGGAAATGGAAAAACTCTTTAATATTTCTTATCCAACCGTTAAAAAGAATTTAGATATTATTATTCAAAAGATGGGTCTTCAAAATCATCATCATGATGTTGATCAAAAGGACATTTTAGCAAAATTACAAACCAAGGAACTTTCAGTGGAAGAAGCCTTGGAACAATTGAAAGGAAAATATAAGCATGACTAATCAAGAGAAAATTCTACAAATGGTAAAAGATGGCACCATCGAAGTCCATGAAGGAGTGAAGCTTTTAGAGGCCTTGGTTGAACCAAGTAAAGAATTAGTGCATAAAAAAGCGCAAGCTAAGATGTTGCGCGTTAAGATTGATAGTGAATCAGGGGATAAAGTACGGGTTAATGTACCCTTATCCTTAATTAAAGCCGGCGTTGATTTATCTAAATCCATCAATATTGATGGGGAAAGCCTTCAATCGAAGGGGCTTGATGTGGAGCTTATCCTACAAGCTATTGAAGAAGGAGCAACCGGTGAAATTGTCGACATTACTTCTGCTGAAGGAGATGTCATTAAAGTATTTGTGGATTAAATCCATCCATGCAGCATGCAGGCAGTATAAATACCATCATTATGAACACTTTTGGTAATCACATCCGCATGTAGTTTAAGCAGGGGGCTAGCATTACCCATGGCAAAAGATAATTTCGCTTTACGAATCATTTCAATATCATTGGATCCATCTCCAAAGGCAATGTAGTTGCTAGGATCTAAATTATAAGATTCTAGAAGTACCATAATACCTTCATGTTTAGAATAATTCGAATCATTGATATCAGCATAAGGTGCTTGACCAGGATAGGCAATGACACCTGGAATGGTATTAATATGATCAAAGTGCTTGTGGTCAAAAGTATAGACCATAAGCATTTCTACTTTTTCATCCGTATAGGTTTTAACCAATTCAGGAATTGGCTCATGGAAAAAGTTATGCGAAGCATGTAGCGCCTCATCGGGTTCTTTATTTAAAAAAGAGGGACTAGCTTGATATTGTAAGACGAGATTATGTTGATCAGCATAATCAGTAATGGCCACAATCGCATCATGGTCAAAATATTCTTTGTAGACAATCTTATCAAGATTCTGATTGACTTGTTGGCCATTGGAAACCACAAAGCCATCCCAAGGGATGATATCCACAATCCCACTTTCTAAAACAGATTTAAAAGAACGACCAGTCGCAATCATGCAAAAGTGGCCTTTCTCCTTAAGTCGCCGCAAGGCATTAATGGTTGAGATGGGAACTTGATTCGATCTAGGATCTAAAAGGGTTCCATCTAAATCAAAAACAAAGACTTCTTTCATATTTTATCACCTTAGAAGATTATAGCCCATTTTCACTTAAAAGTCATAGA
>CAYXES010000005.1:4520-29034 GCA_964464075.1 uncultured Erysipelothrix sp. | reverse complement strand
CATAGCAACTTCAATCTTGAATCTCAAAATGGTACGGTAACGTTATCGAATCCTAAGGGACAAATAATTGATACATTGCGATATGATCATTTAGCGAATGGTTTTGCGATGATTCGTGTTAATGATGACGTTGGCCCAACCGCAGCTGTGAGCCCTGGCTATATAAATACAACAGCGGGTATGGAAGCTTATCATGAGCAACTGAAGCATCCCAAGACATTACTTATTAATGAAATTATGAATCGTAATTATGAACATATGCCTCATAATGGTTACCAGTTTTATGATTGGGTAGAGCTTTTAAACAATTCAAAATCAGCGATTGATTTAAGTGAATACACATTATCGACATCACATAAAGATATGGCAATGGCAAACTTACCTAATGTTATCTTGCAGCCCAATGAAACTATAGTACTTATGGCATCGGGTGATTCACAACTTACAACCTCAGAATACATCCATGTCAACTTTAAAATCGGAGATATTGATTCACTTTATTTATCCAAGAATGGCATACTAGTTGATTCACTTTTTGTTGGAGATGTTCCCGTCAATTATAGCTACGGGCGCGTACCAAGTGGTGGGTTTGGTTATTTCAGTAGCCCGACACCTAATGCAAGCAATGAAGGTTCTTATTACCGCTCTGTGGCAAGTGAACCAATCGTAGCAAGTGAACCTGGGGTTTACAATGACAACGAAACTAAAACAATTACAGCATCATCAACCTCACCAATTTACTACACCCTTGATGGTAGTGTACCGACAATGAACAGTACTCGATATACCCAACCCTTGCACATCGATACAACAAGTACGGTCCGCTTTCGAGCATTAGAACCTGATCGTCTTGGTAGTGCGACAATTACAAATGATTTTATTATGAATGAAGATCATATATTCCCAGTGATGTCATTGTCATTAAACTCAAGTGACTTATCGTATTTACAAGGTAATCCATGGGTTGATGGACTTGAAGTACCGGTTCATGTAGCATTTTATGAAGAAGATAATTCTTTTAGTATCGATGCGGGACTTAAGTTGTTTGGAGGGTCAGCACGTGGTTTCGCAAAGAAAAGTTTTATGCTGAAATTTAAAGGAAAATACAAAGAACCAAAATTAAACTACCCCATGTTTGATAACCGTGATTTCACAAGTTTTGATACCGTGGTTTTACGTTCTGGTTCTCAAGATATGGACTATACCTTTTTTCGTGATGTGTTTGGTACCTCATTAGCGGATGGGATGATGGAAGTCGAAGTTCAAGCATTTAAACCAATTGTCTTATACATTAATGGCCGCTACTGGGGAGTGTATAATGTGCGGGAAAAAGTTGATGAAAATTTTATAAGCAGTCATTTTAATGTTGATGAGCGGGCGAATGTTGTCCGTATCGATAGTAATGTGACCAGCGGTAGTGCAAGTGGCTACCAACGCATGGTCAGTTATGCGGTCAATAATGATATGCGACAATCGCATCATTTTGAACATATGAAAACCTTGTTGAATCTGGAAAGTTATATTGATTTTTGGATTGCATCAACATTCACTACCAACCATGACATCATCAATGCGCGTTTCTTTAACCATCCTGATGTCGATAATGGGCGCTGGCATATGATTTGGTATGATTTAGATTTTGCGATGTGGAATTATGATCGTAATTATTATAACTATATGGTTCAAGTTGAAGGAATGAGTGATTTTAGAGTCTCAACGGCACTCTTTCGTAATTTAGTGGTTAATGAGGAGTTTCAAGATATGTTTGTGAAGCGGTTGTCGATGCATTTAAAAACCACATTTCATCCTGATCGTATTTATTCAACATTAGATGAATTCGCAGCCTTGTATCGACCCGAGATGGCGCGTAATCAAGCACGGTGGAATAAGACGATGGCAGTATGGGAATCCGAAATCAAGCGACTACGCTCATATTTTGATTTGCGCTATGATTATTTATTGCGACAAACCCAACAATTTTTCAATTTAACGAATCAAGAAATGGAATTATATTTTGGTGGACTATGAGTAAACGCTATCGTTATGAAATTAAGTACTTAATAAGCGATCACATTGCGAAGATATTAGAGAGCCGTTTACAGCTTATTATGGATCGTGATCGACACTCAGTAGCCGATGATTATTCCTATTTTATTAGGAGCTTGTATTACGACACACTTGATAGTGATGCCTACGCTGAAAAGGTCGATGGGGTTCAATTTCGGAAGAAATACCGAATTCGTTACTACAATCAAGATCCATCATATATTAAGCTAGAATGTAAACACAAGCATGATCAATTAACATACAAGGATGTGCAGCGATTAACCCTTGATGAAACAAAGCAGATCTTAAATGAACAAGCATTGGATTTGAGTGATCATGACTCACTTCTACAACGATTTTTGTTGAAGCTCAACATCACGTCATTACGACCCATCATCATCGTTGATTATTATCGGCAAGCATTCGTCTATGAACCCCTTAATGTGCGGGTTACCCTTGATTATCATGTGACATCAAGCATATACAACACCGATTTATTTAATCATAACCACCTTGGGGTACCTGTATTTGAAAACAATACGGTGGTCTTAGAAGTGAAGTTTGATGATTTTATGCCACAGTACATTTCCTCCATATTACAAACAATACCAAAAACACGATATGCGATATCAAAGTTTGCGCATTGTCGCAGTATATTATAGAAAAGAGGTTTTTATGAAGTATTTAGACGTATTAAAAAAGGCTGTCACTAGTGAATTCACAACATCGATCACATTACATGCGATCTTGTTGTCATTAGTTGTAGGCTTCATTATTTCATTGTTTATTGTTTACATCTACCGTAAAACATTTACTGGTGTTAGTTTTTCTAAAAATTTTGCGTTATTAATTATTTTAGTAACGATGGTTACTGCGATTGTGATTCGTACTATTAGTTCTAACCTAGCCTTATCACTTGGAATGGTTGGAGCACTTTCAATTGTGCGCTTTCGAACCGCGGTTAAAGATCCCATTGATACCGGTTTTATATTTTGGGCCATTAGTGCCGGAATTATGACCGGCGTTGGAATGTATGTGATTGCGCTTGTAACCGCATTAGCTTTGGGAGGTTTATTTTTACTTTCCTACATGTTTGGGTTCGCCCCCAGCGGTAAATATTTACTTATTCTACGATTTGACCCACTTGTTAAAGGGACTGTGAATCAATACTTAAAGAAAGGTCCTAAACTTGAACTGCGGAGCAGACAAGCTACCGCAGCTCGTATTGAACTTACTTATGATATTGATTACAGTGATAAAGTAGATTCATGGCTTGATCAGCTTAAAAACATTGAAGGGGTTGAAAGTGTCAATCTCGTTAGTTACCAACAAGATTTTGGTCAATAATTAATTATTGTTTAAGAAACCTTTGGATATAATATAATCCTTATCAAGTAGACAGGCTAAATAAAACCTAAAGATGATTTATTGAAATAATAAATCATCTTTTCTTTATGCGTGAATGTAAATAATCTATTAGAGTGAACGTGACTACTAAAACTTCACAATTTTAGTGGGTTTAATATATTGAAAAGATGAATAATCATAAAATAATGGTTATAAAAGGCTTTTATCATATTATTTATGACAAAGACTGTCTCTTTGGTTAGGGGTAAATTAATAATTACATGATATGTTCTTAAGTGAGAAGATTTCAATTATTTATAAAATTAAAGATAATGATAAAAATAAGGAGAAAAATATGATATAAGCAGTTAGACAAAGTCCATATAGTCTCAAGTGCGATAGTCAACCACCCTGAATGCTTAATCAAGTACATTTCTTATTAGAATAGAAACAATTGACTGATAAAGACAAACTATACACAAGGGTAGGAAGCAGGGCTATAGAACTTCATATGAGATTGCTAGGTTAAAAAATATGTTTTTTAATCGCGTAGTTAGTTGTTTATTGTTGTGGTTTTAATCAGTTAATAATTACTACTGGCTTAGAATAATAAAATTACTAAATAGAACGAAAAGGGGGTAGCACTATGAATAATCAGCGATTATTTAAGATGACGCTGTTTTTTGCTGTACTAGTATTAGTAATGACATCGTTAACAAGTTGTTTTAGTAAAAAACCGGTTGATAATCAACAAGATGTGTTGATTGTTGATACCGCAGAAACCATCACCGTTGGTGATAGTTTCAAGAAAGTCGTTGTAAAGTCGGCTGGAGCAATTTTAGAAAATGGTAAAGTTGATGAAATTATCATTGAAGCGTCAGTTGCAGATGGAGAAGTTACATTAAATAATGTAACAGGATCACTTTTAACCATTTATGGCGGAGGGACAAACAGTATCTATGTGATTGGCTCGTCATCGTTTGATGTTGTTCGAATTAAACGAGAAGATGGCGCTGTTCGTGTTGTAGCTGAAGATGGTAGTGTTTTAAAAGTAGTTGAAATTGAAGATGGAAGCCAAGATGTCATTTTATCTGGCAATATTGGTGATGTTAAGATTGATGCAGTAGGAATTAATGTTGTAGCTGAATCTAAAACAAAAGTAGGCAAAGTTACCATTAATGGAAAAGATAGTACTTTTACTATTTTAGAAGATGCATTTGTAAATCGTATTGATGTTGATAATAATGCACATAACACAAAATTAATCATAGAGGGCACAGTTGATGAAGTGACTAATCATAGTGATGCCACCGAGATTAAAGTTATAGGAAGTGTTAAAAAAATAAACACATTCAAGAAATCCAGTATTGAAGTTGCTGGATTAGTGCAAGAAGTGATAATTATGGATGATGCCAAAGGCTCAGAGCTAATTATTACAAAAGAGGGAGTTGTTGAAATAGTTAGAGCTAAAGCATCAGTTTTAATCTCAGGTGATGGAAATCTTGAACAATTGATAACAAAAGACAAAGAACTAATAAGTGGTAACTTAGTTCCAAATAAAAGTAAGGTCCAAGAAGACCCATTGATTGATCAGGAAGAAGTGATTACGAAACCTGAAACACCAAGTACACCAAAGCCAACCCCACCGATACCACCAAAACCAGAAGAGCCTTCAAAACCAGGAGAACCTTCAAAACCAGAAGAACCTTCAAAACCAGAAGAACCTTCAAAGCCAGCTGTAAAGCAATACGTTGTATCTTTCTTGGATTATGATGGTAAACTAATTGAAAAAGTTACTGTTGAAGAAGGTAAAGAAGCAAAAGCACCAAAAGATCCATCTCGGATCGGTTATACTTTTGATGGGTGGGATAAAGACTTTAAAAAGATCACAGAAGCCATGCAAATAGTAGCTAAGTATAAGATAAATCTGTATGTGGTTACTTTTGTAGATTATGATAGTAGTGAATTAGACAAACAAATTGTTGAATATGGTTCTAATGCAAAAGAACCAACAGAACCAACTCGTGATGGTTACATTTTCATTGGTTGGAATAAAGAGTTTAATAATGTGGTAAGTAATTTAGAAGTTAAAGCACAATATGAGGAGAAGATTAAAGTAAGTGCTATTAATGTTACCGTACTACCAACAAAAATTGAGTATGAAATTGGTGAAGTAATAGACTTAACAGGTTTGGTGGTAAAAGCAATTTATAGTGATAATAGTAGTGAGATTATTACGACAACACCTGCTATGATAAGTGGTTTTAATAGTAATAAGGCGGAAGTGGACCAGGTTGTAACTGTTACCTATGAAGGAAAAACAGCAACATTTAATGTAACTATTAAAGAAGCAGTAATCCTACCGGCTGATAAAATAGCCTTAACAGATGCAATAGCAAGTGCTAACACAAATAAAGGTACAGCAGCTGTAAGCACAGATGGAACTGATATTGATCCAGCAGATAAGTGGGTGACACAAGCGGTAATGAATGCCTACACAACTGCAATATCCAATGCGCAGGTGGTAGCAGATAAATCTGATGCAACCCAAGTTGAAGTAGATGCAGCAGTGACAGCATTAATAGCAGCAACAACAACCTTTAATGGTGAGAAGAAAAATGGAACAAAGCCAGCACCAAAAGACAAATACGCAGTAATCTTTAGCGTAGTAAATGGTAATGGAAGTATAAAGGCAGAAATTGATGGTACAGAAATTGCTAGTGGAGACGAAGTAGAAGAAGGTAAGAATGTAATCTTTACCGCAACACCTGACACTAACTATAAAATTAAAAAGTGGAAAGTGGATAATACAGCTATTTCAGAAACAGGCAGTAGCTACACAGTAAATAGCCTAGATAAAGCCATAGAAGTTACTGTAGAATTTGAAACAATCGCAAAAACCTTTACCGTAACCTTTATATCCGGTGGTGCAAATGGAAGTATGGATACTGTAGAAGTAATAGAAGGTCAAGAATATACGTTACCTGAACATGGTTTCATAGCTTTACAACATAAGATGTTTGACCACTGGAAATTTGAAGACTCTGATGAGAAATATTATCCAGGAAATAAAGTAGAGATAACAGGTGATATAACAATTTATGCAAATTGGGTAACTATACCAATAGAAATATGGAATGCCCCAAATAAAGTTTTGCCTGGTCAAGAATATTGGATAAGCATATATATAAATGGAGTGGCTCAAACCGGAGATCAAATTAAAGAAAAAGTGACTTTCAAAATAGATGATGCTAAGAGTACTGATACAAAAGTTATTAATGGCTACCTTAACGTAGCAACTGATGAGACTGCGGAACAATTTACCCTAAGCGCAACTATAAATAATGATTCAAATAGTTATGATGAGGTAACAATAAAAGTACACCAAGGCAACGCTATAATTATTAAAGAAAGTGACTCCTCAACAAGTGGGGTAAAAGAGACCGTATTAAGCAATCAAGGGTATTATTGGGATAAAAACAATCTAACCTTAGAAATAAAAGATCTAGAAATAATTGAAATTGGTCAAGGTATAGTGTTTAAAGGGTTTGATTATGATGACAATCTAACCTTACTGTTACATGGTAATAACAAAATAAATATCGAAGCAGGAGACATTAGTGATGTTACAGGGATAAGTTCTGACAATAGTCCTACAAATCTGACTATAATTGGCGAAGGCAGCTTAGAAATTACAATGCCTGACCTTGGCAATACAGATACATCATCATCTTATGGTATCCGAATGTTCAGCCTTACCGTAGAAGGTAACGCTAGCTTAAAAATCAATAACGTGAAAGCAAAAGATGCCCGTGGCATATCGACTACAAATGATACGACTTTCAAGGATAATGCTAAGGTTGAAGTGGAGTCTTATGGAGATGTTGTTTCTGTCATAGGAGGTAGTGGAATAATCAACATTAAAGGCAATGCTAAATTTAAAGGAGTTGCACAGGCGGTACAATCAATTTTCAGTGCAACCGTTGCAATAAATATTGAAGAAGGTACAACAGTAGAACTTATCAGACCCAACTTCCCTAATACTTCAGGAGGACCAAGGTTCATTAATTTTAGTGGAACAACCCTAAATCTTGCTGAAGGTCTTAAACTACAGGGATCAGAAAATGCAGATGGTAGTGTCTTGGTAGATGCTAAACTTACTAATGGAAAACCAGTGAAAATTGTTAAAGACAATAATGCTGATCCAGTTGAAGATGTTTTCAAATATGTATTGATAAAAGCAGGGGAGGTTACCAAAACCGTAACTGTGGATAATATGCAAGGTGGCCCGATTTATGCTAAGGTTCAAGTGAATGACGGACGTTATAATGTAATCACAACAGGAATTGCAGATGGTAAGTCAGCTACGGTGAAATGGTATAAAGACGCAAATAAGAGCGAAACTACGACAACACCAATTGGAATTTTAATTGGAGCAGCTGGCGGCAAAACGGTTCAGAACAATGAAATAGAACTAAGAGTGACTGTCCAGGAAGCAAATAAAACGGTGCAAGGTAATTATTATTTTACAGTTACCATTGATGGAGTAGAATCAGAAGTAAAAACTTTCACTATAGAGAAGGCTAACTTGATAGAGAATGTAACTATTATTGGATTAAGTGTACCCATTGTGGGAGAGACACCATACGGTATAATAAATTTATCAGTGCCTATCAATGTTGGATATGAAATTGAAAATGTTAGCTGGTATGATTTTACAAAAGATGAAAATAATGAAAGTGGATGGGACATAGAAAAGTTTGAATTAGACCATAAATATTTAATCAATGTAAATTTAAAGCTAAAACCTGGATACCAATTTGCAAACAATAGAAATTATGTTTTGGAAGAATTAGATGCTAGTTTGTATGAGAAAGTACAATGGGGTGCTGTAGGAGATGCACAGTTACAGATTATCTTTAATAAATTAGAATAAAAATAAGGCTCGATAAGGAACTTTTAGAAAAATAGAAGTAGGCTGTAAGTTTCCTTTAGAAGTGAGCTATAAGGAAGTTTTAGAAAATGAGAGATGAAATGAATACTCATCTCTTTTTCTTTTGCCATTAGGAGAAGGAAGGGTTAATTTAGTGAGTAGAGCCAAAGAGAGATATAAGAAAAGCAGAATATGGGTTAAAAATTTGGAAGGTTTATTTGTGAGGATTGTTTTTTTTTGGGTATTTGTTTCTTATGAAAGGTAAACATATAATAATGAAAGGAAGTACTACAGTTTTCTTGCGTTGATTATGAGTTATAATAGACAAGCTATTGGATCTTCTTTCATTAGAGTGTTTAACACCATTGCACAGAAATCCTTTCGCTTTTCTATTTCTTGTTTAAGTCTCACATTAATTGTAACTCCACAGACTGGTAAAAAAGGGTATACACCTACACTTGAATTATATCCACCCCCAAAATTTTGGATGAATGCACAATATTTTCTACACTTATACCAATCAAATATATAAATCATTTTTTTATTTAAAATACAGAATATAAGTGAAGTGTTAGGAAAATCAAGAAGTAAGTTGAAAAGATTATTTAAGGATTAAGTAAGGCATTACTGATTCACTAAAGATAAAAACCACATTATTGTGGTTTTGGTATTTTGATTAAGATAAAAGCATGAAAATGAAATATGAAATAGTCTTAATATAAGTCTAAAATTTGTGGTTTAAAATCTACTTTCATTAATAGGTCATTATATTCTTTGGAAGTTAATTCTCGTTTATGGCCAGATAAAGCGACTAGTAAGGCCTCCATTACATTGACACCAAAAGAACGACCATTTAGGGCAGGTGTTGTGGTTACTAGTGTTTTTACACCCCGCTTGCGTAGAAGTTCTATATCTGCGGCTGTGGTAGAATTGGTTAAAATAATCTTTCCAGATAATTTCTCTGGCATGTATCGACGAATAAAAAGGAAATCGCCGGCAATGATGGTTGCTTCATCAAACAAATGGGAAGCTTTGGGGATATTTACATCTTGTTTTTTACCGGTGGGATAAAGCATAGAAAAAGGTAGTTTACTAAGCGGAGGTGCTAGAGTGGAAGCTATTCTTTCAAAGGAACGCATGGAATGTATAGGAATAGGTATCCCAATAGTAAAAATTAGATCTCCAAAAGTTAGTTGACAACCAGCAGCATCAAGAGCTTCTGCCATACCAAAACGGTCTACTGCAGATGTCAGCAAAACTTTTGGGGCTCCAACTAGCAAATCTGTTTCTTTCTGTAAATATTGTACAACTTTGCTTTCTAATAAATCTTTTAATCCAGAACCATCAACAATTGGGGTTTTAACCGCTTCTTTAGTAATTGTTTTTGCTTCACGCATCGTAAAACGTTTCGTCCTAGTGTGGAAGTAAAGGCCTAAGCCACCAAGTCCAAACGCGTCGACTTTCCCATCCAGTTCTTTAATCAAAGTAATCATTTTTTGGATATTACCATCAGTCCCAATCCGCTCAACATGGCAAGGCACTCCTAAAAAGTCAAGCTCTACTGCATGGTCACGGGATGATGATCCTAGGCTAACACTAACTATTTGCTTCACTGTTTTCCCTCCTCAAATTCGATTCTATAATCTAAATATGTTGTTTTTACTGTTACAATTAATGTTAATAAGTTTTGTAATTATCTAATGGAGTAAGATATTGACGAGCAAGTTGTAAGTCTTCAGGTTTGTCCACATCAGTACTCAACTCTGCATCAGCTAAGATTACAGCTTGAACCGATATTGAAAATAAAGTAGAAAAACGTGCTTCTAACTCAGCAATACTCAGTCGTTTTATGATTAGTTTCAGGATTAAATCAAAGCCTAAAGTCCCAGCCAAACGTAAAGGACTTTTGCGTAACGCAAAAAAACGCTCAATTTCTGGTAGCACTTGTTCTATACGCTGAGGGTCAATTAAAAAAGCATTCCCACCAGTAAATTCACCATCTATTAGTTTTACATACGTACGTTTTACTCCAGGAAAGCGTAGTTCATTATCTGCTCGAGAGACAATCGGGTAATAAACGGCTGCACTTTTTGGTTGGCAAGCAGCTAGAAAATTTTCGATAGCATTAGCTGTTAAAAAGGCTGCATCAGAAGTCACAATCAAACATGTTTTTGTTGAGTTCAAAGAGGCTAATCCCCGTCGTAAATTTTCTACTAGATTATCACCCTCTGGTACCACAATTAAGTTGTCTAAAGGAGTAAAAAGGGTTTTGATGTCTCTTTCAGGTCCTACTAGAACAACTTTTTCAACTTCACTCACTTGTCGCAGGGCGGTTACCACATAACTCAACATCGCGTGTCCGTGGATCTGAATAAAGGCTTTATTGTTTACACCTTCACTTTGTGTCAATTGTGATTGTTCTGCCGTTCCCGCTAATACAATAACATTCATATTAATTACCTCCGGCAAGCCGTTTAGTTTTATTATTTAAGACTTTTGATGAAATATCATGGTATTATTTTTTATTTATATTGCTTTATTATACTGATATCACTCTATCATAAAACAAGAACTCATACAATAAACCAAATAGGTGCGTTATGTTCTAAGAGACGGTTAATAGTTCTTAGTATTTACGCTATAAATAACATCATATATTTGTTGACACAGACATCTAGATAGTTTGAATTGCAAATTAAAACTGGCTCCCTTAAAATGAAGAAAAGGCTAACTAGTTCTTAGTTAGAGTGATATCATATGGAAAATAAAAACATATTAGGACTTGATGTGCTAAGAGGTATCGGTATTTTCACAGTAATATTTTTGCATAGTGCTTTTTATTATTATGATGATATTTTTCAATTAGACTTTAATGAACCACCACTTATTATTACCTTGATTGGTCTTTTGCTTATGTTTGCTGGTTTATTCGCAATGATTAGTGGGCTCGTTCATACTTAGCAATTTTATCAAAAACAAAATATAACCAATTCTAGTATTTTTAAGTATAAAATAAAGTTTGGTTTAATTGTTTTATTAATTGCCTATTTATATTTTATTTTTACAGGGCCAGGCCTAATTAACTTTGAATTAGAGAATTTTGATAATAGTATCTTAGTGGATTTAATCCGCTTTCAAAAGCTAACTTTACCAAGTTTAGATAGACTGACTTATGTTGATAGCCTAGTTATGATTGGTTTAAACATCATTTTATTAACCGTCGTTTTCAGGATTATGAAGCATGTGTCATTAAAGAAAGCACCATCACTATTTTTAAGCTTAGCTTTAGTTTGGATATTACTGTCTTTAATTAGATTGCCACTTTATGAATTTTGGCAAACATCCTTTGATGAAGGCCGATTACTATATTTAGTACCTTTAAATTTATTGGTTGCAAAGAATAATCCTATTTTTCCTTTTTTCAGTTTTGCGTTGTTTGGAAGTTGGTTAGCAACGCTACTTTTAAAATATGATTTAAAAGTAGTTATAAAGAAGACACTTCCCATTGGACTCGTTCTTTTTGTTACTGGTATTGTGCTCTATCTTAACTTGGAAGATACCATGTTGGAGAGACAAATTGATTTAAAATGGTATTCGATTATGGTCGCTCAATTAGGTTTGTTTATTCTATTGATTATTTTATTTATAAAACGGTTTTCTAATAAATCAGAAAATAAATTGGTTACCATCTTCTTTACAAACTTTAGTAAAGGAGGACTGAGTGCATTTTTCTTTGAATCAGTAATTAGTGCCTTAATCTATCGTGTTTTAATAATGGTATTTCCTGATCTATATTTTGATATGACAAAAGGTTTATTGTTTGGTTTTGCTTTAGCGATGCTATGGGGCATAGGCTTAATGATCTGGAGAAAATACCATTTCAAATACAGCTTAGAATATTTAATAGCTAATCATTTAAATAAATCAGCACCGTCAACTAAATTAGAAAAGTTGGTTAAAACAGAACCATGATTGGAATTATTAATTTCATAAGACTTAAGTTACATTTTAAGTTTTTTAATAATAATCAAATTAAGCAGTATCAATTAAAGCAAATTAATAAACTTATGCGCTATGCGCGTAAGCATAGCCCTTATTACAAACTTAATTTACCAGAGAAAGAGATTAAAGACTTAAAAGAATATCAAGAAATACCCATCATTAATAAACAAATCTTGATGGATAATTTAGAAACCACCAACACCATCAATGCTAGTAATCAAGAATTGAATGATTATGCGATTCATAATGAACTACAAAAACAATACTTGGGCTACTTTAAAGATCGCTATGTGGTGGGTCTTTCAAGTGGAACCAGCGGCAATCGTGGTATTTATATTACTGACAAAAAATTAACCCAACAATTGCCATATATCTTTTTGGCTCGAAGTGGAATCTCACTTCGTTTACTACCTTTTAATATTTTGTTTTGCCTACGTGTCTTTTCACAAGGCTTTGAAGATATTAACTCTGCGTTTATTAAACTAACTTATCTCTCAACCATGGAAAAGGTTGATTATGTAATTTCAGAAATTAATCGTTTAAGGATTAATATTTTATTAGCGCCACCTAGTTTTGTGAGGCTTTTACTACCACATCGCCATCGAATAACTGCGAATATAAAGCTTATAATGACTTATGCTGAAGTACTACCAAAAATTGAGAAAGAGAAATTTAAGAATATATTTCAAGCGCAAGTGATTGAAATTTATCAGGCTAGTGAAGGACAAATCGCAAGTACCTGTCATGCAGGTAACTTGCATCTTAATGAAGACTTAGGTTATGGAGACGGGTATGCTAGTGAAAGTGGTTCCTTAAGTTATACAGCTAAGGTAAGTGATGATTTTTGGATATTAATGATTGATGTGAATGGTAATGGGGTTAAAGGTTTTGTGACTGGTGATACCCTTGCTTGGATTGAGAGTCAATTACAAGCAGCACAACAAGTTGGAGCCATGGTCATTGGGGTAACTCATCAAAATCTATTCATTCATCATCCTCATTTTCAGTTGGGATATCAAATTTTAGCAGCTGAAAAAATAGCTGCTCTTTATAAAACATATGGGGTAAAACTACATTTTAGTGGCCATTTGCATCTACAGCATATTGTTGAACAAGATGGAATTGCTGATATTGTTAGTTCAAGTTTGGCAGTCACTCCTCATCAATATGGTTTGCTTGAGATTGCTACGGATGCTTTGATGACTTATCAAACCCAAGCAGTGGATGTAGCAGGTTGGGCGAAAAAGAATGGAATAAGTGATGAGAATTTACTTGATTTCTCAAATTATTCAAAAGATTTCTTTAATCAATCAACGGAATACAAAGTATCACGGTTTTTTGAAACGATTCATGCGAGTGCAGATGAGATTAGATTAATGAAAGATTTTGCGATCCAAGTGAATCAAGAATATTTTGCTGGAGTACCTTTAGGTGTAACTTCTGATAATCAAGGATTCCTTTTATGGCAGGAAAAACTATCAGAAAACTTTTTTAAATATTATATGGAAAACATCCTGGAACAACCCCTAGTTGATATGAATCAGTGGACATCTAGTAAAAAGAAGAAGCAGCATTAAAGGTGTTATTTACTTATAATTGATCATTTCATAAGAAACATCCATGATATAATATAAGTAACAAATACCATCAAATAATGATATAGATGAAAGTTACTTTCAGGGGAGGAAGCTTATGAAATGGGTCTATCTACTTAGTGCTTTGTTGGTTTTAACATTTATTTTTTTATTTTATAATCATCATCAAAAAAGAAGAGATGATCATGAAATGACAGGTGGATCATTTGATTATACTAATCCTAATGCACCTAAAGTCATTCAATCAAAAGATATCACTTCTTTCACTTATGAATTTCCGGTTCATATAATTAATACGGCTTGTAAGCGCAATATACCCTATGATTATTGTCGTTTTAACTTAGAGCGAGGTAATCATGAGTTGATATTAAAAGCCTCAGGATCAGGCTTATCGGGCTTCTATTTCAACTTTGAGACCACGCTTCCCTTATCAGTGCTTCAGGATCTACAAGCCATTGTTGATCAATATGAGATTGTGAAAGTGAATGGTATTGATCGGGGTGGGATTGGTACCCCAATGGATGATGCGACCATGCTTTATATCAAATATGCATCGGATGAAAGAATCTATGCGAGTGATAACCTTGGGCACTTTATGGGATGTGAAAAGAGTGAAGCAATTTATGACTTTTTCCTTGAAATAGCTAAATTAGTAGATGATGATTTGATGTATCGTGATGAAGAAGTTAAGGTGATCGATAACTTTCTTTATGGTACCTTTGTTAGTGAAAATCATCCACAAACGCTTGTATTTCAAAAATCTAGTCGTGGTTATTTTGATATCTATGAAGATGATAAGCAAATCGAACATACTCGGTTTTTTATAAATGGTAATAAGCTGTATAGTAATCCGCTTAAAGAACCCTTCAATCATTATGAATACTTTTTTATTCAAGATAAGAAACTATTTGGAGTTACGAAGGATAATCAAACAATTCAATTTACACAATCTTTGGATTAAAGAATAATAAAAGGCAACTGATTATAATTAGTATCAGTTGCCTTTTTGTTTTTTGGTTAAAGTTACCCCCTTTTTGGTATGGATACGCATTCGATAGTGATTAAGACTAATGAACAGTGAAGATAAACTAATCGCTAAGATTATATTAACCATTAATTCTCGTTGAAGATTAATAACTACATTACTTAAACTAGTATTGATAAAAGCAGCACACAGATAGGCAATTAAGATCAACAAGATATTAGTGATGATTTTTCTTGCAGGTTTAAACAGGGCGTAAGCAAGTGTCATTAGAATAGTTAAACCAAAAATTATCATGGTGTAATAATTCAACGCTAGTCGGGGTAGAGTCATAAAGTTACCAGGACTCCTTCCATAAATGACATGGTCTAAACTACCATCAAAACTAGCGAAATAAACAAGACTATTTTGGTTTAAGTTTTCAATGGTTAAATCATTTGCTTTATTAAAATTAAGCAGACGCTTGTAAGCCGAAATTTCATAATGAGTATGACCAATCTCATTTTCATACTTGACTACTTCATAGGCAGAGACTTGATTAGAAAAGCTCAATTTTAGCGTGTCGTCACTTATTGTGATGTCTCTAATACTATCGGTATAATTTAAATAATGAGGTTTTGTTAAAATATTTAAAACTAATAAAATCAAGAAAATACTAAAGTAGATTACGATGTTCTTTCTCATACTTACTCCTTTTCATAAGAAATGATATCACCTGGTTGACAATCTAATACTTCACATAACTTTTCTAAGGTTGAAAAACGAATTGCTTTGGCTTTATTGTTTTTTAAGATTGAGATATTAGCCATAGTGATACCAACTTGATCAGCTAAATCAGTGACGCTGATACCACGCTTGGCAATGAGAAGATCGATATTAATTTTAATTTTCATCATCCACCTCAAATCGTTAAATCATTTTCAAGCTTGATATTAACCGCTTTATCAAGCAACTGAATAATGATTTCAATAAAGACATAGAGCACAAAACAAATAAACATGACTAGTAAACCAATCGGAAAGATAGAGAGATTAAAACCTTCATGGGTATAAATGTAGATTGAATAGATTCCATAAATTACCAGTTCACATAAAGTGGCTACTTTAATGATTTGAAAAAATTTAATCGCATCACTAGTAAAGAAATCATCATGTTCAATCATATTAATTAGCTTTAAGATAAAATAGATACCAGCATAAAAGGGAATAATGGATAAATACATACAAACTAATAGTCCCTTTGATAGATAAGCAAACTGGGGATTAAACTCATTGTACTGATTGATGGTTGGATTCAACCAAAACAGCGTTAAATACAAAACCAGTGCTGCAATCACTATCACAATGATTTTTAAAATAAATGTTTTATAAGATCTCATGAAATTACCTCTCAATCTAATATTACTGATAATTTATTGATTGTCAATATAAATATATTGATAAACGATAAATAATTATTATAATAAAAACAAGGTGTATGGAATGAGGTGCTTTTTATAGACAGATGATTTTAAAATGAGGTATCATAAATACAGTAGTTAGAAAAAGGAGGATGTTGATATATGGCTATTGAAGTTTTTAAAACAACCGCTCAGTTAAATGCGGGTATGCAAGTTGAATGCAGTGCTCGTAATCATAAGATTGTCATGGATGAACCAGCTTCCTTAGGTGGAACCGATACTGGAATGAATCCAGTTGAAGGACTTTTAGCTGCCTTAGGTGCATGCAAGTGTATTGTTGCTAGAGCTTTTGCTAGTGTTCATAAAATTGATTTACAAGATTTTAGAGTTGAGTTAGAAGGTGATCTTGATCCTGATGGGTTCATGGGTAAAAACAAAGAAGCTAAAATTGGTTTTTCTGCCATTCGCTCTAAGATTTATATTAAATCAAGCTCTTCTACCGAAGTAATTGCGAAATTCGTAGAGTTCATTGATGCAACCTGTCCGGTTGCGGATACCTTAGTGAATTCACCAACCCTTGCAACAGAACTGACGATTGAATAAATCTTGATTATACAAAGTAAAAGGCTTTCCATTGCGGAAGGCCTTTTCATGAATTATAAATTATAAATTAATTGAAACGTTCTCGCGTTGACTATCTCCCGTTTCAAAGAATGATTGAGCTTTGAAGCCAAATAGGGAGGCAACGATATTAGATGGGAAACTTTGAATGAGATTATTAAGACGATAGACAGCATCATTATAGAACTGACGTGAAAATGCGATTTTGTTTTCTGTATTGGTTAATTCTTTTTGTAGATTAAGGAAATTCTGATTCGCTAATAAATCTGGATAATCTTCCGCTAAGACAAAGAGCCGTGATAAGGCAGAGCTTAATGCATCATCAGCGGATAAGGCTTTAGCGGTATCATTACCAGCCGCTAAATAGCTATTGCGAGCGTTAACCACCGCTTCCAACGTTGATTTTTCATGACTAGCATAGCCTTTGACCACTTCGACGAGATTAGGAATCAAATCAAAGCGTCTTTGAAGTTGAATATCAATTTGACTTTTTTGGTTTTTAACCATGTTACTTTGTTTAATTAAATCATTGTAATACTTAATGATAAAGGCGATTAAAACAACGAGGATAATAATAAGGGTTGGTACAAAATATTTCATGTGGAAATTCTCCTTTTAAAAATATTATCATAGCTACTTTGATAATACAATTCAAGTGGTTACATTATGATATAATAGGTTCAATTGTTTGATGAGGTGTGTCTATGAGGCTAATATCAATTCCAAAAGAAAAGTATGAAGATTATCGCTTAGCCGTCATTTTTGATGGCTACAAATGGGATCCGCAATTCTTGGATGATAATACGATTGCAAGGCATGCCTTGGTTTTAAGTCAGGTGGAACATCAAGAATTGGTGGCAATGGTTGAGAAGTTGGGTCAAGAAACAGAACTCGCTGAACAACACATGCGTGATCATCCCCACATCATTGACGGCTTAAAACTGCCAAGGAAGATGAAAAAGACGGTCCCTTTGATGATGAATTATGATCCTAAGGATCATATTCGTCTCATGCGTTTTGACTTTCATCCTTTAGAGGATGGGGGTTGGGCAATTAGTGAGGTCAACAGTGATGTTCCTGGTGGTTTTGCGGAAGCTTCCCTTATGCCTCAGATTGCCTTGGCAAACCTCGATAATCCCAATTATGACACCATTAATTTTGGGGAGATCATGGTTAAAGCCTTACGCAACAAGATTAAGACGAATGGTACGATTATGATGGCTCACTGTACGTCTTATAGTGATGATCGTCAAGTGATGCAGTTTTTAGGTGATCAACTGGAAAAAGTAGGGTATCAAATCATTTATGGGGCGGTTGATCATTTAGAGTTTAAGGATGGGGAAGCTTACTGTATTTTAGATAATAATCAAAGAAAAGTTGATGGGATTGTTCGCTTTAATCCGATTGAATGGGTAGTGGATATTAAACCCAATACTTGGAATGGTTATTTCAATACGATAACCCCTTCATGTAATCATCCACTCACTGTCTTAGCTCAAAGCAAACGTTTTCCCTTAATTTGGGATAATTTGGAAAAAGCTGGCCTTGATTTAAGTGCTTGGCGCAGTTTACTACCACATACCATGGATGCGAAAACACTTAAAGATCAATCTGGCTACATCTATAAACCGGTTTGGGGAAGAGTGGGAGAAGGCATCTCCATTAAGGAAGCAGTGAGTCCGAAAGAATATGATCAAATCATGAAGGATGTTAAAAAACATCCATCCAAATATATTGCCCAGAAACAATTTATGAGTAAACCAGCAGTGGATGAGTTCGGTAATGAATTTCATGTTTGCCTTGGTGCTTATTATGTGGAAGGTAAGGCAGCTGGCTATTATGCGCGTTTAAGTAAAAGCAATCGTACTGATTCTCATGCTCAGGACGTTCCAGTTCTGATTGAAAGGAACCATCATGAAGGATAAAGATTTATACCGTATATGGGCACCTTCAAAGCACCGTTGGGTGGATTGGGTACGTCCGGTTTGCTTCTTAAATATTGAAAGATTGCTTGTTAAATCATTTGAATTAATTGATGTGCATTATGTGGATAACTATCAAGCTGATATGGCGATTATGATTGATTTACCAGCTGAAGAAAGTGTTTTGGAAGGATTGAGTTGTGCTAAGCTTGGTTATCGTCCCATTGCTTTGTTTAATGGCACTGAGGCACAAGCTGGATCCTTTGCGATGGTTAATCAAGAACGAATTCAACAGGCTTTAGTATGGGGTGCTCCGCTGTTAGAATCTTTAGCCTTAAGTAAAGAAGCAGCTCCAGTTTTCTTGTTGGATAGTAACCGCATTTTAAGATTTAAACAAAGCATGGCGACTTATGATAATAGTTGGGATCTTTATAATCAAGATATTCCTTCACCTCAAATGTTTTTAAAGCACGGAATTAATAAAATCCTCTTACGTTCTTTTACCCTTCATCGTGATTTAGAACGCATCTTCTATGATTTTCAAAAGCAGGGGATTCAAATTTTATATACCAATGGCTTTGATGAACCACAGCCCATTCAAATTAAAAAGCCACCCAAAAAAGATAAGTTCCATTAAAAAAAGACACAGTGTGTCTTTTTATTTGGTTTAATGACCGCCGCCACCGCCACCGCCACCACGACCACCGCCCCCAAAGCCACTGCTGTGGGAACCAGAACGTACCGTTGTGGACGCCATGCGAGTCGCACTGGAGAAGGATTGAGTCGTGCTTCTAAAACTGCGGGTATTGTAGATGCGATAATTGTGGAGCACGCGGCTATTATTAATCGCTTCAGCTGGTAGAACCATCTTCAAAGCCTTAATAACCTTACTAGAAATCCCAAAGGCCGTTGCATAGATTAAGTATTGTTCCCATAAGACTAGGTCTTGAACTCCACGTTCAACCATTAAGGTTTCATTATTAAGGAAGCGATACAAGCCATGCCATTTTTCATATTCATCTTGGCCAAATTGGCTTAAGAGAATATATTTCTTAGAGGTTTTAAACCAGTAAATCCCAATTAGAATTAAACTGACTCCTAAGACAAAGAAGGCTCCAAAGGCTAAATCATAACGAGTATTTAAGATGACAAGATTACCAATTAACATAATGAAGAAACTGACAATCAAAGATATAACCCCTAAGACAATCATACTGTTCTTAGGTTTTTGATAATTGGCATTTTGGAAATAACCTTCATTGACTCCGATTTGGTTAAGTGCCGTTTTAATACGTTCATTAAAGGCATGGGTATATTCATAGTCAGTAGATACTTTACGTTGAAGTTGACCTAAAGAAATTGGGCTTTGTTGGGCATGACGTTCAATCAAGTTAAAGTATTGTCTTTCTATCAAGGATAAAGGTTGATCACTGCTTTGAACTTCAACCATCATGTTGTTAGGACTTTCTTTTTTACTCCTATCTTTTGTTGTAAGGGTTAGATAACCTTTATTAATCAAACTAAGCATAGCGGCTGCATAACCATCCGCATCCACTTTAGCACTGGCACTTTTACTAAATACCAGCATTCGCGCGAAGTTCGCATCCAATTCGCTTGGAATATCCCTGAAGTAATCAATAACTTGCGTAGGCTTAAAGAGTTTATATTTTCTTCGATAGTTTTTAGTAACGAAGAAGGTTAAAACGAAGGCCACTAAAGATAAGATTGCTGTGGTTATCAAAAGATTCATTTTCTTTTTGTGATACAAGGCTGGTAGATTTTCATAATCTCTTTGAGCTTGTTGAATCTCAGCTAATACTAAGTCATCATAGTAATAATTTTCAGAAGCATACTGACTAAAAGCATGCTTATCTTCATTATAGGCAAGGAGTGAAAACTCAATATATTCATTATAATCCTTAAACTTAAGTTGATCTTGATTAAGTTCAAAGGCAAAGGTATGGTAACCAGCATGCTTACTATCTGATTCAGTGAAGAGAAATTCATGACTATTGGTACCATAAGTATAGGCATCATAGTTGCCTGACTTTGGCATCTTATCACTAGGAATTAGGACTTCACCTTTAAAGTGGGTAAGGTATTTACTCGTAGGGCCACTGTACATGGCTAAGTAGAGCTCAGATACATCTCCATAGCGTAAAACTGCATTAAACATTTCATATTGAATCTCAAAAACAACCGTTTCACGATAAAGGCCATCCATATAAAAGATAAGTGATTCATAATTATAGTAATCATCATAGGGACCTTCACTATGAAACCATTTTCCGGGACCTAATTCACCACTGGTGTCGGTAAAATCATCATCAAACCAATAAAGCTTAGGGCTTTCAGGATAGACAATCTCACTTCCATCCGCAAGTATTTGTTTAACCGAAAGCACATTGTAGTGGACTAAAACCCCATCAACATAAGTCTCTGGTAATTCACGCCATAATTCCCAGAATAAATTACTGCTTGAAGCAGCGTGAACATCAAAAGTTAGTCGTTCACTAATGACAACTTTTCCTTGGCTGTCTTCTTCATCAACGACAACCGCTTGATAATCAACTTGGGTGATTCTGACATAATCATCACGAATTAAATTTTCAATGATACTTACAAAGATGAATCCAACCAGAATCAAGGCTAAGGCTAGCTTTATTTTAGTCCATGTTTTCATAAACTTAACCCCTATCTTTTATAAGTATTACTATACCATGGTTTAACTGAAAATTAGTGTTAAAATGCAAGGATATGGTTAAGTTTACTTGGATTTGGTTAAGGATTAAAAACAATAATAAATCATTAATATGATATAATCAATTAGACAAAGTTAGGGGCAAATTCGTGCATGAAATTTTTAATTAGTCTAATCTTAGCAGCTTCATTTCTTCTACCTTCACAATCTGATCTTAGTGAAGATATCAAAGCTTTAGATCTTGTCAGTGAAAATTATATATTATATTCGATCGATACAGATGAAGTGCTGGTTAAAAAGAATCATGATATTCCTTTAAAACCGGCGTCCATTTTAAAGATTTTAACGACCATTACAGCCCTAGAGCATTTAAGTGATGAAGATCTTAATACCTATATTAAGGCTGAACCCCATGTTTTATATCGCGTTATCCCTGGCTCATCGACTGCGGGTTTTACACCTTATCAAGAACTAACGATTAAAGAGATTCTTTATGGGGTGATGCTACCATCAGGTGCGGATGCAACCGCTTTAATCGCGCATTATATTGCGGATAGTGAAGCCAACTTTGTAGCCTTAATGAATGAAAAAGCCAAAGCTATTGGGATGAACCATACTCAAGTTCAAAATGTGAGTGGACTTGATCATCCTGATCAAAATACAACTTTAGAAGATTTACTATTGCTTGTGAGGTATGCCCTAGAGAATGAACAGTTTGTCGAGTTGTATACGACGCCATCAATCACCTTGAGTAAATATCCAGACATTAAACTTCAAAATCATATTTTAAATCAAAGTCATAATAACTATGAGTTTATGGAACTTTATGGTGCCAAATCAGGGTTTACTTATGGGGCGCGTCGCTCCTTATCCAGTATCGCAACCAATGAAAATACCAGTTATATCTTTATATCGACCCAGGCTAATCCTGAGATTCAAATCTATGTTCCGAATGAAGCTTTAAAAGATGCGATTAAAGTTTATACTTATATGTTTGAGCATTTCAAACAAGTTGAAATAGTGGTTGAGGAAGTGCCTCAAACTAAGTTAAAAAGAAAAGTGTTTCCACAAGGTTTTGAAATTCCATCTCAAACATTTGTTTTATCGAGTGATATTCAAGTGAATGCGATTGAACATCGTTTTGAATTTGATGAAAACTTAAAAGTACCAATTGCGAAAGGGAGTATTGTTGGAAAGCATAAGTTGGTTTATGAAGACCAATTACTAGAAACCTTAGATATTGTTGCGAGCCAAAGAATTGGTCATGATCCCCTTTATTATGGTTTATGGGTAAGTGGGATATTGATTGTACTTATTTCAATACACGTTATAAAAAGAAGAAAACGTAGAAAGATTTATCGTGTTAGATAAGAAGTTTTGGGAGGTTGATATGAAAATAAAAGTAAATTTTAACCATTGGTTTATAATCCTTATGTTATTATTTGTGGTTAGTTTAAGTGCTTGTACTGAAACAGTGGAGGTCTATGATATTGAAGGTGAATATGGAATTGCCTTTGATATCAACCGCTTAAGTGTACTCTTGGATGAACCACTTAGCGAACTTGAATATGAGCCCATTGATACGTTTAAAATAGGGACTAAAAGATATACTTTTTATGCAGGCAAGAAAACATATTATGTTGATGTTCATATTGTTGATACGCAAGCCCCACAAATCCAGGGTATTGATCTCTTTATCATTAAACAAGACGAAACCCTTAATATTGTTGATTACCTTGAGGCTTATGATGTTATTGATGGTGATATTGCAATAACCTTAAGTGAGTTTGATACGAATGAATTAGGAAGTCATACCATCATGGCAACTGCTACCGATAAACATAATAATGAAACAAGCAAACCCTTGCGAGTGGTTGTAAAAGATGCTAGTGAGTATTTAAAGGGCGCTGCGAGTATGGATGAGGTTCTCTTTGTGGATGAGCACATCATTGCGAATAAGCGCTATGGACTTCCAAGCAACTATGCACCCGGCGAAGATCCTGAAGCTGGAGCTCAGATTAGAAAATTAATCAAAGCCATGAGGGGAGCTGGTTTAAGAGTCGCTAATTCTTATTCAGGTTATCGCTCTTATCAAGTTCAAAAAACGCTCTATACAAACTATATAGCAAGCCATGGACAAGTGGCTGCTGATACATTTAGTGCAAGACCAGGTCACTCTGAACATCAAACTGGTCTAACCTTTGATTTAAGACAATTATCAGGTTCCTTACTAACGTCTGAACCTGAAATATCATGGGTGAGAGATAATGCCCATGAATTTGGGTTTATCGTACGTTATCCCAAGGGAAAAGAACACATTACCGGTTATACTTATGAACCTTGGCACTTGCGTTATATGGGACAAGATGCACGCGCTATTTATGAGTCAGGGCAAACTTTAGAAGAGTTCTACAAGATTCCTAATTAAGAAGTAGGATTCAAATAATCTATTACATTAGTACATACAAAAAGACGATTTATCTAAGATAAGTCGTCTTTTTTATGCTTGAGGTTATTTTGTAAATAACCAGATTAATAGAAGCAAGAACATGCTTAAGGTTGTGATTAGGCTGATGATGACATACTTTTTCACATGGTCTGAAAGTTCATCAACCATGATGTCATCTTCATCAAACTTTAATATTTGGTGATTAATTCTCACAATCATAACGACACAAATAAGTGAAATGATCAGTGAGATAAAGATGCCTCCAATCAGAAATTGATTCATAGGTTCACACCTTCCTTAGTAATTAAACTTACTTACTTTCGTTGATAATTTTGGTTAACTCAATAATTTCATCAATCATGGCTTCGATATATTTGATGGTGTCCATCAAAGGTGATTCTGTGCTTAAATCAACGTTAACCATTTTTGCAAGTTCAAGTGGTGATTTGGTTCCACCTGCTTTAAGGACATCTTTCCAAGCTTCAATGGTAATTTCTTCATTAAGAAGTTTTTCACT
>CAYXES010000005.1:0-4420 GCA_964464075.1 uncultured Erysipelothrix sp. | reverse complement strand
AAGAGTTCATTCATCGTTGAAGGTGCTTCAATGATATAAAGCGAAGCTCTGGTATTCAGTAAAGATTGGTTTTTACCGGCTAAATAGAAGTGGCCAGCATGTCCTAATTCATGGGCTAAGACAAAGACTTCTCGCATTTTTTGAGTCCAACTAATTAGGATATAAGGGTGTACCCCATAAGGACTGGAACAGAAGGCTCCAGTTGATTTTCCTTGATTTTGAGGAAAGTCAATCCAACGTTCATCAAAGGCTCTTTTAATCATGGTTTGATAATCATCACCTAGGATTTTCAAACCTTCCAAAAGTTGAGTTTTTGATTCTTCAATTGAAATATTTGGTTCAAAATCAGGGTCGACTACTAAATGTAAATCCATGCTTGTCATCTTATCAAGACCATGAATATCTTTAAGTAGGTTTGCGAATTTACGCATCGCTGGTGCAAGGTGAGTCATAATTAAATCAATTTGACGATCGTACATATCACGACTTACTTCTTGATCAAATAAGAGATAATCAATGGTGTTGTCAAAGCCTTTTAATTTCGCCATAGCTTTTTCTTTTAAGACATGACTTTGATAGACTGAAGCGACTGTGTTTTGAGACTGAGCTAAGCGCTTATGGAACGTTTCAAAAGCCTTATGTCTGGTTTCTACATCATTACTAAAGGCAAGTTCATCTTCAAAGTAACCAAAGGTCATTGGAATTGTTTTGCCTTCCACTTCAATATCATCAAACTTCATGTCCACGAGTTTGTGGGTATTATAGATTTGATAAGGTGCATTTAGAGATTGATTAAAGCTTGAAATCGCATCTTCGATTTCAGGTTTTAAGGCATGAGGTTTCTTTCGAAGTAAGATTTCGATGCTTCGTTTTAAATCCTCATCCAATGCCGCCATCTCATTTAAGATAGTTTCATCAAGTTGAAGTAATTCTTGTTCCACAAAGTTAACTTTGGTAATAAGATCACTTAAGACCATGGCGAGACGCCCACTGCGTTCCATGGAGGTTGGATTACTTTGGTCTTGACTTAAATATAAGGTGGCATAGGTAGAGAGCTTAATTAGGTTCTCTTGGAGTTTTTCAAAGCCACGTAATGCATCAACTCCAAATTGGGCATTTTTTATTTTGCCTTCAAATTGATTTTTAAAAGTATCAACACTTGTTTTAGCTTGATCAAGATCAAGGTAAAAAGATTCATCATTGGGATATAAATCTGATAAATCCCAAGTTTCTAAAATATTGACTTCATCACGTTTTAGTATTTTCATTGTTTCTCCTTTTTCACTTTTAAATTATAACACTTTTATTTGATTATTTTGAAAATGAAGGGGATAAATTGGATTTAGGTAAAATTATGAACTAAAGTCAAAGCAATTATTTAAGAGGGTAGATATGCTATAATGGAAAAAGATTTGAAGGAGCTGTGAAATGATTAATCGTAGTAAAATTGTTAATTTTAGAGAATTAGGTTCATACCTTGGTCATGGTGGTTTAAAGGTTAAACCTAACCATATTTTTAGATCAGGTAACTTAAATCTTTCAACCCAAGCCTTAGGGGAGGAACTTAATCCATTTGAAATTGATTTAGTTTTTGATTTAAGATCACATGATGAGATTAGGTTGAACCCTTATGTTTTACCCAAGCATATCCAATATCACCATAAACCGGTACTACAATCCTTTGAAAATGGAGCTAATGAATTTAATGCCCAGTTCAATAGTTTAATGAGTGGATCGTTAGACCGGTCAATTAGCTTGGATTTGTTTAAGGATCTTCAAGGTTTTATGTTAGGTATTTATGAAGAAATGGCACATTCTCCCAAAGTATTTGGTGAGATGATGTTAGCGATGATAGAAAATAAAGGGAAACCCGTTCTTTTTCATTGTTCTGCAGGTAAAGATCGTACCGGAGTGTTTGCGGCGATTATCTTGTTGGCTTTAGGAGTCGATGAAGAAATCATTAAAGAAGATTATTTACTTTCCAATAACTATCGTCAAAAGGCCTTGGATGCTGAACTTGATCAAGTCATGCAGGCCCTTAATAATCGAGAACTGGTTGAAGAACTAAGAAACATGTTAGTTGTTAAAGCAGAGTACTTAGACCTTACTTTAGCTCTTATTAATCAATTTGATTCGTTTGAAGCCTTTGCACAGGCTGAACTTGGACTAAGTTTAGACGATTTAGAGAAATTTAGAAGTTTGTATTTGGAATAAATTTTGAGAATATAAAAGGTAGAAATGAAGATAAGACAACCACAAAGAAGCATTATTAATCTTTTAGAAGTAGCGAATTTTCCGCAAGCATTTTTAAGTTGGTTATCTCATAATTTTAATCATTATGAGAGTCAATTTGATGAGCCACTGCAGGAAGTATTCGCATCGGAATTATCCATTTCTGATCAAGATAAATTATTTGAATGCTTGCTTTTATTACTACCGCTTAAAGTATTTTATCAAAGGCGGTCTATATCTGATGAAATCTTTTCTGATTCAATTTACGATTTAAACTATCGCATTAGTCGCTATTATAATGAGAATCAAAGCTATGGTTTGTACCAACGTGATTTGTATTGGTTGAGCTTTTTATTTCGGGGAGAAATCTTTGATTTAGGTTCCTTACGTTTTCAACGCTTTAAGTTCTCTTATGCAGAAATTGAAAGACAAGCTCATGAAAGAATGGAGCTTTCAGATTATTATAAAGTGAAGTTTAAAGAGGGGATTAATGTCATTAATATTCATATCATGAATAATGCGGATTTAAGTGAAGTAGCCGTGACTGATTCACTTAAGATTGCGAAACGCTTCTTTAAAACCCACTTTGAGGAAATGGATTATGAGGTTTATGTTTGTCGTACCTGGTTACTCTATGATGGTTTAAAAGCAATTTTACCAGCTGATAGTAATATTATTTCATTTCAAAAACATTTTAAAATCATTGCTTCGCATAATTTCCCTAATCAAGCTTTAAATCGTATTTATGGAACGACAGACTTGAATTTGATTGAGACTATGGATAAGCCCAGTCGACTCCAACAAAAGGCGTATTTAAATCTAGAGCACTTAGGAGTTAGTGCTGGTATTATTTATAAAGAAGATATTGAAGATTAAAAAAAGGTGAGTGATTCACCTTTTTAAATAACTAATATTTGCGCTCAGCGCCAATAATTATTAGCGGCTGCGATCGTTTGAAAATGAATGGCGACGACTTGGGAAGCCAAGGTTAAGCTATCCGCATTATGGGCGTAGTCATTTCTTAACATTTCACGAATTTCAGCCGAAGGTTGAGTATAGGCAACCCCTTTACGTGCTAAAACGATCGCTAATTCAAATCCCGCTTGAGGGGTATCTGTTTTTAAACTTGTTAACCAATCAGACATGGTGTTCTCCTTTCAAATATCATCTATAAAAACTATACGCCTAGCTAAGAAGGGGTGTCAACACAAGTACACCTTCTTGGTGGTAAACGCTTAGTCAATATGGTTTAATAAGGTCAAGGTTTTTAATAATTCAGAAAGTAGGTTGTGATGAATAAACGAAGTAGTGGGATTTTAATGCACATTTCATCCTTAGCTGGGAAGTATGGAATTGGAGATTTTGGTCAAGGTGCTTATGATTTTGTGGACTTCTTAGCAAAGAGCAAACAACGCTATTGGCAAATTCTACCCTTAGGACCTACTGGTTTTGGGGATTCTCCTTACCAGAGCTTCTCATCCTATGCCGGTAACTGGTATTTCATTGACTTGGATGAATTTGTAGCGGCGGGTTATTTAAGTGAAGCTGATATTGAGGCACGCCCTTTATCTTATACCTTTGATGAGATTGATTATGGGTTACTTTATCATCATAAGTTGCCACTTTTGTGGCAAGCCTATGAAAGTGCTTTACCCCAAGTAGAAGATCAACTCAAACAATTTATGAAAGGCAACTTTTGGGTTAGGGATTTTGCCTTATACATGACTTTAAAGAAACATCATGATGATCAGTCTTGGTTGCATTGGTCTGATGTCTATCGTGATTATCATTCCCCAGCAGTTTTAGCGTTTGAAGCAAGTCATGAAAAAGACATTTATTTTTATGTTTTTACCCAATACTATTTCTTTAAGCAGTGGAATCAACTTAAGGCCTATGCGCATCAAAATCAAATTAAAATTATAGGGGATTTACCCATCTATGTTTCTGAAGATAGTTGTGATATGTGGGCTAACCCTCATTTATTTCAAGTCGACGAAAACTTAAAACCGACTTCAGTTGCGGGATATCCACCGGATAATTTTTCTAAAGAAGGGCAGCTATGGGGTAATCCCTTATATGCCTGGGAGGCGATGAAAGCGGATGGTTATACTTGGTGGATACAACGTATCCAGCACGCGTTTAGTTTAGTTGATGTTTTAAGGATTGATCACTTTATGGGCTTTGAAAC
>CAYXES010000004.1:28235-31263 GCA_964464075.1 uncultured Erysipelothrix sp. | reverse complement strand
TCAATGATGAAGTCGTCGTACGTTATAAGGGTGAAAACACCTTAATTAAAAAAGAAAGAGTTGAACTCGTGGATGTGAGTCCGAAACAAATTGTTTCGGTCGCAACCGCAGCGATTCCCTTCTTAGAGAATGATGATGCTTCGCGAGCTTTGATGGGTGCCAACATGCAGCGTCAAGCGATTCCACTAGTCAGACCTGATTCTCCATATGTGGGAACCGGTATTGAATATCGGGTTGCCAAAGACTCCGGAAGTGCCATTATCGCCCGTGGCGATGGCATGGTTTCCTATGTTGATGGTAAGAAGATTGTGGTGGATGAGTCCAAAACCCAACGGATTTATACCCTGCAAAAATTCAGACGTTCTAACCAGGGTACCAGTATTAATCAAACGCCATTGGTTGCCAAGGGCGAGAAGATTAAAAAAGGTGATGTTTTAGCGGATGGTCCAGCTATGGATCATGGTGAGTTGGCTTTAGGTCAAAACGTAACGGTCGCCTTTATGACTTGGTATGGTTATAACTATGAGGATGCCATTATCATGTCTGAGCGTTTAGTCAGAGATGATGTGTATACCTCCATTCATATTGAAGAGTATGATATTGAAATTCGTTCCACCAAACTAGGGCCGGAAGAAATTACCCGTGATATTCCAAACGTGAGTGAGAATGCAACGCGTCATTTAGATGCGCGTGGTATCGTCATGATTGGTGCGGAAGTTAAAGAAGGCGATGTCCTAGTTGGGAAAGTAACACCAAAAGGTCAAAGTGAGATTTCACCAGAAGAGAAATTGCTCTTAGCGATCTTTGGGGAGAAATCACGTGAAGTGCGTGATAATTCCCTGAAAGTACCTCATGGTGGTAGTGGGATTGTCCAAGATGTACGTATCTTTAAACGTGAAAGTGGCCATGACTTACCTCCGGGTGTGAATGAAATTGTCAAAGTATATATTGTTCAAAAACGTAAAATCTCAGAGGGAGATAAGATGGCGGGTCGTCACGGTAACAAGGGAGTTATCTCTAAAATCTTGCCGGTAGAAGATATGCCATATCTGCCAGATGGTACGCAAGTTGATATTATGCTTAATCCATTTGGGGTTCCTTCACGGATGAACATTGGACAGATTCTAGAATTGCATCTTGGTATGGCAGCGAAAAAGCTGGGTATCAAATTTGCTTCACCCGTCTTTGATGGGATTGAAAATGAAGATCTACAAAAGATTATGAAGGAAGCTGAGTTGAATGCCGATGGTAAAACCATCTTATATGATGGCCGTACCGGTGAACCATTTGATGAGCGGATTGCGGTTGGGGTCATGTATATGATCAAACTAGCGCACATGGTTGATGATAAACTCCATGCACGTGCAACCGGTCCTTATTCCTTAGTTACCCAGCAACCATTGGGTGGTAAGGCTCAAAATGGAGGACAACGTTTTGGTGAGATGGAAGTGTGGGCCTTAGAAGCCTATGGGGCATCCAAGGCACTGCAGGAAATCTTAACCATTAAATCAGATGATATTGCGGGTCGTACCAAGACCTATGAAGCAATCATCAAGGGTAAAGATGTCCCACAACCTGGGATTCCAGAATCATTTAGAGTTTTAAAACATGAACTTCAAGCTTTAGCAATTGATGTGAAATTCTTGAGTGATGAAGGTCGTGAGATTGATATTAAGAAGATGGAGGTTGAAGAGTTAGCCAGTATCGTCGATATTGAACAAACTCAAGCCCGTGAAAATGTAGTAGTTGAAGAAGTAAGCGAAGCTGCCGTGGTTGGCTTTGATGATGAAATGTAAGGAGGCTTTTAAATGAGTGTCAATGATTTCGCCTCGATTCAAATTGGATTAGCTTCTACTGAGCGGATCTTAGATTGGTCCCATGGGGAAGTTAAAAAACCAGAAACCATCAACTATCGATCACAAAAACCAGATCGTGATGGTTTATTCTGTGAGCGTATTTTTGGTCCAAGTAAGGACTGGGAATGTGCTTGTGGAAAGTATAAGAAGGTACGTTATAAAGGGGTCATTTGTGACCGCTGTGGCGTAGAGATTACCAAAGCAAGTGTACGAAGAGAGCGTATGGGGCATATTGCCTTAGCATCTCCAGTTACTCATATTTGGTACTTACGAGGAATTCCTTCCCGTATGAGTCTACTACTTGATGTACCACCCAAACGACTTGAAGAAGTTGTTTACTTTGTATCTTGGATTGTAACCGATCCAAAGCAAACAGATCTTGATTACAAACAAGTGATTTCAGAAAAAGATCTACGTGATTATTCTGAGAAGTATGGTCGGGGATCCTTTGTGGCTCAAACCGGAGCTGAAGCGGTCCAAACCCTACTTAAGCAAATTGATTTAGACAAAGAGCATGCAGCGATTCTGCATGATCTAGAAGATGCGGTTAAAGAAAAGCGTAAGAAATTAATCAAGCGTTTAGAAACGGTTGAAGCCTTTCTTTACTCTGAAAATGAACCGCAATGGATGGTGATGAATGTATTACCAGTCATCCCACCTGATTTAAGACCCATGCTTCAATTGGATGGTGGTCGTTTTGCGACCTCTGATCTCAATGACCTCTATCGTCGGGTGATTACACGTAATAATCGTTTAAAACGTTTATTAGAACTTGGTACCCCTGCGATTATCGTTCAAAATGAGAAGCGGATGCTGCAAGAAGCAGTGGATGCTTTAATTGATAATGGTCGTCGTTCTAAGGCGGTTACTGGAGCGGGTGGACGTCCCCTTAAATCCTTGAGTCATAGTTTGAAGGGGAAACAAGGTCGTTTCCGTCAAAACCTACTTGGTAAACGGGTTGACTTCTCAGGTCGTTCCGTTATTGCGGTTGGACCAGACCTTAAGATGTATGAAGCTGGTATTCCCCGTGAGATGGCGATCCAACTCTTTAAACCATTCGTTATTAATGAAATCGTCGTACGTGGAATCGCAGGTAATCCTAAAACCGCAGAGAAATTAATCGATCGTCAAGATGCCCGTGCCTGGGATATTGTTGAGGAAGTGATTAAGGA
>CAYXES010000004.1:11430-28135 GCA_964464075.1 uncultured Erysipelothrix sp. | reverse complement strand
CCATCTCAAGACATGGTCTTAGGTAACTTCTTCCTTAATATGGAAGAGACTAAAGAAGAGTTTGAAGCTAAAGCTAAGGAATTAGAAGCTATGGGTGATCATGAGGGTGCGAAGCTCTATCGTCACTATGCCGCTAATGAAGGAAAGGCCTTTAAAGGGCCCCATGAAGCTATCTTAGCTTATGAGAATAAACATATTCACTTGCATACGCGGATTGCGCTTAAGGCAAGTAGTTTGAAGAAAGATGGTTTTAGTAGTGAACAAAATAAATCCTATTTAGTCACAACCATCGGTAAGGTTATCTTTAATGAAATGTTCCCTGCTGATTTTCCATACTTAAATGAAGTCAGTAAAGCGAACTTTGAGAATACCCCTGATAAATACTTCATTAAACAAGGTGAGAACCTTAAGGAAGTGATTGGGGCGATGGAATTAGCGCCCGACTTTAAAAAGCGTGATCTTGGTTTAATTATCACTGAAATCTTCAATCGTTATTCAACGAAGAAGACTTCTGAGATCTTAGACAGAATTAAAGATTTAGGCTTTGAGTATTCAACCTTAGCGGGAATGACCGTATCCTTAGTGGATATTATTGCGGCTCCTAATAAGGAAGAATATGTTCAGGCGGGTAAGGAAAAAGCAGCTGAGCTAAATACCTTACATGAACGTGGTTTATTAACCGCCCGGGAATGGGAACGTTTATTAACGGTTCACTGGGATAAGGTTAAAGATGACATTGGTAATGAACTGATGGATAATCTACCACGTAAAAACCCTATTAATATGATGGCGATTTCAGGTGCACGGGGTAACCGTTCCCATTTTACTCAATTAGCGGGTATGCGGGGTCTGATGGCGAAACCGACACAGTCTAAATCACGTCATGAATACCAATCATCCATTATTGAAGTACCGATTTATTCATCCTTTAGAGAAGGATTGAACGTGAGTGAGTTCTTTATCTCAACCCATGGGGTGCGTAAAGGATTAACCGATACGGCACTTAAAACGGCGGAGTCCGGTTATCTAACTCGTCGTCTAGTTGATGTGGCACAGGATGTCATCATCAGTGAAGAAGACTGTGGAACCGACCAAGGTTACTTCGTTCATGAGATTATTGATCGTAAGACTAAGTCAGTCATTGAACCTTTATATGATCGTTTAATTGGCCGTTATGCCAAAGAAACAATTGTGGATCCTAAGACTAAAGAAGTCTTAGTGGAAGAAGATGAATTCATTGATGATTACACTGCCCGTAAGATTACGGATGCGGGAATCAAAGAAATGTATATTCGTAATGTCTTCACCTGTGAAAGTACCTATGGTATTTGTAAGAAGTGTTATGGTCGTAATATGGCGACCGGTCACTTAGTGGAAGTGGGAGAAGCCGTTGGGATTATGGCCGCCCAATCCATTGGGGAGCCAGGTACCCAGCTAACCATGCGTACCTTCCATACCGGTGGGGTTGCGGCCGCTGAAGGTCAGGACATCACCCAAGGTTTACCACGGGTTGAGGAGCTCTTTGAAGCTCGTTCGCCAAAAGCGAAAGCAGTTTTATCTAAAATCGATGGTCAAATCACGGAAATTATTGAAGTTGATGAAACCAATAAAAAGATGAAAGTTGTCGTTTCAGATGATAAGGAAAGCATCGAACATGATATTGATGCCAACCAAAACCTAAGAGCTTGGATGAAGATTGGAACTCAAGTGCTTGCGGGAGATAAGTTGACAGAAGGTCAAGTTGACCCTAAAGAACTCTTAGAGTTTGCGGGGGTTAAGGAAGTTCAAGAATATCTGCTTAAAGAAGTTAAGAAGGTTTATGCTTCCCAAGGGATTGAAATCTCAGATAAACATATTGAAGTCATTATTAGTCAAATGTTACGGAAGGTAATCATCATTGATGGTCAAGATACCAACCTAAGTCCGGGAGTTCAACTATCCTTAGCTTCTATTACCAATACCAATCGTAATGCGCTATTATCCAATAAACGTCCGGCGATCTTTAGACCGACCCTACTAGGAATATCTAAAGCTTCGGTTGAAACCGATTCCTTCTTATCGGCGGCATCCTTCCAAGAGACGACGAAAGTCTTAACGGATGCGGCGATTAAAGGTAAGGTTGATCCCCTGATTGGACTGAAGGAAAATGTCATTATTGGTAAACAGATTCCAGCCGGAACGGGTGCGAAAGCGGAACGTCAAACTTCTAAAGATGTCGCGGAGCTTGCGAACTTCTTAAGAGAACAGCGAATTGAACGCAATAAGCCCGAAGTTGATTTGATTGAATTGCCGGAAGAAATGATTCGCGGCAGTGAAGAAAGTTAAAAGTAATGATTGACAAATGCGTCTAGCTTTTGTATTATTATTACGCTTAATATAAACGGTTAAGTTCCCCCTTTGTGGGGACTTAACTTATTGTGAAATATGACACACCAGGATGTGTGTGCACAGAAAGGAGAACTATGCCAACAATTAGTCAGTTAATACGTCATGGCCGTCAAAGTAAAGTTACGAAATCAAAATCCCCTGCATTAAATCGCGGGTTAAATACTTTGTCAAAGCAACCTACTAAAATTAACTCACCACAAAAACGGGGAGTTTGTACGCGGGTTGGGACAATGACACCTAAAAAACCGAACTCAGCATTGCGTAAATATGCTCGTGTACGTTTGAGCAATGGAATGGAAGTGAATGCTTATATTCCTGGTATCGGACACAACTTGCAAGAACACAGTGTCATTATGATTCGTGGTGGCCGGGTTAAGGACTTACCAGGGGTTCGTTACCACATTATTCGTGGTACCATGGACTGCGCTGGAGTTGAAAATCGTCGTCAAGGACGTTCCTTATACGGTGCTAAGAAACCTAAATAAGCTATTTTGTGAAAGGAGAGAGTTACGATGCCAAGAAAAGGCTATATCGCTAAACGAGATGTGTTAGTTGATCCGATTTACAACTCAAAATTAGTAACTCGATTAATTAACAAAATTATGATTGACGGCAAACGTGGCGTTGCCCAATCAATTTTGTACAATGCATTTTTAATCGTTGAAGAAAAAACAGGAAAAGATCCTATGGAAGTGTTTGAACAAGCGTTAGCAAATGTAATGCCAATGCTTGAATTAAAAGCACGCCGGGTGGGTGGTTCAAACTACCAAGTACCCGTTGAAGTAAGTGCTGAGCGCCGTTTAACCTTAGGTTTACGCTGGATTGTAAACTATGCACGTTTACGTCATGAGAAAACCATGGAGTTACGCTTAGCCAATGAGATTATTGATGCCGCCAATGGTACTGGTGGATCAGTTAAAAGACGTGATGATATACACCGCATGGCGGAAGCAAACAAAGCATTTGCCCATTATCGTTGGTAAGATGTTGTTGCATATAGAAAGGAAGGGTTAGTATGGCACGTGAGTTTTCATTAGAAAAGACGCGCAATATTGGGATTATGGCCCATATTGACGCCGGCAAAACTACCACAACTGAACGTATCCTCTATTATACTGGTCGGACTCATAAGATTGGTGAAACCCATGATGGAGCGGCGACTATGGACTGGATGGCGCAGGAACAAGAACGTGGTATAACCATTACTTCTGCGGCAACAACCGCTTCTTGGGGCGAGCATCGCATCAATATTATTGATACCCCAGGGCATGTGGACTTTACAGTTGAAGTAGAACGTTCATTGCGGGTACTGGATGGTGCCGTTACCGTATTGGACGCAAAGAGTGGGGTAGAGCCTCAAACTGAAACCGTGTGGCGTCAAGCTACGAAATACAATGTACCTCGTATCGTATTTGTGAATAAGATGGATGCGACCGGGGCTGACTTCTTTATGGCGGTTAAAACAATTGGAAATCGTTTAGGAGCGAAAGCTTCACCGATTCAATTACCAATTGGGGTTGAAGCTGACTTTGATGGTTTAATTGACTTGGTACAAATGCAAGCGCATTATTTCCAAGACTTAACCCATAAAGAAGATTTAATTACTGACATTCCTAGTGAAATGTTAGAATCGGCACAAAATTATCGTAATCAACTTTTAGAGATGATTGCGGATTATGATGATGATTTGATGATGATGGTCTTAGAAGGTGAAGAACCAAGTGTGGAATTAATTAAAACCGCAATCCGTAAAGCCGTTATTACGGGTGACTTCTTCCCAGTGATGTGTGGGGCAGCCTACAAAAACAAGGGAATTGTTGCCATGTTGGATGCGGTTGTTGATTATCTACCTTCCCCACTGGATGTACCAGCCATTAGTGGAACCTTACCAAATGGTGAGGAAGCTACGCGTCCTTCAGATGATAGTGCTCCTTTTAGTGCCTTGGCCTTCAAGATTATGACTGATCCCTTTGTGGGACGCTTAAGTTACTTTAGAGTTTACTCGGGTACCTTAGCGAGTGGTTCCTATGTCTATAATTCAACCAAAGGGAAGAAAGAACGCTTTGGGCGGATTATGCAGATGCACGCGAACCATCGTCAAGATGTATCAGAAGTGCACGCGGGTGATATCGCAGCCGCAATAGGTTTAAAGGAAACCGCAACCGGAGATACCTTATGTGATGAGAAACATCCAATCGTATTAGAATCCATGGTTTTCCCTGAGCCTGTTATCAATGTCGCGATTGAACCTAAATCAAAAGGTGATCAAGATAAGATGGGTCTTGCACTAAGCAAGCTAGCGGAAGAAGATCCAACCTTTAAAACCTACACTGATGATGAAACTGGACAAACCATTATTGCGGGGATGGGTGAACTTCACTTAGATATTCTCGTTGAACGTATGAAACGGGAATTCAAAGTAGAAGCAAACATCGGTGCCCCTCAAGTAGCTTATCGTGAAACGATCACCCAAGCTGCGGATGTGGAAGGTAAGTTTATTCGTCAATCCGGTGGTCGGGGTCAATACGGACATGTTAAGATTCGTTTTGAACCAAATGAAACTGGAAAAGGATTTGAGTTTATTGATAAAGTGGTTGGTGGAACCGTTCCCAAAGAATTTATTAAACCGACCATGGAAGGTATTGAAGGATCCCTTAATGGTGGTCTAGTCGCTGGTTATCCAATTATTGATATTAAAGCGACCCTCTATGATGGTTCTTACCATGAGGTAGACTCCTCAGAGATGGCCTTTAAGATTGCGGGCTCCATGGCTTTAAAAGAAGCTGCGAAGAAATGTAATCCGGTCTTACTTGAGCCAATCATGGCCGTTGAGATTGTCGCACCGAATGACTACTTAGGTAGTGTTATGGGAGATGTCTCAGCTCGTCGAGGTCAAATCAAGGACCAAGAAGAACGTCAAAATGCAATTGCGATTCAAGCATTCATTCCATTATCGGAGATGTTTGGATACGCAACTGACTTACGTTCCTTTACTCAAGGACGCGGAAGTTACTCCATGCAATTTGATCATTACAATACCGTTCCCAAGAGTCTTAGTGAAAAAGTCGCCAAGAAAGGCGCAGACAGTAACTAATTCTTGAATTAAGTTACAGTTTATCTTAAAATAGATGTGGTTCATATCAAAAAAACAAATAGGAGGAATTTGCAATGGCAAAGCAAAAATTTGATCGGTCGTTAGAACACGTAAATATCGGTACTATTGGTCACGTTGACCATGGTAAAACAACTTTGACTGCCGCAATCACAAATTACTTGTCGAAAGCGGGTCATTCCCAAAAAGTCGATTATGAAAAAATTGACGGTGCTCCCGAAGAGAAAGCTCGTGGAATCACTATTAATACCGCTCATGTTGAGTATCAAACAGAAAAGCGTCACTATGCACACGTTGACTGCCCAGGTCACGCTGACTACGTTAAAAACATGATTACCGGTGCTGCCCAAATGGATGGTGCAATTCTTGTAGTTGCAGCAACCGATGGTCCTATGCCACAAACACGTGAGCATATCTTACTTGGACGTCAAGTAGGAATTCCATCAATGGTTGTTTTCCTAAACAAATGCGACATGGTTGATGATGAAGAATTAATCGATCTTGTTGAAATGGAAGTTCGTGAACTTTTAAGTGAATATGGATACGATGGGGATAACTGCCCAGTAATCCGTGGTTCGGCTTTAAAAGCGAATGAAGGCGATCCTGCATGGGAAGCTAAAATCCAAGAACTAATGGATGCAGTTGATGAATACATTCCTTCACCAGTACGTGAAGTTGACAAACCATTCTTAATGTCAGTTGAAGACGTCTTCACCATCTCAGGTCGTGGTACAGTTGCTACCGGCCGGGTTGAGCGCGGAGTCTTAAAACTTTCTGAAGAAGTTGAAATCATTGGTTTACGTCCAACTCGTAAAACCGTAGTTACCGGAATTGAAATGTTCCACAAACTACTTGATAATGCGACAGCTGGTGATAACGTTGGAGCGCTACTTCGTGGTGTTAACCGGGAAGAAGTTGAACGTGGTCAAGTATTAGCAAAACCTGGTACTGTTAAACCTCATACAAAATTTAAAGCCCAAGTTTACGTACTTAGTAAAGAAGAGGGTGGACGTCATACACCGTTTGTTTCAAACTACCGCCCACAATTCTACTTCCGTACCACGGACGTAACGGGAATTATTATCCTACCAGAAGGAACCGAAATGGTTATGCCTGGTGATAACGTTGAGATGGTGGTTGAGTTAATCGCTCCAATCGCGGTTGAACAAGGAACCAAGTTCTCAGTGCGTGAAGGTGGCCGTACCGTAGGTGCTGGTAACGTTACCGAAATTCTAGCTTAATAACGATCTTAAGAACTCCCATGTGGGAGTTCTTTTAATTGATAGTCAATGTGCATTTTCAGAGTTTTTCATGAAAGACCCTTAAAAGGCACATTTTTTAATGAAAAGAGTAAAACCCAAATAAACCGCTTAAATAGAAGTAAAAAGGTTTGCATTTGTTGTCTATTTCTGTTATTATACCTAAGCGACCGCGAAGAAGTGCGAGGTTGCCGGCACACTGATAGGCGTTGTCATGGTTCAGTGAGAAGTCGGGTAATTTGCACCGAGCGGGTCTATCATGGATATAGACATAAAGAACAGGAGGATTTCCATGGCAAAAAACAGTATTCGTATTCGCTTAAAAGCGTTTGAACACCGTTCACTCGATCAAGCCGCTGAAAAGATTGTTAATGCAGCCAATGATCATGGTGTCAAAAAAGTAGTTGGACCAGTTCCACTACCAACTGAAAGAGAAGTAGTTACTATATTACGTGCGGTGCATAAGTACAAAGATTCACGTGAACAATTTGAAACCCGCACCCACAAACGTTTAATTGAACTGGTTGGCCCATCGGCAGAAACGATTGATGCTCTAAGTCGTTTAGAATTGCCTACTGGGGTAGACATTGAGATTAAACTGTAATTGGAGGTTATGATGAAAGGATTATTAGGACGTAAGGTCGGAATGACCCAAGTGTTTAGTGAGGCTGGTGCTTTAATTCCAGTAACGGTAATTGAAGTACAACCTAATGTGGTCTTGCAAAAGAAAACATTACAAAGTGATGGCTACACTGCCGTACAACTTGGAGTCGAAGATAAAAAGAGCAATAGAGCAATCAAACCTGAAATTGGTCATGCTAGTAAAGCCAATGCGAATGCAAAGCGTTTCATCGCTGAGATTCGTGGTGAAGGCATGTTTGAATTTGAAGTTGGCGATGAAGTTAAGGCAGATGTCTTTGCGGCAGGTGACTTAATTGATGTCGTTGGAACTTCTAAAGGTAAAGGATACACCGGTGCGATTGTTAGAAACAATCAAGCTCTAGGACCAAAATCACATGGTTCAGGTTTCCACCGTGGTATCGGATCACTATCTACTGGTGGTCGTAATCCAGGACGTATCTTCAAAGGTGGCGTCATGGCGGGTCAACATGGTGGTTTCACAACAACTAACCGTAATCTAGAAGTGATTAAAGTTGATGCCGAGAAAAACTATTTATTAATTAAAGGTAATGTCCCAGGGCCGAAGAAAGGCTTTGTGATTGTTAAGACCACAACCAAAAGAGTTAAGTCAAAAGAAGCAGTTGAACTGGTTGACTTAAGTGCAGCGAAGGAGGATTAATTCGATGGTTAAAGTACAAGTATATGATTTAAGTGGCAAACCATTAGAGGAAATGGAACTAGAAGCTGCAGTCTTTGGGGTCAACCCGCACAAACAAGCAATGTTTGATGCCTTGATGTTACAAAGAGGTGCAGTTCGTCAAGGAACGCATGATACCAAAAACCGTACCGAAGTTCGCGGTGGTGGTCGTAAGCCTTGGCGTCAAAAAGGAACCGGACGTGCCCGTCAAGGTTCAATCCGATCACCACAATGGCGTGGTGGTGGCGTCGTGTTTGGTCCAACTCCACGTGGTTATGGTGGAAAACTAAACCGTAAAGTACGTCGTCTAGCATTAGTTTCAGCCCTATCACAAAAACATTTAGATGAAAATTTGGTAGTGGTTGAGAACTTGAAGATGGAGCAAATCAAAACGAAAGAATTTGTTACAATCATGAATAACTTAAAGTTAGAAAACAAAACTTTATTTGTGATTAGTGGCGCTGAAGAGTTTGAGAACGCCTTTCTTTCATTAAGAAACTTAAACAATACCATGATGCTTAGTGTTGAAGGCTTAAATGTCTATGACATTGTAAATGCAGATAATATTGTCTTTACCAAAGAAGCTGCTTTAGAAGCTGGTGCGTATTGGAACAATAGCAAAAGTGAGGAGTTAGCAGCATGAGTAATCCAAGAGATATTATTCTAAGACCGATTATTACTGAAAAATCAGTAACCAATACGGATCAAGATAACAAGTACACCTTTGAAGTGGCAAAGGGTGCCAACAAAACCCAAGTCAAGATTGCGATTGAAGCAATCTTCAAGGTTAAAGTTGAAAAAGTTAACATTGTTAACACCAAACCCAAACCAAAGCGTATGGGTAAATACCAAGGCACAACCAAAGCGGTTCGTAAAGCAATCGTGAAGGTGGCCGAAGGTCAAAGCATCAACTTATACTAGTTGATGTCATTATCGGAAGAATCACGCTATTTCCGGAAAAGTTGCGTAAGGAGGAATTGAAATGGCGATTAAAGCCTATAAACCGACGACCCCGGGTCGTCGTGGGATGACCACATTAAAAAATGAGGAAATCACCACTAACAAACCTGAACGTTCGTTACTGGAACCTCTAAGTAAAAAAGGTGGTCGTAATAACACAGGTCGCATCACCACCCGTCATCAAGGTGGTGGACACAAACGTAAATATCGCGTCATCGACTTCAAACGAAATAAAGATGATGTTATCGCAAAAGTAGCAACGATTGAGTATGATCCTAATCGTAGTGCCAACATTGCATTGTTACATTATGTCGATGGTGAGAAAAGATATATCTTAGCCCCTAAAGGGTTAAAGGTTGGAATGGAAGTTCTAAGTGGTCCTAATGCTGATATTAAGGTAGGACATGCCAAAGAACTGGGACAAATTCCAGATGGAACCTTTGTTCACAATGTTGAGCTTAAGCCTGGTAAGGGTGGCCAATTGGCACGCTCAGCGGGCGTTAGTGCTCAAATTCTAGGTAGTGAAGATAAATACATTATCCTAAGACTAGCATCCGGTGAAGTACGTAAGGTACTCTCCAGATGTCGGGCAACCATCGGTGAGGTTGGTAATGAAGACTATGCCTTAGTTACCGTTGGTAAAGCGGGTCGTAGCCGTTGGATGGGTATTCGTCCAACTGTACGTGGTTCCGCAATGAACCCAGTTGATCACCCACACGGTGGTGGTGAAGGTCGTACCCCAATTGGACGGGTATCACCAATGACACCTTGGGGTAAAAAAGCCATGGGTGTTAAAACTCGTAAGAAGAATAAAGCTTCGAATAAATACATCGTCCGCGGACGGAAAGCGAAATAAACGAAAGGAAATTAATTATGAGTCGTAGTTTGAAAAAAGGACCATTCTGTGATGAACACCTTTATAAAAAGGTTGAAGCACTGAATGAGAAAAACAAAAAAGAAGTCATTAAAACATGGTCTCGTCGTTCGACTATCTTCCCTCAGTTTGTCGAGCATACCTTCGCGGTATATAACGGTAAAGAACATGTACCGGTATATGTAACGGAAGATATGGTAGGTCACAAATTAGGTGAATTTGTACCAACCCGCCGCTATGGTGGTCATGGCGACGATAAGAAGGCAGGGAGGAAATAAGTATGGACGTTAAAGCAACTGCTAAAACCATTCGTGTTACTCCTAGAAAAGCACGTTTAGCCCTTGATTTAATTCGTGGTAAGGATGTCAAAGAAGCGCAAGCCATCCTACAATTTACCCCGAATCATTCTGCCAAGGTAGCCGCCAAAGTATTGAAATCGGCGATTGCCAATGCAGTGAATAATCATGATCTAGACCAAGATAAACTTTATGTTAAACAGTGTTATGCTGATGAGAGTGTTACCTTAAAACGCTATCGTGCCCGTGCCAAAGGATCAGCATCACCAATTCATAAACGTACAAGCCACATCAGTGTTGTCGTGGCAGAGAGAGAATAGGAGGAACAATTATGGGTCAAAAAGTACATCCAGTAGGATTACGGATTGGAGTTATCCGTGATTGGGAATCAAGATGGTATGCTGAAAGAGATTTTGGCGACTTACTCATTGAAGATATTAAATTGCGCGAACATATCTTTAAACGCTTAGCGAATGCTTCAGTTTCACGGGTTGAAATTGAACGTTCTAAAAATCGAGTTGAACTTATCATTCGTACCGCTCGTCCGGGGGTTGTTATTGGAACCAACGGTGAAAATGTCGAAAGACTTAAAAAAGAATGTGAAAAAATAACAGATGGAAAGCAAGTTAATATTCGGGTAGTCGAAATTGCGAATCCGGATTTAGATGCTTACTTAGTTGCAAAAGCAATTGCTGAGCAATTGGAACAAAGAGCTTCATTTAGAACCGCTCAAAAGCGTGCGATTCAACGCACCATGAGAGCTGGCGCTAAAGGAATCAAAACCATGGTATCAGGCCGTTTAGGTGGTCATGATATTGCCCGTAGTGAAGGGTATTCAGAAGGGGTTGTCCCACTTCATACCTTACGTAGTGACATTGACTTTGCGATTGCAGAAGCAATGACAACTTATGGTTTACTAGGAGTTAAAGTTTGGATTTGTCGTGGTGAATTATTACCAGGTCAAATGGTAACTGAACCGGAAGCTCCAAAACGTCCAGAACGTTCTAACCGTAGACGTCCAAGTCGTCCACGACCAGAACGTACAGAAGCTAAAAGAGAAGCGACCGGAGTGGTTGAACCAGCTCCAACTGTTAAGAAGGATAGCGAGTCGGGAGGTAGTGAATAATGTTAATGCCAAAACGTACCAAGTACCGTCGTCCGCATCGTTTGTCTTATGAAGGCAGATCCAATGCCGGTCGTGAAGTTGTATTTGGTGAATATGGATTAGTTGCTGAGACTGGTGCTTATGTAAGTAACCGTCAAATTGAAGCAGCACGTATCGCTATGACTCGTTATATGCGTCGTGGTGGTAAGGTGTGGATTAAGATTTTCCCACACTTAGCAATTACTAAAAAACCGCTTGAAGTTCGGATGGGTTCTGGTAAAGGAGCTCCTGAGGGCTGGGTAGCGGTCGTAAAACCTGGTCGAGTTATGTTTGAGATTGCTGGTGTAACTGAAGATGTTGCGAAAGAAGCATTCCGCTTAGCAGGCAACAAGTTGCCAGTAAAGACCAAATTTGTTCGTAAAGGTGAGGAGGAACAATAATGTTGATCAATGAAATTCGTGAGAAAAGTAATCAAGAATTATACCAAGAAATTGATGCATTGAAGGAAGAGTTGTTCAATCTTCGCTTTCAGTTGGCTACGGGTCAATTAGAAAATACGGCTCGTATTAAGACGGTTCGTAAAACCATCGCACGGATTAAAACGGTGATTGGTGAGCGAGCTGCACATCAACAACAGGAGGTTAATGGGTAATGGAACGATCAAAGCGTAAAGTTTACCGCGGTAAGGTTGTTAGTGATGCCATGGATAAAACAATTGTGGTAGAAATTATCACGTCAAAACAACACCGTCTCTATGGTAAACGCGTTAAAAAATCAACGAAATTAAAAGCACATGATGAAAGCAATGAAGCGAAAATCAATGATGTGGTTGAAATTATGGAAACGCGTCCATTATCTGCAACCAAACGTTTCCGTTTAGTGAAAGTCATTGAGAAAGCTGTTGTTCTTTAGAGGAGGGTTATCATGATTCAAAACGAAAGTAGATGTAAAGTAGCTGATAACACTGGTGCTAAAGAAGTACTAGTCATCCGTGGTTTAGGTGGATCCCATCGTCGATTCTCTAACATCGGTGACATTGTGGTTTGTACCGTTAAGGTGGCAACCCCAGGTGGAACAGTGAAAAAAGGTGATGTTGTGCGGGCAGTTATTGTTCGTACCAAATATGGCTTAACCCGTGAAAATGGATCAACCATCCGTTTTGACGATAATGCCGTAGTCATATTAAAAGACGATGGAACCCCAAGAGGGACTCGTATATTTGGCCCTGTGGCAAGAGAACTCCGTGAGAAAGATTTCATGAAAATTGTATCTTTAGCTCCGGAAGTACTATAGGAGGAGCTAAACATGAGAATAAAAACAGGCGATAAAGTCAAAGTGATCACCGGTGCAAACAAAGGGGTCATCGCTGAAGTTAAAGCAGTATTTCCTAAAACAAACAAAGTGATTGTTGAGGGAGTAAATATGGTGAAAAAACACCATAAACCATCGCAAGTTAATCCTGATGGTGGTATCGAAGAGTTTGAAATGCCAATCGATGCATCCAATGTTATGCTTTATGATTCTAAAGCAAAAAAGGTGAGTCGGGTTGGTGTTAAAGAAGAAAAAGGAAAGAAAGTTCGCGTTCTAGTTAAAACTGGAACCGTGCTTAAGTAAGGAGGTCTTATGAATCGTTTATTAGAAAAATATCAAAATGAAGTTGTGAATGCCCTAGTAAAAGAATTTAATTACACCTCCGTCATGCAAGCTCCTAAAGTTGAGAAAATTGTAATCAACATGGGAGTTGGGGATGCTATTGCAAATCCGAAAGCGTTAGAAGATGCGGTTGAAGAGCTAACCTTGATTGCGGGTCAAAAACCAGTAATCACCAAAGCTAAGAAATCCATCGCAAACTTCAAACTGCGGGATGGCATGGCAATCGGTTGTAAGGTTACCTTACGAGGTGAGCGTATGTATGCATTCTTAGATAAGCTAATGAATGTTGCGCTACCACGCGTACGTGACTTTAGAGGAGTCAGTAATGAAGCCTTTGATGGTCGTGGTAACTATACCTTAGGGATTAAAGAGCAATTGATTTTCCCAGAAATTAACTATGATAAAGTAAATCGCGTGCGTGGTATGGACATCGTTATTGTGACAAGTGCTAAAACCAACGAAGAAGGTTCCGCATTACTAGCAAATATGGGTATGCCTTTCGCACGTAAAGGACAAGGAGTGTAAGATGGCAAAAACATCGATGATTGTTAAATCAAAACGTCCTGCAAAATTCAAAGTTCGTGAATACACGCGTTGTGAACGTTGTGGACGTCCACATTCAGTGTTACGAAAATACAAATTATGCCGTATCTGCTTCCGTGAGTTGGCTTACAAAGGTCAAATTCCGGGCGTCAGAAAAGCAAGTTGGTAATCAAAGGAGGAAGCACTGATGATGAATATGACAGATCCTATTGCGGATATGCTTACTAGAATTCGTAATGCCTTAGGGGCAAAACATGAAACTGTGCAAATCCCTGCAAGTAAGGAAAAAATTGAAATAGCCCGAATTCTTAAAGAAGAAGGATTTATCTTGGGTTATTCAGTAAATGATGAGCTTAAAAAAGTATTAACCGTTGAATTAAAATATGGTCCTAACAACCAAAAAGTAATCAGCGGCTTAAAACGTATTTCTAAACCAGGATTACGGGTTTATGCGAAAGTTGATAGCATCCCACGCGTACTTAATGGTTTAGGAATTGCGATTCTCTCTACTTCTGCGGGAGTAATGAGTGACAAAGATGCAAGAAAGAAGCATGTAGGCGGCGAAGTCGTTGCTTATATTTGGTAGGTGAGAAAAATTTATGTCTCGTATCGGTAATAAAACGATTACCATTCCTGGCGGGGTCGAAGTTAATGTTAAAGCTGGGAATGAAGTTACGGTAAAAGGCCCAAAAGGAGAATTAAGCCGTAAGTTTAATGAGCTGCTTGAGATTGTGATTGATGGTGAAACCATTGTGGTTAAACGTGCTAATGAAAAGAAAGCTACCAAGCAATTGCACGGAACGACCCGTTCATTATTAGCAAACATGATCGAAGGCGTTTCTAATGGCTTTACTAAAGAATTACAACTCGTCGGTATCGGTTATCGGGCCGCACTAGATGGTAATAAATTAGTATTGAACGTTGGATATTCTCATCCAGTTGTATTTGAGATGGAAAATGGGGTTGAGATTTCAATCGCTAAACCAACTGAAATCAAGGTTGAGGGTATTGATAAACAACGAGTTGGTGAATGGGCTGCTAATATTAGAGCGGTACGTAAACCAGAACCTTATCTTGGTAAAGGTATTCGTTATAAAGATGAACAAATCCGTCGTAAAGAAGGTAAGACGGCTGCTAAAGGCTAATAGGAAGGAGATATTAGGTTTATGTTAAATAAAATTGATCGTAATAAACAACGTATTCGACGTCATCAACGGGTTCGTAACAAAGTTAATGGAACTAGTGAACGTCCACGTTTATGTGTTTTTCGTTCCAATGCCAACATCTCTGTCCAAGTCATTGATGATAGTAAAGGAACTACTTTAGTATCAGCAAGCAGTGTTGATATGAAACTAGAAAATGGTGGAAATATTGAGGCTGCTAAAGCAGTAGGAAAAGAAATTGCTAGCCGTGCAAAGAAGGCAAAAATTAAGCAAGTGGTTTTTGATCGAGGTGGGTACTTGTACCATGGTCGTGTTAAAGCCCTAGCTGAAGCTGCCCGTGAAGCTGGCTTAGAGTTTTAGGAGGGTACCTGATGGATCGCAGACCAAGAAGAAATACAAGAAGACAACCAGAAGTTAAAGAATTTGAAGAAAGAGTTGTTGTTATAAATCGGGTAACCAAAGTTGTAAAAGGTGGACGTCGTTTCCGTTTCTCAGCCTTGGTTGTCGTTGGTGATAAAAAAGGCCGTGTTGGATTTGGCCTTGGTAAAGCTAATGAAGTACCTGATGCAATTAAAAAGGCAATTGAACAAGCTAAAGCCGATGTCTTTAGAGTTCCAATTGTAAATAACAGTACGATTCCACATGCGATTGTGGGACGTGCCGGAGCTGGAAAAGTTATGTTACGTCCAGCAAGTGAAGGTACCGGAGTTATCGCTGGTGGCCCAGTACGTGCGGTATTGGAGTTAGCTGGTTTAACGGATGTACTTTCAAAAAGTTTAGGTTCAAGAACGCCAATTAACATGGTTAGAGCTACTGTCAATGGCCTACAAGAGTTAAGGACGATTGAACAAGTTGCGAAACTTCGTGAGAAAAAAATCCATGAGATTCGCGGATAAGGAGTAATGCAATGAAACTAAATGAACTAAAATATAGTGAAGGTGCGCGTCGTAAGAGTAAGCGCATCGGTCGTGGACATGGTTCTGGGCATGGCAAAACAGCTGGTAAAGGCCATAAGGGTCAAAACGCACGTAGTGGCGGTGGGGTACCTTTAGGTTTTGAGGGTGGTCAAACTCCGCTATACCGTCGTATTCCAAAACGTGGTTTTACCAACGTGAATCGGGTTGATTACGCAGTTGTTAATGTGGAATCTTTAAATCAATTTGAAGATAATACCCATGTTGATGTAGAAACCTTAAAAGCTGCGCGACTAGTAAGACAAGAACTAGATGGAGTTAAGATTTTAGGAAATGGAGAGCTAACCAAGAAACTGACCGTTTCAGCTCATAAGTTTTCTAAGTCCGCCGTAGCAGCGATTGAGCAGGCAGGCGGAAAAGTAGAGGTGATCTAAATGATCAAACTACTACGGGATTTATTTGCAAACAAAGACATTCGAGGGCGCATCTTATTTACCCTTAGTATTTTCTTTATTTACCGCTTAGGAGCGGCAATACCAGCACCTTTGGTAAACACCGATGCTTTATTAGCCGGGATAGGTGATGATTCCTTTTTCGGAATGTTGAACCTACTAGGTGGTGGAGCCCTACAAGAATTCTCGATCTTTGCAATGGGTATTGGTCCTTACATTACCTCATCCATTATCATTCAACTCTTGGCGATGGATGTGATTCCAGCCTTAAGTGAAATGGCAAAATCAGGAGCGCAAGGTAAGCTCCAAATGGACCGTATCACCCGTTATTTAACCTTAGTATTAGGATTCTTCCAATCCTTTACCATGACGTATGCTTTTGATGTGTCCTATGGTATTCTACCGAATGCTAATGTAGGGACCTACATTTATATCGCAACCGTACTAACCGCCGGAACCATGTTCCTTATGTGGTTAGGAGATCGGATTTCAGTCTATGGTATTGGTAATGGAATTTCCATGATTATTTTTGCGGGAATTGTATCGGGTATTCCCTTTCAATTTAACCAAGCTTTTAAGACCTTAGTGGACACTAGTTCAAGTGCAGCCATGTTTGGCGGTATCTTAAACTTCTCCCTCTTTGTCTTAATGTATGTTGCGATTATTGT
>CAYXES010000004.1:0-11330 GCA_964464075.1 uncultured Erysipelothrix sp. | reverse complement strand
ATCTTATTGATTATATTCTTTACTTTCTTTTACACTAACATGCAGATTGAACCTGAAAAGATTGCGGAGAATTTAGGTAAATCAGGAACGTATATTCCTGGGATTCGTCCGGGCAGTGAGACCCGTGAATATGTCTACAAAGTACTAAATCGTATTACGGTACTGGGAGCCATGTTCTTAGTCTTTATTGCGGCTTTACCTTATGTCTTACCGATGGTGACAAAATTACCTTCCTCACTTAGTGTGGGGGGAACCGGGATTATTATCGTGGTTGGGGTAGCGATGGAAACCATCAGTGATCTTCAGGGTCGACTAACCCAGAAACAATATCGAGGATTTGTTTCTCGCTAGTATGAATGTTCTAATTAGTGGCGCTGCCGGTAGTGGAAAATCTACGGTTTCACGCGAAATTATTAAGGTGTATGATATCCCTCATATTTCCACCGGAAACATGTTTCGGGATGCCATTCGTCATGAAAGTGAGATTGGCCTGCAGGCAAAGAGCTTTATTGATCGGGGCATGTTAGTACCAGATGAAGTTGTAATTAGTATGATTAAAGAACGTTTATCGCAACCAGATTGTCAAAATGGCTATCTCTTGGATGGTTTTCCAAGAACCTTAGCCCAAGCGGTTGCCTTTGAAGACATTGCCAAGGAGATTAATCGTCCGGTTGAGTTAGTCCTTAACTTATCAGTTGAATTGGATGCCTTGATTCATCGAGTAGTGGATCGGCGGGTATGTGAGAATTGTAAAGCAATTTATAACCTTGAATACATGCCACCTAAGATTGAAAACACCTGTGATTTATGTGGTTCACCACTGAATCATCGAAGTGATGATACCTTAGAACAACTCGTCGTTCGGCTGAAAGAATATGTCTTTTTAACTAAACCAGTACTGGATTATTACATGTACAAAGGTTTGGTCAAGTATGTCGATGCCACCCCGGCCCCAGATATTGTGGTTGCTAGTGTGCTTGACATCTTAGGGAGTATGAAATGATTAGCACAAAATCAGAGCGTGAAATTAAGTTAATGCGGGAAGCAGGCCGGATTGTGGCCTTAGCGCATGGGGTGGTTAAAAAGGCGATTAAGCCTGGGGTTACCACTCGCGAACTTGACGCTGTGATTGAAGCAGTCATTCTAGAGCATGGTGCCACTCCTTCATTCAAAGGATACGGAGGCTTTCCAGCAGCATCATGCACATCCATTAACCATGTATTGGTTCATGGAATACCAGATGATACCCCATTAAAAGAAGGTGACATTATCTCCATTGATATTGGCGCTAACTATAAGGGTTATCATGGTGATAGTGCTTGGACTTATGCTGTAGGAGCAGTATCTGAAGAAATCAAGCGCTTATTAGAGGTTAGTGAAGCTTCATTATTTGAAGGTTTAAAATATGCAAAGGCAAACAATCGCTTGTACGACATCTCTCATGCGATTGGTGAATATGTCATGAGTCATGGCTACAGTGTACCTCTTGAGTACACGGGTCATGGGATTGGATCATCGTTGCATGAAGATCCAGCGGTTCCAAATGTCGGGATTCCAAACACTGGAATTGTACTTAAAGCGGGGATGACCTTAGCGGTTGAACCCATGGTGCATATGGGGAAACCCTTCACCAAAGTCTTAGCCGATGATTGGACAGTTATTACCTTAGACAAGTCTTTAGCAGCTCACTTTGAGCACACCATCTTAATTACAGAAGATGGTTATGAAATACTAACGAAGCTGTAGGCGCAAGAAAAGGAGGAGTATTATGGCGAAACAAGACGTTATCGAAATAGACGGTATCGTTGAAGATACATTGCCTGGTGCAATGTTTAAAGTGAAATTATCAAATGGACACGAAATATTGGCCCACGTTTCCGGCAAAATCCGTATGCATTACATTCGCATTTTACCGGGTGACCGTGTCACTGTAGAGATTTCACCTTACGATTTAACACGTGGGCGTATCACATTTAGACATAAATAGTCTAGGGAGGAAACGCATGAAAGTAAGACCATCAGTCAAACCAATGTGCGATAAGTGCCGTGTCATTAAGCGCAGAGGTCGTGTAATGATTATTTGTGAAAACCCTAAACACAAACAAAGACAAGGAAACTAGGAGGAACACATACAATGGCTCGTATTGCGGGAGTAGATATCCCACGCGATAAGCGTGTGGTTATTTCATTAACTTATATTTTTGGGATTGGTAAATCAACCGCCCAAGAGATTTTAAAGAATGCTAAAATTGATGAGGATTTGCGCGTAAAAGATCTTAATGATGATCAAATTAACGCAATTCGCTCAGAAATCGAAAAGATTAAAGTAGAAGGTGATTTGCGCCGGGATGTTTCATTAAACATTAAACGTTTAATGGAGATTGGTAGTTATCGTGGTATCCGTCATCGTCGGGGTATGCCAACCCGCGGACAGCGTACGAAGACCAATGCGAGAACCCGTAAAGGTCCACGCCGTACCGTAGCTGGTAAGAAGAAATAAACGATAGGAGATATAGAAAATGGCTAAAGCAAAAGTAACACGTAAACGTCGTGTCAAAAAGAATATAGCACGTGGCGTCGCCCACATTCATTCAACCTTTAATAACACTATCGTTACCATTACCGATGAAAAAGGAAACGTTGTTGCCTGGTCAAGTGCCGGTGCATTAGGTTATAAAGGTTCACGTAAATCAACACCATTTGCGGCACAGCTAGCGAGTGAAGCAGCTGCTAAAGCGGCAATTGATAATGGTATGAAGACTGTCGAAGTCAATGTAAAAGGTCCAGGACCAGGGCGTGAGGCGGCTGTGAGAGCGCTTCAAACCGCAGGATTGGATATTAATGTCATTAATGACGTTACTCCAATTCCTCATAATGGTTGTCGTCCACCAAAACGTCCAAGAGGCTAAAACGAAACAATAGGAGGTTGGTATGCAAAAATTCGAACGTGCCAAAATAGAAGTTCAAGAATATGTGGAATCCGATCACTATGGTAAGTTTGTCATTGAACCATTTGAGCGTGGTTTTGGAACCACCATCGGGAATGCATTACGGCGAGTACTGTTATCATCATTACCTGGTGCAGCAGTTTACTCAATAAAAATCGACAACGTTTATCATGAATTCAGTGCTATTAGTGGCGTTGAAGACGATGTGACAGCGATTATCTTGAATATTAAAGATTTAGTGATGCGGATTTCTGATGATGATGTGTATACCTTACACATCAATGAGAAAGGCCCTAAAGTAATTACCGCAGCTGACATTCAATGTCCAACCAATGTTGAGATTTTAAATAAGAATCATATTATCACTACCTTAGAAGAAGGTGGAGAGCTGGTGATGGAATTAAAGGCTCGCGTTGGTCGTGGTTATGTTGGTGCAGAAACCAATAAATTATTATACCAAGGCTCTTCTCAAGGGATTGGGACGATTTACACTGATTCAGTGTATACCCCCATTGAAAGAGTAACTTATAGTGTTGAACCAACTCGGGTTGGTCAGGATACTAAATATGATCGCTTGATTATTGAAGTGATGACGGATGGATCAATTACCCCTCAAATGTCACTCTCATTAGCGGCGAAAATATTGGATGACCATTTACAACTCTTCATGAATATTGAAGAATCAATTAGTGAAATGGAATCCGTGATTAAAGAAGGAAGTAACGAAACCCAGAATAAGGGCTTAGTTATGATGATTGAAGATCTTGATTTATCAGTACGCTCATACAACTGTTTAAAACGTGCTGGTATTCAAACTGTGGAAGAATTAACCCAACGTACGGAAGATGAAATGATGCGCGTGCGTAACTTAGGTAAAAAATCATTAAAAGAAGTGAAAGATAAATTATTGGATTTAGGCTTGAACTTCAAGTCAGTACAATAGAGCAGGAGGAAAATGATATGCACAATCGTAAATTAGGACGTACAAGTGATCATCGTATTGCAATGTTACGTAACCTAGCAGCAAGCCTAATTATTCATGAAAAAATTGAAACCACCCAGCACAAGGCTTTAGAGCTTCGTTCATGGATGGATAAATTAGTTACCCTTGCAAAACGCAATGATTTACATGCACGTCGTCAAGCAGCTAAAATGTTATTTAATGTTGTGGTTGATGAACAAGAAAATCAAAATGTGCTTCAAAAGTTATTTGATGACATTGGACCACGTTATAATGAGCGCCAAGGTGGTTACACCCGCGTAATGAAAACAGTAAACCGTCGTGGTGATGGTGCACCAATGGCGATTATTGAACTAGTTTAAAGCGGGTTAACCCGCTTTTTTGTTTCATGTTAAAAACCATAAAGACACAGGCCTTACAAAATGAAATCCCCATTATGGGGGAAGCGACTTTAAATACCTTGATTGACACCATATCAAGCCATTATGTTAAAGATATCTTAGAGATTGGTACCGCAGTCGGCTATTCAAGTTTAAGAATCGCAAGTGCATGCCCTTGGGTTGAAATAGATACCCTTGAAAAAGATGAAGTTCGCTATCAAAAAGCGCTTGAAAACAAGGTGCTCTTGAAGTGTGATCAAGTCAATATGATTCTAAGTGATGCTAAGACATGGGTCGCAGATAAGTTCTATGATGTGATTATCATTGATGGCGCCAAGGCCCAAAATCAGTTTTTCTTTGATAAGTATTTACCCCTGTTAAAACCACACGGTATGATGTTTGTTGACAACATGCATTTTCATGGGCATGTGGAAGCCATGCCACAGGGGAAGGCAAGACGCAATCTAAGACAGATGGTGAGTAAGATCGCTAAGTTTAATGAATATGTTCATTCCTTAGATCACCTTGAATGTGAGCTTTTGGATATTGATGATGGCTTATTAAAAATAAGACGAAAAACAGGGTGATTTCACCGATATGAGTGTGGTTATGATACAATAAAATGATAGAAAGGCGATTAAGATATGAGAAAATTATTGGCAGGATTAGTCATCGCAGGGGCAGCGGTGGCCGCAATGATGTTAAAACGTAAAAAAGAAGATGAAGAAGAGCCCATCTTAATTACTTTAGAAGAAGACCAGGAAGAACAAATTGAAATAACCATGGATGAAGATTATCCATTAGTTACCATTTTTGAAAGACAAACATGGCAAAGTCGGATTAAAATCTTATTGAAACAATTGGTGGATGAAAAACAATTAACCTTGGTTCATAAAATGCAATTTGCTTCTCAGGAAAAACTCTTTGAGGGTTTACGTGAGATTAAACAACTTGATTATATGCTAGTAGAAGCGGATGAAAACCATCAAGTCATTATTGAAAAAGAAGTTGAGAACTTCTACGATGATATTTGTATGGAAGTTCTTAAGATTGTACAAATTACCCGTACTTATGAAGGGGTATACCGTGAGTTTGAAATTAAAGGCTAAGTAACGTGTCATATATTAAATTAAACAATGTAAGTTTTAGCTATGATCAAATCGTAGACGTTGTTGATGACGTCTCTTTTGAGGTTGAAAAAGGATCTTATACTTGCATCATTGGTCACAATGGTAGTGGTAAAAGTTCCTTGGCTAAATTACTTATCGGATTATTAAATAAGAAATCAGGTGTCATTGAAATTGATGGGATGGAGCTTAATGAAGCAAGTATTGATCAAGTCCGTAGTAAAATTGGAATTGTCTTTCAAAATCCAGATAATCAATTTATTGGGGCAACCGTACGGGATGATATCGCCTTTGGCTTAGAGAATCGTCAGGTTGAGCCAGAGAAGATGGATGAAATTATTGAGTTTTATGCGAAAAAGGTCAATATGCTTGAGTACCTTGATCATGAACCAACCCGTTTAAGTGGTGGTCAAAAACAAAGGGTCGCTATTGCGGGTGTCTTAGCGATGAAACCTGATATTTTAATCTTGGATGAAGCAACCAGTATGCTTGATCCTAAAGGTAAAAAAGAAGTCAATGACTTAGTAAGAGCCATCTATAAGAATGAAAAGATGACGATCATTTCAATTACCCATGATATTGAGGAAGCTTTATACTGTGATCATTTACTGGTTATGAATGAGTTTAAGATTCATATGGATGGTAAACCTGAGGATATCTTAAGACGACGCCAGGAATTGGTTGATATTGCCTTGGATGTTCCTTTTACCGTGAAGGTTGTGAATGAGCTTAGAAAATATGGTATTGAATTGGATGAAATTCATACATTAGAAAAGTTGGTGGCTGACTTATGAGTATTGAGTTTAAAAATGTAAGTTTTGAATATTCACCCAATACTCCATTTGCTTATGATGCTTTAAGAAATGTAAGTGTTCATATCAAAAAAGGGCGTATTACCGCCATTATTGGCGCGACCGGTAGTGGTAAGTCAACCATGGTTCAGCATTTAAATGCCCTCTTATTACCAACTGAAGGTGAAGTTCATATTCTAGATCGAGTTATTAAAGCTCATGAAAAACCAAAGGATTTAAAATCACTGCGCCAACAAGTAGGTCTGGTTTTTCAATTTCCAGAATATCAACTTTTTGAGGAAACCATTCTTAAAGATGTGGCTTTTGGTCCTTTAAATTTTGGGGATACCAAAGAAGTCGCTTTTAAAAAAGCCAAAGCAGCTTTAGAAATTGTGGGTTTAGCTGAAGATATGTATGAAAAATCTCCTTTGGATATGTCAGGTGGTCAGAAGCGTCGGGCAGCGATTGCCGGTATCTTGGCTATTAATCCAGAAATCTTAGTATTGGATGAACCCACTGCGGGTCTAGACCCTCAGGGCTCAAAAGCCATGATGGAGTTATTTATTAGTCTTAATAAAGAACAAAATAAAACCATATGCTTAGTGACGCATGATATGGAACATGTGTTTCAATATTGTGATGATGTGGTTGTCTTAAATAAGGGTGAAGTCATCTATACCAATACCGTGGAAGCGTTTTTCAATGATGATGAATTCCTATCCCAATTGGTTATTGAAATCCCAAAAATAATTCAATTGAAACAAGCACTAAAAAAGAAAGGTTATGTGTTGAGTGAGCAATCTTATGAGCTGGATGATATTATCAAGCAAGTAGTTCAACAAAAGGAATTAAGCCATGAATAATATTGCCCTAGGTCGCTATTTACCACTTGATTCGATTATCCATAAACTAGATCCTCGTTTTAAAATAATTGGGATGCTGCTTTTATTAACCGCAATCTTTATTCCAGCTGGGTTCTATGGCTATGCTTTTTTATCCATCGTGATTGGAAGTGTCGTGCTTTTATCAAAATTATCTTTTAAATTTATTATTAAGGCAATGAAGCCCATGATGTTGATGTTGGTCTTTTTACTCATCATTAATATCTTTATCTTAAAAACAGGCTATGTCATTCTAGACATTTATGGCTTTAAGATTTATTCGAATGCAATTTTTCAAACACTATACATCTCAATACGTTTACTCTTAATGATTATGGTGACGACCATCTTAACCGCAACCACTAAACCTTTAGATTTAACCATTGCGATTGAAGATTTACTATCACCTTTTAAACGTTTCCATGTACCGGCTCATGAAATCGCAATGATGATTTCAATTGCCTTACGCTTTATCCCAACTTTGATAGAGGAAACCGATCGCATCATGAAGGCACAAGCCTCACGTGGGGTTGACTTAGCGCAAGGAAAACTTAAAGAAAAGATTGTTGGGATTTTATCCTTGATCGTGCCTTTATTTGTCTCATCCTTTCAAAGAGCGGAAGACTTGGCAGATGCCATGGAAGCTCGAGGTTATGTTCCATCAGCTCATCGTACTCGTTACAAACAGCTTAAAACCAGCACTCGTGATTATGTCATGATGATCTTGGTCGTTGCGATTCTCTTAATTATTATCGCCTTGGCGGTTCTAGTATGAGGTATGTGGTAGTTTGTGCCTTTCTAGGCTATCACTATCATGGATGGCAAATCCAAAAGGATGTCATAACCATTCAAGGAATCTTTCAAGACATTCTATCAATCATCTTTAAAACCCCGATTAAAGTCATTGGATGCTCACGTACCGATCATAAGGTTTCAGCTGAGCATTTTGTTTTTCACTTTGATGGTGAAACTACGATTCCCCTTGAGAATCTTAAGCTTATCATTAATAATCATCTACCTTCTGATATTGTGGTACATGAGCTACATGAAGCTGACGTTGGTTTTCATGCCCGTAAGGATGCTAAGGCTAAGACCTATCGGTATACCCTTGAAATGGGACCATACAATGTCTTTGAGAAGGAATATGTCTATCAATTGAATCAAAGCTTAGATATTGATTTAATGAAAGCGGGATTAACCACCTTTGTGGGAACTCATGATTTCACTTCCTTTAATGCGACGCCTTTATCAGTTATTGAAAATCAAGTTCGTACCATCATGCATGTGGATATCAAACAGGTTGATACCAAGGTAGTGATTCATATTAAAGGGGATGGTTTCTTACATCATATGGTACGTATGATTGTAGGATCTTTAATTGAAGTGGGGCAGGGACGTTTAAGTTTAAATGAATTGCAAGCTATCCTCGATGTGAAAACTAAGGGAGCTTGTCGATACAATGCACCAGCGGAAGGCTTGGTGCTAGAAAGGGTTTATTATGAATTATAAAATGATTAACTATCACACCCATACAACTCGCTGTAAACATGCTTATGGGAGTGATGAAGCTTATATACTCGCAGCCATTAAAGCTGGCTATCAAGAACTGGGTATGTCAGAACATACACCTTGGGTACTTGAAGCTTTTGAACATGCGAATTACAGGATGGATTTAGATCTTATGGATGATTATATGCAAAGCATGCGAGCCCTTAAAGAAAAGTATCAGGATCAAATTAAAATCCACATTGGGCTTGAAGCTGAATACTTCCGCAATCGTTTTGATTGGTTGGTGGACTTTAAGAAAAAACATGATCTTGATTTTATCATTCTTGGTAATCACATGCGTGACTATGTAACCGCTGAAAACTACTATGGTCACTATCATGATTTGGACAAGGTCTTAGACCATTATGTGGAAGATGCGATTGATGCGATGGCTACTGGTTTCTACAGTATCTTTGCCCATCCTGATTTATACTTTAAGAGTATTAATGAAGTTAATGATGACACTTTAGCGGCTGCCCATGCCTTATGTGAAGCAGCGAAACACTATGATGTTCCGCTAGAGTATAATCTTGGAGGGATACGTTATGGTGATCATGCCTATCCTAAAGCAGCCTTTTGGAAAGTTGCAGCTGAGTATCAGAATGTAACCATTATTGGAGTCGATGCTCATGATCCTAGTCATCTGCTTGACTTAGAAGAACGCCAAGCAGCTAAAGATTTTCTCAATGATATTGGAGCGAATCTAGTCGAAGAGATACAATTCAAATAATAAAACAACTTATCATCATCTGATAAGTTGTTTTCTTTATACGATCCAATCACGAGCCCACATTTCAATTTGTTTTAATACCGTTTCAAGGGCTTGGCCTTTCTTGGTTAGGGAATACTCAATCCGTACTGGTGTTTCAGGATAGACATGACGATGCACAAGGCCCTCATTTTCTAAATCCTTCAAGCGCTCTGAAAGTACCCTAGCACTAATACCAAGGGTTTCTTCAAAGCTATGAAAGCGTTGCGGACCTTCCAGTAACAAATGAATAATCATACCAACCCAACGTTGGCTGATTAAACGCATAGCATGTTCAAACTTAGGGCAAATACTTATGTCCATCGACTTTACCTCTCTATAGTGATTATAGCTAATAACTAAATAAAAGTTAATTACTTTGCATAAGCATATTAATTGACACAAAGGATGAGCTATCATATAGTCACTATTATAGAACTAAGTAAGGAGGTCGCGATTGAACTTTCATCAAGATCCTATCAAGCACATAAAACAGGTTGTGCTTAAAGTGAATGATTTAGAATCCATGAGTCAGTTTTATAAAGACATCTTCGGATTTCAAGTCATTAAGGTAAATGATAAGCACATTGAACTTGGTGCCAACAAACAAGAAAGTATCTTAATCTTAGAACAGTTGGATCAACCCGATGAATCACAAGCATTAAGAATTGGCTTGTATCACGTTGCTTATTTATTACCAAGTCGAGCTGATCTCGCGAGCTTTACCTATCATTTGATTAAACACAACATCCAATTTGGAGCTGGTGATCATCATGTGAGTGAAGCACTCTATTTCAATGATATTGAAGGTAATGGCATTGAAGTATACGCAGATCGTGATTACAAAGGATGGCAGTGGCACGCGAATCAAGTGTCCATGACCACCGAAGCCGTTGACTTCGATGATTTGCTTCAAGTAGCCCAAAAACCCTTCACACAAGCACCAGCGGGTACCCTAATTGGACATGTTCATCTTCAAGTAAGCGATTTAGAAGCGAATGAAGCTTTCTATCATCAAGGATTAGGTTTTGACATTGTACACCGTTATGGTGATCATGCTTTGTTTTTATCCGATGAAGGTTATCATCACCATGTGGCGATGAACACCTGGGGCGGCGGTCGGTTAGTTAAACCAACCACCACCAGCAGAGGCTTAAAAACCATGAGCTTATCCATCAGTGATGAAGCAGAACGCACCCAAATACTTAGACAACTACAAGCATTAGGTTATCAACCACAAGCTGATAAAGACCATTTATCAATTGTGGATCCCAATGGGATTATTATAAAAATAGAAAAATAGGAGGACTATTATGTCAAACGAAAAATTAAACATTGGAATTATCCAAGGAAGTGTCAGAGAAGGACGCAATGGAAATGCGGTTGCTGCATGGATTTTAGACTTCGCCAATAAGCGCGATGATGCTAACTATGAATTGGTAGATTTAGCTGATTACAACCTACCATTATTAGGTTCAAAATTTAGAGCTGATGATGCAGATGAGCATATTAAAGCTTGGTCTGAAAAGATGGCATCATTTGATGGTTACATCTTAATTACCCCAGAATACAACCATGCGGTTGGTGGTGCTTTAAAGAATGCCCTTGATTACTTAAATCCAGAATTAAACAATAAAGCGGCTGGCTTTGTTGGTTATGGAAGTTTAGGGGGCACCCGGGCTCATGAAAACTTGCGTCTCATCTTAGGAGAACTTCAAGTAGCGGATGTTAGAACCGCAGTTACGTTCTCTCTAATGGCTGACTTTGTAAACTTCAGTGAGTTTAAACCTCATGATTACCACGAGCCAAATGTGAATTTAATGTTTGATCAAGTCCTACTATGGTCAAAAGCACTAAAAGGAATTCGATAAACAACTCAAAGACTTACACGCGTAAGTCTTTTTTATGTTGAGTGGTTTACCTTAAAGAAACCAGGTGAAATTTCT
>CAYXES010000003.1:26838-31989 GCA_964464075.1 uncultured Erysipelothrix sp. | reverse complement strand
TTTCAACAATAATCACTTTTGCAGAACTACGAATTGATTTAGCGAACTCTGAATTTGTTACAATATAATCCGCACGTTCGCTATTGGCACTGGTCAAATCAGTGTTGTCGACGTCTGCTTTAATACCAAGTTCCTTAAGAACTTCACTAATATTCATTTTGAGTAATAGGCTTGTGCCTTGGCCTACTCCACATACCGCCAAAATTTTCACTTTACACCCCCTTTCTCATGAGTTCATAAATAGCCTCTGCATCTTCTGATTGTATTAATCGTTCATATCGTTCTTTATCGGAGAGCGTGATTGAGATAAACTTCAAGGTTTCAATATGATCATCGTCATTTGAACTCGCAAGCGCAATAATCGTATTAACCTTCTTATCATTTCCAAAGCTTATTCTTTCTTTTAGTTTTAGTATAGAAATCGCTGATTCAAAGGCACCATCTTCAGGTCGTGCATGTGGAATTGCCACATCCTGCGATATCACAATATAGGGACCTAGTTTCTCAACATTGCGAATCATCTGTTCACGATAATTCTCAGTAATGACTTTATCTAGGATTAACGGCTCTGCAACTAATCGGATTGCACTTTCCCATGAATCAACGCTATCCACAATTTGTACATAGTTTTGCTTAAATTTCATTGTGACTCCATTCTATTCCTTCAATTATTTCATCCGTTGAGCGATAATTGAATTCATTTTCCTTTAAGGTTTCATATAGTCCATTGACTAATTTCATATAGTTATTCATATTTTTACGAGCCTGATCATTAATTAGAATACAAATAATTACCGAGGCTTGCTGGCCATTCCATTCAATCCCACTTGGTGAATGTAACACATAAAGATTGTATTTAAGCTCATCTTTGATGAGTCCATGAGGCATTACCAGCTGGCGCCCTAAATAAGTCGTTCTTAGTTTTTCCCTTTCCGACAACGATGTTGCGATTTCAACGTCATATCCTTCAATTTTAGATACAAACTGCTCAACAAATTCAAATAATTCACTCATAGTCTTAACATTTTTATTGACTTCAACGACATTATTATAGATTGTCTTTTTCCAGAAATAATTGGAATCAATAAAACTATTAATATGATGAATATCTTCATTGGTGAGTGGCAGTGATAAAACAATCACTTTAATATTCTCAGGAATATCCACTAATTCCGTAGTTGATAAGATAATATCGGCTGAAAACAATTCCAACTGATTAATCGCAATGGGTGGTAAGGTCATTAAAATTTGTAAGTTTGGAAGCTTAGTCGTTAATTGTGTTTGTAAAAGACTGGTCGCAGCGCGGCCGCGATCTGAAACTAGAAATGCCCGCACTTCGGTTGAGGTTTTGGTACGCTCTAGGGAGAGCTCAAAATAAATAGTTAAGAGGATAATTTCCGTTTCTTTAAAGTCTAGATCCGAGAATTCTGTCTCACTCTGTAATTCTTGGGTGAAATACTGGGCTACCGTATAAGAGAACGGATAGAGATGCTCAACATTTTCAATAAACTCGTAAGGGGTTGGTAATGAAAACAATTGTTTCTTAAGGATAGATCCTAAGTGACTGTTTAAACTCTTAATTAATTGTGAATCCGCTTTGAATTCAGTCATAAATAAACCATCAATTTGTTTAAGCAAATTATCAATCATTGGATAGTGATTCTTATTCGTCGCTTGATATTGGAGTTGATTTAAACTATCAAAGAGTTGAATCACATGCGTTTGTTCAATCGGTAAGAGTGAATAACCTTCTTTGGATAATTTTTCAAATAAGGAAGCATACTTTGATTCATACTTAGTATCTTCTAACAAATATGAATATTGTCGTCTAAAAATCATAATGACTAAATAATCAAGTAAGTAGATGTAATCATTTTGTTGTAGGTAACTCTCTTCTTCTTTAAGAAAGGCCACTAAAGCTTGGCGAATGTTAGCCACATGAACCCCTTGTTTTTCCCAAAAACTAAGGGTAATAAAATTAGCATGATAGATATTGTGGATTAATGCGGTAAAGGCAATTCGAATATGTTCTTCACTTTCATGAGCAATTGATACTTTATTTTTTAGGACATGAATCGTAAATGATTCATCTAATTCTTCAAAATATTGATTTAAACGTTTGATATCATTTCGAATGGTACTTTCACTAACATTCAATAATTCAACTAAATCAAAGAAAGATAATTCATTACTCTGAAGCAATAAATGAACCAGATAGTTTTCCCGATTTTGAGGATCCCCAAAATCATTACTTTCGATATCTGATAAGAGGTCTTTAAAAGCTTGGGTATCACCTTTAAGTGAATAGCCATTGCTGCTACCGACAACCCATAGATTTAAATCATTAATTTGTTCATTAATCATTTGGATATCATTTCTGACAGTCCGAGAACTAACATCTAGTTTCAACGCTAAAGCCGACCCAGTCATGTGCCCTTTTGTTAATAAACGTCGAATTAATTCTTTCTCTCTGTACTTTAATGCTACCATGTTTAACCTCTGATTTCATTATACACAAATAAAATCTTGATAAATTCAAATAATTTCATTACCCCTTAGGAAAGGTTTATCCTAGAACAAATTAGTTATTACTTGATTTAATCCTAAGTTTTCATACAATAATGATGAGTGAGGTGTACTATGGCCAAACGAAAAATTGGTATATCATGTGCTGGAGGTGGCATTAAAGCACTCGCACAAATCGGTGTAATTCGTTATTTAGATAAACTTGATATTCAAGGAGATGGGTTTTCAGGAACCTCTATGGGTTCCATTGTCGCTGCCTTTTTAGCAGCCGGTCTTGATGTGAATGATATTGAACAAGCTTTCCTTGAAATCGAACATGAAGTGATAAAACATAAACTTTTTAAGTTTACCAATGCGCAAGTCTTTCCCTTAATTAAGAATGATGCCAGTGGTTTAATTAGCCCGCTACCCTTTATGGAGGTCCTCAACGATCAATTAAAGCGTTTTAATCTGCATCATTTTGAAGATTTAAAATATCCCTTAACCGTAGTTGCGGTTGATTTAAAATCTGGTAGAACGGTGCTCTTTACCAACGATGACATTAAGGATGAAAAAAATTACATCATCATTCGTGATGCAACTTTACTTGAAGCTTTACAAGCATCCTGCTCCTTCCCGATGGTTTTTGACACCATGATGTTTAGAGACCTTCAATTGGTTGATGGTGGCGTTAGTATGAATGCGCCGGTATTACCCCTTAGGGAAATTGGTTATAATCCTATCCTTTCAATTACTATGAGTATTGAAACTGAGTATGAAGCTTCTACCCATCTTTTGGATATTGCGAATCGAGTGGTTGAGATTGTCCTTAATGAAGGTGATGCACAAGCCGCTAAACAAGCGGATTTAAATATTAATGCCTATGATAAAGAAATAGGTATCTTTAGTTTTGGCAAAGGAAAAGATGCCATTCAGCTTGGTTATAAATTGGCTAAAGAGCATCATGATCAACTTGTTGAATTTAAAAAAGCTAGCCAAACATCAACTTGGACAAGTATCTTTAAATAAACCATGGACTTAACCATGGTTTTTTTTATTGAGATAGCTTAACTAAATTATCATTATTGATAGCGTACATCAGATTCGCACTGCGTGATCCAAGTTCTAAACCGGCACAGGAAGCAACCTCAAAAGGCACACTAGCACTACTTAAGCGATAAACAAATTCACTTAAGCTTGGCTGATGGCCCACAATCACAAGCATTTGCGTATCAATAGAATCAATATCTTTCATTAATTGATGGAAATCACCTTCGACGATACTATCGAAGGTTTTTATATGGTCTTGTTTAATAAAAGACGCAAGTATTTGCGCACTTTCTAAGGCTCTTACATAAGGTGAAGAAACTATCGTTACATCAGCATAATCCTTAATTAAATTTAAAAAAGCATTCTCAATCTTTTGATAAGCTTCCTTCCCTTCTTGGATTAAACCACGTGTCGCATCATTATTCAACTCATATGGATAAGCATGTCCATGTCTAAAAAATAAAATGTATTTCATCTAATCTCCTCTATATTTTGTCTGATAACCTGGATTTTCATCCGGTCGCAATTGATTGGGATAATTCCAATCGGTTTTTATATCCACTGAAGTTTCTTTAATCTTCTTAAAAACTTCATAGGGGTTTTCAATGGCTTTAAAGACTGTATAACTAGGTCGACTACCTTGATCACTATGAACAATCTCACCGGAAAAGAAACGAATGGAACCCACATTAAAGAGTCGTTCAAAGAAATTGACATTCACTTCAATGTTTTGAATCTTATCATAATCGATGGTTTTAAAATCAATCCCGAAGAAACCCGTCCGGTGGAGAATTCGCTTATTGGAATAGCCATAATACGTATTTTTATGCACTAAAAATAAACGTATAAAGTTGAAGATACTTAAGAAAAACGGAAACTGGTGAAGAAGTCCAAAAAGTAGAAAGCCAGCTGAAAAGCCGCGACCCATCATCGAACCCATACCAATGAAAGCTCCGCCAAAAATACTAGCGCTAATGATAAACCAAATGATACCAATTATTAAAAATGGAATACCAGATGCGACAAAAGGAATTAAGGTTGGTTGGCCAACCCAATAGATTTGTTCATCTCTATCTTTAATGGCTTCAAACTCAGGTGGAATATTATCAAAACGATTCATAAGGATCCCTCTCTTTTACCTTGACTATTATATCACAGAAACTGTTTCATCATTTGTGTAACTGAACGATTCATTTCTGCCATAAAATCACTATTGTACTTACGATTAACATAATCCTTATAATATGTAACCGCATCAATATGACCTAGCTTCATCGCTTCATTCCGTTTTCTAATAATACGTTGATGATCATCCATGGATTTGGTTTGGTAAGTATTAGTATGTAAAACAAAGTCCAAGTCAAAACGACCCGGTTTCATGCGATCGATTTGACTTTGGGTTGGATAACCAAAGACCACCATCGCCACCGGCATCACATGATTGGGTAATTGTAATAATTCTTGATGATATTCATAATTCTCCATGACATCCCCGATATAGCACGATCCAATGCCCATTAAATGAGCGGTTAAAACCGCTTGATGGGCAACAATTAAGGTATCACTGACGGCCAATAAAAAATCACCAGGTCCAGG
>CAYXES010000003.1:0-26738 GCA_964464075.1 uncultured Erysipelothrix sp. | reverse complement strand
GTTGATTTTATCTTAGAAATAGCTTCAAACATTATGTTTACTTCCTTTCAATGGTTCTACTATGAATATATCAAATATGAAATCGAATTGAAATGCTTGCATCTTGGAGGTTCTAGTGTTATATTTGCGAAGAATTGTTTAGGAGTAGCCTATGAGCAAGATAAAGCATAACTATTTAAAGCATGATGACTTCAACCAACTAATTAATGAGCTTTTAAATCATGAAAAAGTTCGTTCCTTAAATAACTATGAACAACATTTATCCACCAGTCGGCTTAACCATAGTCTCAATGTCGCTTATTTTGCCTATCGTTTAGGCCGTTTTTCTAAACTTGATCTTGAGGGGATGGTTCCTGCTGCTTTATTACACGATTTCTTCTTATACAATCACCGAGTAGAACAACCCATACCAGGCAATCACTTGTATGTGCATCCCAAGATGGCGCTAGCGAACGCTCAATCAGTTATGGAAATAAGCCCATTGATGGAAAATATTATCCTCAGCCATATGTGGCCATTCTCTGATGTTAAACCAGCTTCTAAAGAAGCTTGGTTAGTTAATTTAGCGGATAAGAGTGCGACCTTGATGGAACTGGGTAAACAAGTCCTACAAAAAAGTAAGCGCTGGGCTTACAGCTATTCCCTACTTGGTTTATTATTATTCATACCCTAAGATGCCTCGCATCTTTTTTTAATCCAAATCGATCTTTAAAAGTGGTGTATAGGTTAATTGATTAGCGACTTGATGAGATTGAAAGAGCGTTAAATGTTTAACCGGCATAGGCTCAATACTTACATGCGGTAAAATAATATCCACATCATGTTTTAGTTTCACTTGTCGTACTAGCGTAATATGAGGATTAAAACGTTTTTGATCAAACTCAATTTTTGACTCTTTGAGTCGATTTGATAAAGCCTCGTAGACTTCTAATAAAGCTTGATTCTTTTCCACCCCACAATAGCTCACATTGCCACTACGCTTCATAAAGAAATCAAGGTTAGTAAAGTTAAGATCAAAACTAGAAGTATCAAAGTCATTTAAAAGGTCTTCTAAGTCATGAAATTGGCCATCATTAACTTCACCAAAAAAGAATAAGGTCATATGTAATCTTTCAAGTGGTACTAAACGTCCACTATAAAAGTAAGGTTTTAAACGATGTTGAATATTTAAGAGATGGTTTTTGACTTCACTTGTAAGTTCAATTCCTAAAAATAAACGCATCAGATCCTCCTAGCTCACAAAAGTGGTATTTAAAGCACACTTTTTGTACAATAAACTTACATAGATTATAAAGGATGGATAAGATAAAATGAAGATTAAGCAAAATGAAAAGTATTTCTATATGGGTGATGAGGCTAAAATGGACGTTTCCATGCGTTATAAGATCAAAGATGAGGTGATGTCCATTACTAGCACCAATACCGATCCTAGCTTAAGAAATCAAGGACTTGCAGCTCGCTTGTTGGAACATGTTGTTGATTATGCGCGAACCCACCAACTCAAGATCAAACCAGTCTGCCCTTATGTGGTTCATAAATTTGAAACCACCCCACAATACCAAGACATTTGGTATAAAGCTTAAATAGTGGATGACAAACATCTTATTTTTTTGTATAATGTTTGTTGACTGTTGGAGAGTTGGCCGAGCGGTTTAAGGCACTGTCTTGGAAAGGCAGCGAAGTGCAAGCTTCCGTGGGTTCGAATCCCATGCTCTCCGCCATTAAAAGATTAAAACCCAAATATGGGTTTTTTTATTTATATTACTGAGCATGGATTCGCCCTCGCCACAACCTCTTTTTGATTGCAATTCAAATCCTTTTGATTTAAAATATAAAAGCAATGCCCGAGTGGTGGAATTGGTAGACGCAGTGGACTCAAAATCCACCGATAGAGATATCATGACGGTTCGAGTCCGTCCTCGGGCACCATCCTAATCAAATAAAAGACCATACTTAATGGTCTTTTTTTAATCTATAATCGCAATCGCTCGTACCGGCGAACCATCCCCCGCTTGAATCTTTAAAGGTAAGCCATAAAACATGAAGGTTTGATTTTTAGGGAGCAATTCCAAATTGATTAGATTCGTATAAGTAATGATATTATTTTTTAATAAGGCTCTTTCTAGACTTTCACTAATATTTCCACCCACAAATCCAGGGTTGGATTCTAATATCCTATCTAGATGTTTGATTGACACTGCTTCAATAAAGAAAAGCCCAAGACCCTTAGGAAACGTTTGGTTTAAACTCACACATTGAGCGGGTCCAAAAAAGCGTTTTAGCGGTATTTGATCGAGATTGGCTTTTCCTTGGTGCATGTGAGAAAAAGCATCTACATGAGTTCCAGTATGGGAACCCATACTAAGATGGCGTAGTTGCCAGTTATGGGTATGATAATCATGAACTACATTTATTGTTACTGGGGGATCACTTTCATAAACATCCATCCCACTCTTAAGCTCCATACTTAAATCAATGATGCGCATCTTAATCACCTCAATCTTTACTATCACCAAAATAATACATGCTATCATACTTGTCAATCTAGAAAAAAGCGATTGAATGAATCAATCGCTCTTATTTATTTATTTCTTTTTAGATAAATGTAAAGATGATAGCCAGCATTTAATAAGGCAAAAGCTCCTACCAAATACATAATTTGAGTTTCAACCATTTTAATGGATTGTCCCTGGGTTGATAGAAACGCTAAGGCTCCTAGAGCTGAATACAAAGCAATCCGACTTAGCATCGCCTTCTTATCTTGTTTGTAAGCCTCAATGGACTTATCCAAAATGTTTGCTGGTGTATAGTTTTGAATCCGATCATATTTCTTAAGCATCCCAACACGATAGGTATACTCACCTAAGATAAACACGACTACCACAATGGCTAAACTTAACCACCATTTCAAATTAAATAATAAATGAGCTAAAATCCCAACCGCTAAAACCACATACCAACGGTATTGTAGTGCGGCCAACTTACCAACATCATCAGCAGGAACGATATAGCCTTCTTTTTTCTTAGGATCATATAAAATTGTTTGTCCTTTTTTATCTTCATATAAATTAATATGGCGTAAATCTCTTTTTTTCATAAGTAACACCTCACCTTTTATTATAGTGAGTTTTTTAATTTTGTGTATTCTAAATTTAACATTCGTTAATAAATGCAAACACTAACACAAAACTAACAACCTTATCACAAGTTTAATGCCTTATAATAAAAGTGACATAGAAAGAAGGGATAGTATGTATTTTAATTTATCAAAAGAAACTTTAAAGCAACTCGATGCGTATGAAACCGCAAGAGAAATAAATCATCAGCCATCCACATGGCGTAAAACCAAACAACAATATGATGCCAACCAAGAAAAATATCAAGCATTTATCAAGGATTATATCAATAATCCCCTAGCCAACATTGTCTTTAGTGGTGCGGGTTCCTCTGAGTTTGTGGGGAATACCCTCATGGGTAATTTGAAAACTAAAGTTAAGGCTAACCTACAATCCATTCCAACGACTGATTTACTTACTGATGTCGCAGCTTGTTTGGATAAAGATGCACCAACCATTATGGTGTCTTTTGGACGTTCTGGTAACTCACCCGAATCCATTGGGGCTTTTCTTGAGGTCGAAAACCACTGCACTGATATTAAGCACATCTTTATTACTTGTAATGCCAATGGTAAGCTCGCTGATCTTGCGAATCATCATGATAATATCTTATCCATTGAATTAACACCAGAAACCCATGATATTGGTTTTGCGATGACTTCTAGCTTCACCAATATGTATCTGATGGCTTTATTACTGCTTGATTCTTCAATCACCAGTAATGATGTTGAAACTCTCAGCCTTGCGGTGGAAGCATTCTTAAATGAAGGTTACCAAGTCTTGAAACAACAAATGGATCAATTTGATTTTGAGCGCATTGTCTACCTCGGTAGCCATACCCACAAAGGAATTGCGCAAGAATCAGCCCTAAAGCTTTTAGAATTAACCGGTGGTGAGACCGCCAGTCTCTTTAACACCTTCTTAGGCTTTAGACATGGTCCGAAATCATTCTTAAATGCTAAAACCTTAAGTGTGATGTACTTATCCACCAAACCAGAAGTACGTCGTTATGAAATTGATTTAATTACTGAAATGAGTCAAGAAGAAAATAAGGGTCAAATTCTAATTGTTGATACCCTAAAGAATGCTTCAGATTATGACTTTGATCATTTAAAGGTTATCTACCAAGAAGCCAAGTCACTTCATGATAATCTTGTGACGTTAGCTTATGTAAGTTTGGCACAAACGCTGAGCTTATTTAAATCATTAGCCTTAGATCGGACCCCTGATAATCCCGATCCAAGTGGAAGTGTAAATAGAGTGGTTAAAGGGGTAACCTTATACGGACATGGAGGTCAATCATGATAGGATTAATTATTTCTGGTCATGGACACTTTGCAACAGGTCTAGAAAGTTCCTTGACCCTCATTGGGGGGAAACCAACCCATTTTTATGCCTTGGATTTTATTGAAGGCGCAACCACTGAGACGCTCGAAGCAGCGATGGTGAATGCGATTGAAGACTTAAATCAAACCTGCGATGGAATCATCTTCGCAACTGACTTAGCGGGTGGTTCACCCTTTAAGTCTGCCTGTATCGTCGCCAGCAATTATGAAAACATTGAAGTGCTTGCGGGCGCTAATCTACCACTTTTAATTGAATTAAATATGATGAGACAATTTGAAAGTGATGTTGTAGGCTTAGCCGACCAAGTTGTGAACACCGGTAAAGAACAAATTCTACGTTTTGTCTATGAAGCACCTACCCAAGATGACTTCGATAGCGAAGATGGAATTTAAAGGAGCAGCACTATGTGGGAACAAATTTTAGCGTCATCCATTGTGATGGCAGGTTTATTTCTAATTGTTATTGTAGTCTACTATTTATATAGCTTTTCCATGGTGAAAAAGCGTAAAGCTTATCTTGTTCAATTACACCAAGATATCCAAGTTGGTAAACGTATTTTATTTGCGGGTGGTATCTATGGTAAAGTCATTGAAATCAAGGATGACATTATTACCGTGGAAGTTAAGCGGGGAGCCCATCTTGATATCTCACGTTACTCTATCAGTGAAGTGCTCTCAAAGGAGGAAAAATGAATCCCTTAAAACAACTCTTAAAAAATCGACATCAATCCAATATCAAAGGTGTCTACAGTGCCTGTACGGCTAATCCCATGGTCTTAAAGGCTTGTATTAAAAAAGCAAAAACAACCGATACTCCCTTAGTGATTGAAGCCACAGCTAATCAGGTGGATCAATATGGTGGTTATACCGGTATGAAACCCATTGATTTTAAAAATATGGTAAAAGACCTATGTGATGAAATGGGCTATGACTTTAATAAGATTATCTTAGGAGGCGACCATTTAGGTCCTTTAACCTTTATTAATCATGATGAAGCAACCGCGATGGAAAAGGCGAAAGAACTTATTTACCAATATGTCTTTGCGGGTTTTACTAAAATCCATATTGATACTTCAATGAAGATTTCCAGTGATGACCCTCACGCTCCCCTTCCAGTCGAAGTGGTTGCGAAGCGGGCTGCCATCTTAATGGAAGTCGCGAATAAGGCCTATGCGGATTTGAAACAGCAAGACCCCCAAGCCATTAAACCAAGTTTTATCGTTGGTAGTGAAGTACCAATTCCAGGTGGTGAACAAGAAGAGGTCGATACCTTAGAAGTTACCCAAGTTGATGATTTCAATCATCAAGTCAATGTCTTTAAATCAACCTTACCGGCTGAAAACTGGGATGATGTCGTTGGGATTGTGGTTCAACCGGGCGTTGAATTTGGAGATAACCAAGTCTTCCACTACAACAGTGAAAAAGCTCAAAACTTAGTTGCAGCAAAAGCTGCTTATGATAGTTTAGTCTTTGAAGGACACAGTACCGACTATCAAACCAAAGAAGGTTTACGTCAAATGGTCGATGATGATATCGCCATTCTAAAAGTTGGTCCAGGTCTAACCTTTGGTTATCGTCAAGCTCTCTTTGCTTTAGCACAGATTGAAAGTGAACTCATGTTAGATAATCCTTCTAATTTAAGAGAAGTATTAGAAAGTGTCATGCTTGAAGATCCTAAATACTGGCAAAAATATTATGTGGGTGATGACAAGGCACAAAAACTAAAACGTGCTTATTCCTATTCGGATCGGATTCGCTATTACTTGCCTTATGATCAAGTGGAAGCTGCGATTGAAACCCTCCGTCATAACATCAATCATAATGAAATCTTGATGCCGGTCTTGTACCAATGGCTACCGAACCAATACCGTAAAGTTGTCGCAGGTGAAATCCAAGCAACCTTTGAAGACATTGTTTATGATTGCATTGGAGAATTCTTAGACGATTATATTTACGCTATTCAACGTTAAAACTCATCTTGCGATGAGTTTTTTTATTTATAGATGGATTTGGCATATTCACTTGGAGTGATACCAAAGCGTTTTTTAAAGGTCCTTGAGAAATAATGGATGGAGGTATAAGACAACATCTCACTTACTTCGGATAAGGTATACTTATTCTCCTTAATTAAGAGCTTGCTTTGAGCGAGCTTGCGTTCATTAATGAAATGCTTGGGCCCTACATTCATATTCTTCTTAAAGAGTGCTTGTAAGGTAGAGCGACTAATCGCATATTTCTGACAGATAGCCTCCACCGTTAAAGGCTCAGATAAATTCTCATTAATAAAGACAATGATTTCATTCAGCATCTCATCCTCAAAGCGTTGTTGAGCGGGTGTGGTAATCATTTGAGCATCCACATAATCATACTGATAGAGTTCTAAAATTAATTCCTTTAGATAAACTAAAAGGAGTTGTTCACCCAGTAAGGTTTCATTGGTGGTGGCCTTCATAATCTTTTGCATGATGGGATGCAGATGACGATTCACATGGAATTTACGATTGACTATGGTTGAATAATGTTCGGGATTCATCTCAAACATCACCGTTAGATAGGAACATACCCGATCATTATCAATGAATTGATTATGGAATTGATTGGGCCCATAAATAATGAGATCCTTATCATTCAATTCATGGGTAATCCCATTAATGGTGGTCTTTAATTGACCCGTATCCACATAGGTTAATTCCCAATAATTATGTTTTTCTCCACTAAAGAAATAAGCTGACCCTTTGACCTGTAAGTAATAGGCATAAACTTGATTAATGGAAAAGGTTGGAATAATCTTGGGTATCTTGATTTCTTTATCCAAGTGGATGATATTGCGTTTTGTACCTGGCTCACTGTAAATAACCAAGGTACTGGATTTGGTTAATGATACAAAATTATAGAGAACGCGTTTATTAATCTTCACAACCCGGTGCACCACATAAAAGTCAATCTGATCGGGATTATCCTCATTCGCTAAGGCCATCATCACGATTCCCTTGGTACATTTTATGTAGGTAGGCTTATCAAATTGAAAGAAACGATTAATGTTTTGATGACGAATGTTCTTCGTTGTCACATTCAAAGTTGAGATGGTATCATCGGTTAATTCATTAAAAATCTGATAATACTTAGTAATTTGGGCGGAAGTAGTTTTATTAAACATGATAATATTGTATGATTAGGTTAGATTATGGCGGCCTAATCATAGCCCCCTTTCCATAGAATAATTAGAAAACTTCGTTTAATATGTATTTCACTATGTTTTATGAGTTGAACTAAAAAAGCATGCTTTTCCTGGTCTTACCTATTAATGATTAACAATTTCTTTATCTATCATCATTATAACGCATAAATACAAAAATAAGCATAATTTGTCAATTTTGTTTTTAAAAATTACTAAAAAAGTCAAATACAACACAGAAAATTATAAATATTAAAAAAATGATGTAAGTTATAATTAAGGCAGGTAAACGTTTACACAAAAGTGTTTACGCTGAAGGAGGATAGAGGACGTGCCAAATATACTTCTTACCAGAATTGACAGTCGCTTGATACACGGTCAAGTGGCAACCCAGTGGACATCGGTTGTAGGAGCCAATCTTATTTTGGTTGCTAATGACCAAGTCGCCGGCGATAGCTTTCGCCAAAATCTAATGAACATGAGCGCACCAAGTTACGCTCAAACTCGCTATTTTACGATTGAAAAAACAATCAACGTAATTCATAAAGCGAGTGATAGTCAGAAGATTTTCATTATTGTGGATAATCCCCAAGACGTCGTAAAGATGGTTGAGGGTGGCGTTCCCATTAAGAAAGTTAACATCGGTAACATGCATATGGCGGAAGGCAAACGTCAAGTCGCAACTGTAGTGGCAGTTGATGATGATGATGTAGCTGCTTTTAAGCGTTTGCAGGAGTTGGGTGTCGAACTCGAAATCCGCAAAGTTCCTAGCGAATCTGCTGAGAACCTCGGAAAATTATTTAAATAAGAAAGGGAGATGAAATTGTATGGAATTTAATATGTTTCAAATTTTATTGGTTGTACTTGTTACCTTCGTGGCAGCAATCGACCAATTCAACTTCCTCGAATCATTCTACCGCCCTATCGTTATGGGGCCGATTGTAGGGGCAATCCTAGGGGACTTGCAAACCGGCTTAATTGTTGGTGGATCCTACGAATTAATGATGATTGGAAGTATGCCAGTCGGTGGTGCACAACCACCTAACGCCGTTATCGGTGGAATTATGGCAACCGTATTTGCAATTTCGATGGATCTAACTGATCCAGAACAAGCACTTGGATTATCTATTCCATTTGCATTATTGGGACAACAAGCTGTTGTATTACTATTTACAGTAATGTCCCCACTTATGACTAAAGCTGATCAAATGGCTGAAAAAGCTGACACAAGAGGTATTGAACTTCTTAACTACTTTGCAATGGCTATGCTTGGTTTATTATTCGGCTTAGTTGTATTCTTAGGTTTATTATTCGGTCAACAAATCGGTACAACCTTAACCGAAGTATTCCCACAATGGGTTTGGGACGGTTTAGGTGCTGCTGGTGGTATGATGCGCTTCGTAGGATTTGCAGTGCTTATGAAAGTTATGCTTTCTAAAGAATACTGGGGCTTCTACTTTGCGGGATTTGCTATCGCAAACGTTGTTGATCCTGTGCTTGGAGGCGCCGCACTTCTAGCGATTGCTTTAATTGGTATCGCTGTTGCAGTGTATGACTTCCAAATGAATGTTAAAATTGCCGGCATGTCCGGAGGACAAGGAGGCGACACTGATGGCATCTAATGTTGAACAATACAGAAATTTGACACCAGCCGCAAAGCTGGATAAAAAAGTACTGAATCAAATGGCATGGCGTTCATTGTTCCTTCAAGGTTCATTTAACTACGCACGTATGCAAGCTGCTGGTTGGTTATATGGAATCATTCCAGGGCTTAAAAAGATTCATACAGACAAAGAAGACTTAGCTGCTTCTATGGGACACAACCTTGAGTTCTTTAATACTCACCCATTCCTAGTAACTTTCGTTATGGGTATCGTTTTATCCCTTGAGCAACAAAAAGCTGATATCGCAACCATCCGTGCAGTACGTGTAGCTGCAATGGGTCCACTAGGTGGTATTGGTGATGCTATTTTCTGGTTTACTTTAATTCCAATTGCTGCCGGTATCAGTGCTAACTTAGCACTTGAAGGCAACATCGCTGGACCATTCGTATTCTTGGCAATGTTCAATATCGTTCACTTCGGGGTTCGTTACTGGTTGATGCACTGGTCATATGACCTTGGTGTTAACGCCATTGATGCACTAACCAAACACGCTAAAGAATTTACCAGAGCTGCAAGTATTCTGGGGGTTATGGTTGTTGGAGCTCTTACCTCCGTTTATGGTGGTACTGCTACTAAATTAGTATTAAACCCAGATGCTGCAGAACCTGTAATTATTCAAGAAGTATTAGATGGTATTATGCCTAAATTAATTCCACTTGGAATTACCTTATTGCTTTACTATCTAATCAAACGCGGCTGGTCACCAGTCAAATGTATCTTATTAGTCCTAGTTCTTGGTCTATTAGGTGCACTCGTTGGTTTCTTCTAAGCCACATATTATATGCTAATAAAGGGATGTCGCTGACATCCCTTTTACTTTTCAATGAATTTTTGACTCTGATCAAGCACTTGCTTGTAGGAGTCTTTTTTTATAACCATCATCTGTCTTTCATAAGATAACTCATTGTCTTCATTCGCTTCATCCACCAAGTATCCAAGATACCCATTGGTATAGCCCAAAACCACCACATCCTTTGAACTCATGGCTTGAATCTGCATATCAATACCAGTGAAGGTTTCAAAGGGAGTTGTAATGAGGATGAGTTCTTCCCATTCAATGGCACTCATACTTGCCTTTAAAGTCGGAACTTTCAACTTTATTTGAATTTGTTTGGCCATCAAAAAGCCTTCATAAGTTGCATATAAACTACGCAATTCATAGTGATGAAGACCCTGGGCTTGACCACTTTGATAAGCATCATAAGCTTGTTTAAGTTGATTATCAAGATCTTCACTAAAGTTACGGGCATCAAATATTAACTCTCTATATTTAATATCTTTTAACTTTGTGAGTTGAATTAAAGGGGTTTGACATGTTAACACTTGCTTTGCGAATTGTGACCCAATCATCTGAGCTTGAGCCATACTGGCATCTTGCTTCACAAAACGACTGGAAATATCGCCTGCACAACCTTGAAGATACAAGCATGTGATATCAGGATAGTGTTCCTTTAACTTTTGATGATAATAGGATATAAAGTCATTGGACACTTGGGTATTCGTATAATTAAGAACGGTGGGATGATTCGCAAAAATCGTCCATATTCCTTTTAACTGATCTTGTGCATCCTTAAAATGAAAGATGGTCGCTACCTGATTAAAAGAGTTATGTTTATTAACCCGATTGGATGAAACTCCTTCGATGGTACATTGTTGGTAGCTTATGCTTCCCTTTTGAAGATTTTTAAAAGCAACATCTACACTTTCAACAATCTTATTAGGTAAATTCTCATAATAACTTAATTCAAGTTCATTTGGATCTTCCAACACAAAAAAACCACCTAAGTCTCCAAAACGAGCGGATGCATAGGAGGCATGAGTATGGGAAGCATTAAGAATAATATGCTGCTCATCAATTTGATATCTCTTACTAATCGTGGCCTTTACTTTTTGGGTAATATTTAAATCAACACCTAAAATATCAAGACCAATAATCACTAATGTATGGTTGCTTGTTTTAATGATACATGCCGTGCTCATTAAAGGAAAGGTCATACCACTTGAAGCTTGAACTCGATCAAAATAGCCATCCATACGCATGGGTTCATTGATAGAAATTTCTACTTGTCCAAAACCAAAAATCATCCTAGCTTCCATTCTCACTAATCATATTCTTAATGGTTTCCATATCATAGATTAATTGAGTTGTGAAGGTGGCCGACATCGTTGGTGATTCCAGCAATCCCTTGTTTAAACACTCATTGACATGATTGATTTCATATACCATATCATTGATGGTATCCACTTGAATATCCTGAGTAGTTCCATCATGAAGAAATAATTTCGCAAAGTCATTCTTCCAGAATAAATCTATTTTTATATAACCTTTGGAACCATATAAAAAGGCTTGATTGCGCGTTTCAACATCCGTACCAAAACGAGTGTGAGCTAAAATCCCATTCTCATAGAGGATACTTGCGACACCATAGCGATCAGCTTTATTTTCATACAAGCTCGCTAACGCACTTATCTTTGCAGGCTTACTATTGGCAAAGTAATGGGAAAAACTTAAGCCATAGGATGAGGTTGCGAATAAACCACCACCATGTTTGAAGGAAATCATCCAATGACCTGTTTCAAAACGATCCGCAAAAGAGAATGAGGTTTCAATTAAACGTAAGTCACCAATAATACCCGCATCAACTTGTTTTTTCAATTCCTTAATTAAAGGCAAAAACACCATCTTTTGGGCTTCCATCAAAAATAAACCCTGCGCCTTTGCATAAGCAAAACAAGCTACAGCTTGTGCTTCTTTTAAAACCATGGGTTTCTCAACCAAAACATGCTTATGATGTTTTAAAGCCAGCATAATATGATCGTAGTGATCATCATGGCGGGTTGAAATATAAACGACATCAATCAAAGGATTAGAAACTAAAGCTTCATAATTATCATAGTGGTATTTAATCTCATGCTTCTGGGCAAATTCATAAGCACGACCTTCTGTGAGGGACGCTACTGCCATTACCTGCCCAACATCACTTAAATTCACAGCTTCCACAAATCGTGGCGCAATATAACCGGGTCCTAAAATACCATAGCTTATCTTTTTCATGATTGCCTCCTATTTTATTATATCACTCTCTGTTTAAAACGATGAAAAATTATCCTCATAATCAACTATCTTTAACTATTTTTCACCTTAAAATCCAATGATATTAATCATTGATTACTTGATTTGAATTATAGTGATCGCTTAATCTTGAATTGACAAAAGACATTAAAAAAGATATACCCTAATGAGTATATCTTTTTTTGGCCATAGGCTTAACTTACTTATAATCTTTATCAATATCGTTATGAGTTGCGATATTAATACGATTCCAGGTATTGATTTGAGTAATCATTAATACCAAATCCACAAACTCTTTTTCACTAAAGAAGCTTAAGACTTCTTCGAGTAAATCATGAGGTACTCCCTTTTCACTAATTAAGGTTATATGTTCAGCAAGTTTCAATACTGCTTTTTCCTTAGCTGTGAAAAGTTCTGTTTCCCACCAAGCACTGGTTAAAAAGATACGTTGTTGGGTTTCACCTATTTTTAAAGCATCAATCGCATGCATATTTAAACAATAGGCACAACCATTAATCTGGGATACTCTAATCTTAATTAATTCTTTAATAATGGGGTCAATGGTTGATTCCTGTTGGAAATAACCTTCCATCTTAATTAGATTACTCATTGCTTTTGGGGCAACCTCAAAGAAATTAGTTTTCTTCACCACGAATTCACCTCCATCGAACTTATCGTTCTCTGATTTAATTGTAGAACTGCCTCACACTTAAGGCAAATCATATGCTTGCTAAGCATCATTAAATCCACATGCATTCACCCATGTTATAATTGGCATAATTTAAGGAGACCTCTATGAAAGCCTATGATATCTTTATGAAGCCTTTAGAGCTTCTTATCTTAGATGAGATACGCAAAAATCTTATGCCTCAAGCACGGGGTAAGGTTTTAGAAATCGGTTTTGCTACGGGGGTCAATATGAAATACTATAACTTTAATCAGATAGAGAGTCTAGATGCTTTGGATGTGCATGATAAGATGACTTACTTTGATCAGGTGACCTACCATGTTTTTTCCGCGGAAGACCTACCCTTTGAAGATGAAAGTTTTGATAGTATCGTTATGAGCTTAGCCTTATGTTCAATTCCTGATCCAAGTAAAGCAATCTTAGAAATTAAGCGGGTCTTAAAACCTCAAGGACAATATTTTTTCATCGAACATGAACAAGCTCAACACTCTTTTTTAAAACCCATCTTTAATTTTGTGAACCCACTTTGGAGCAGGATGACGAATGGCTGTAATATCAATCGTGAAAGCCATAAGTTAATTGAAAGTTTAGGTTTTCAATTAAACTTCAATCGTAAAGGCGTCTTCACCTTTGGGATTGCCCGTAAAATGTGACAGGATTGTTCCATATAATAAGGTGATTTCAGTTATAATGAGATTATGAGAATTGCCTTAATTGAAGATGATCGTACCTTAGCGTACGCTTTAAAACGTTACTTTGAACAAGAAGGCTATGAAACCAGTCTCTTTTTTAGTCTGCAAGAAGCACTCATGATGGACTTTAGCTATGACTTTTACTGTGTCGATATTACTCTAGGTGATGGATTAGGCTATGATTTTGTGACTAAATTAAGGACTGTTTCTAACGCCCCTTTAATGTTTTTGACCGCTAAAGATGATGAAGCCAATGTTATCCAAGGCTTTGATAGTGGTGGTGATGATTACATCACCAAGCCTTTTTCCTTAGTCGAGCTCAAGAAACGGATGGATGCTCTACTTAGACGTTCTCAAGCAGGCTATCTACACTTCCAAGATTTAAAAATCGATACGCATAATGCAATTGTGACTTATCAAGATGAAGTCATTCATCTTAGTGTCCAGGAATATCGCATTCTCTTACTCTTGATGCGCCATCCCCAACAAATTGTCACCCGTCAAATGCTTAATGACCACCTAAATATTGTAGATGACCTTTACCAAGAAAATACTTTGAATGTTGCGATGCGTCGTTTACGTGCTAAGCTTGCCGATTATGTCACAATCGAAACCATCCATAAGAAAGGTTATACCTTAAAACCATGAAGTATCTTAATGACAAAGAGAACCTTAAATTATTAGTTCAACTCTTACTTGCATTTGTGATTGGGGCACTACTTAGCTATCTACATCCCCTGCTTGGGATTGGGGTTAGCTTTTTGATGGTGGTACTTTTTATCGTTCAATTTCTCAATCAACGGGAACAGCGGGTCAATAATCTTAAGCTCTTTCTCCAAAAGCTTAATGAGGGCGACTATACCTATGATATTGAAGCTTATCAAGAAGGAGAACTCGCTAAACTACAAGCCGAACTTAATCGTACTACCGTACATTTAAAAAGCATGAACTTAAAGCTCACCCAGCAACATGACTTTTTAAAACAGGCTCTTGAGGACATCTCGCATCAGCTTAAAACTCCCTTGGCTTCCCTTTTGATCCTTAATGAACTACAAAATCAAGAGGACGATTTAGTCTATCAATCCCATTATCAAATCTTGCGTTTAAAGACTCTAATTGATAGATTATTACGCTTAATCAAACTCGAAGCACAAACCGAGGTTTTTAAATTGGAAACTATTTCAGTAGTTGACCTTATTGAAGATACCTTAATGAGTATGCAGCCCTTAATTGATGAAGCTAAACTTGATATTATTTTAGAGCTTGAAGATAGTGCTTGTCTTTGTGATGTAAGTAAATCTCAAGAAGCACTTCTTAATGTGCTTTCAAATAAACTCCGATATGCCAAAACCAAGATTGAAATTACCACAATCAGTCAAGGACTATCCACCCTGATTCATATTTCCGATGATGGAGATGCGATCGCGAAAGTTTATCGTGAACGCATCTTTGAGCGTTTCTTCACCTTAGCGGGAGCTAGTTCTAATACCTTAGGAATCGGTTTAGCGATCGCTAAAGCGATTATGCTGAATCAAGACGGTGATTTATATTTAGTGGATGGAAATACCTTCACCTTTCAATTTCAACGGTTTCAATAGTGACACAATTGTTCGTTTTGATCAGTAGATTTTATACTAAACTAACAATGAGGTGAAACTATGAAACTATTAGAAGTCAAAAATCTTACAAAAATTTATAAACAAGCTCAGGAAGACATTTATGCGTTAAATGATGTCTCTTTTTCAGTGGATAAAGGTGAATTCATTGCGGTAGTAGGTGCTAGTGGTAGTGGTAAATCAACCCTTATCCATATGTTGGGTTGTGTAGATACCCCAACTTCAGGATCCATTGAAATTGATGGGGTTGATATTTCACGATTAAATGAAAATGCCCTGACCATCTTTCGTAGAAGACAGATTGGTTTAGTTTATCAGTTTTATAATTTAATTCCAACCTTGGATGTTGGCAATAATATCCGCTTACCTATTCTGCTTGATAATGAAAAAGTGGATGAAACATATTTTGATTTGTTGATCAACAAATTCCATTTAGTGGATCGCTTAAGCCATTTACCCAGTCAACTATCCGGTGGTCAACAACAACGGGTTTCCATTGCGCGGGCTCTTATGAATCGTCCTTCATTACTCTTGCTGGATGAACCTACCGGTAATCTAGACCAGAAGAATTCCCAAGAAATCATCGATACCATTAAAACATCCCATCAAGAGCTCAATCAAACCATTATTTTGATTACTCATGATGAAAGCATCGCCCAACAAGCCAACCGTATCATTAAACTTGAGGATGGGAAAATCATCCTTGATGAGGTGCTGGTATGAAAATATTGTGGCAACTATCCGCATCTAATCTGAAGAAGTACGGTTATACTTCTTTTCTGGTGATTCTTAGTGTGGCCTTAACCATCGCTATGATCAGCATGGTCTCCATGACCATGACCAGTGTTTTCGCCAGTTATGGTAAACACATGACCCGTGAAATTGAATCGAATGCATCGGTGGTACGGATTAAAGAATTAGACCCATTTTTAGATGCGATTGGACGGGAACATATTGCAGCTTTTAATGTGGGAATTGAAAGTAGCGGACTTCGTATGATGCTACTTGAAGATGATATCTATCTTACTAGCTCAACCTATGGTCCATGTCATTTGGATGAGCCAAAAGAATTTTGTGATGAGAAAACCATCATCGATGGACGCGCCTCGACTAGCATCAATGAGATTGTGATTCCACAAGGCTCACCGCTTCAAATCAATGATCAAGTGACGATCGAAATCATTGATAATGAAACGCAAGCAAGTCATCAGATTGAAGCAATCGTGGTGGGTCGTTCTAAAAAGGATCGTATTGCCAGCTTTTATCAAAAACCAAATGAGATCGAGGTTGGACCACATGGTTTATATATTGATTTGGCTTTCGTTAAAGGTACTAAAAATATTGATCAACTTATTGGAGCTGCCCTCAACAATCCTACGCTAGCTTATGAAGGGGCTCTTGCTTATTATAATGAAGAGTATAATTTCTTTGGGGGCTTTCAAAGTAAAGCACCACCGGTACTCTACGGCTTTATTGTGATTACCCTAACCATGATTGTAATTGTAGCTCTAGCGACTTTCTCACTTATCTTCAATGCCTTCAATACTCTCTTTACTCATAAGTTCCATACCTTTGGGGTTCTACGCTCCGTTGGGGCAACCCAAAATCAACTCAAGTTGGTACTAATATTTGAGGCCATGCTCTTAGGTTTTATTGGTATTAGCTTGGGCTTAGGGATGGGGATGTTACTCACACTCTTATTACTAAAGTTTCTCCATAATAATCTTGGTTCGATTTTTATCGATTCGACACGAGAAATCCCAAACATATTCTTTAACCTTCCTTTTCCGGTGCTTCTGATCATTATTGTTGGAGCGATCATCGCCATTGCCTTAGCCTTAATTGTTATGAGTCGTAAACTCTTTAAACGTAGTTCCTTAGAAACCCTGCGCCTCAAACAGATTAAAAAGATTAAAGCACAAACTACCTTATCAACAAAACCATTAAAACAATATGCTCGCTTTAATATCATGCGTCACCAAGACTATAAAGGAATTAAAGCTTCCCTAGGGATTGCGCTGGTAATCTTAATCGTCATTAATGCCTGGGTTGGTTCTTTGCTTAATTTCTCGGAAGCCTTAGTTCGCAAACATGACACAACTATCACGATGCGAGGCATGTCCCAAATTGACAACTTAAATCAAGATATGGCGAAGCTACAACTCATCCTTGATGCCGAAAAAGAGATTAAGAGTCAAGTTCATTACTATGAAACGACCTACCTCACCCTTAACGATGAGTTTGCATATCATCCCAATGTTTTAGCATTAAACCTTGATCCAGAAGATAGAGGCCGCTTTGATATTACGATCCTTGGTTTAGATAACCAAAGTATGAAAGCTTTCTTAAAACAAATCAAAGCTTCATCACAAAGCCTTGATCGTGTAGTTTTATATAACCATATGCAGATTAAAGAATACTGGGGCGAAGATATTTTACTTGATTATGATGGGCCCATGTATGATGTAAAGGCAGAGGATGTCCTTAAACTAACGGATGGGAAAGTTGATCTTAGTATTGCGGTTGATGATGTCATAGAAAATATGCCATTAGATTTCTATTATCTCGATCGTTCCTCTCCTCTAGTTATTATTTCACTTGATCATTATCAATCGCTAATCACATCCAAATTAGGAATTAGCTATATTCAATTTCTACTTGAGAGTGATTTAGATGCCCTGGAAATAAAAGCCTTAAACCTAAAAATACTGGATCAAGAGTTACCGATGACGATCAACCTTTACAGTACTCGTTATGAAGATTTAATGAATCGAACCATTAAATATTCGATCAATACTATTACGACTGCGGTCTTTATTTTCATTGCGATTGTCATCTTAATTAATATGGTTTCCATATCCATGGCGAGTTATCAAAAGCGTAAGCCTGAAATCGCAGCCTTACGCTCACTGGGTGCCCAGCGTAAAGATATCCTAAGTATGTTTATCTATGAAAGTATCTATAGTGTTGGTCAACCTTGGCTGCTTGGTTCAGCCTTAGGGACTAGCTTGGCCTATGGCATTTATCGCCTCAGCGTTGAACTCTTTGATCTTCATGGTCAAATTCAGTTTTCTTTCCCCATCAAAATTCTCATATTAGCGAGTACCTTAGTGATTCTGATTATTATCGTGAATTCTTATTCCTTGTATGTAGAGAGTAAGAAGTTAAATCTAGTCGAAGATTTAAGAGCGTTCTAAACGCTCTTTTTTTAAGCATGCTATAATCTTGTTAGGTAAATAAACTTATCAACATATTATAAGAGGAGTGATCCAATGAGCTTTAAGATGGTTCATCAAGATATCACGCAAATGGATGTGGATGTCATTGTGAATGCCGCTAATTCTAAGTTAATTATGGGTGGTGGAGTTTGTGGTGCGATATTTAAAGCGGCTGGGATAGATGCCTTAAGCGCAGCTTGTCAGCCACTGGCACCAATCTCAACCTCACAAGCGGTGATTACACCAGGCTTCAATTTAAAAGCTAGGTATATTATTCATACAGTGGGGCCCATCTATCAAGATGGACAATCCAATGAAGCTAAACAACTTGAAATGGCTTATCTAAATTCTATGAAATTAGCGCTGAAGCAGGAGTGCCAATCCATGGCCTTTCCCTTGATCTCAGCGGGTATTTATGGTTATCCTTACCAGCAAGCTAAGCAGATCGCCATTAAAACCATTGAAGCTTTTATTGATCAACATCCACTCAAGGTTTATCTCTGTCTTTACCCTTAGTTGTTGCTTCTTTATTAGAACACAAAAAAACTCTCAATCGAGAGTTTTTCTTATGTTACTTAGATATGAATTGGGAAACCCAAGGATAAATCTGAAGCATCCATAATCGTTTCCGCTAAAGTTGGATGAGCGTGTATGGTTAAAGCCAAATCTTCGACATTCATCCGTGCTTCAATCGCTAAACCAAGCTCTCCAATGATGTCTGAGGCTCCTACACCGGCGATTTGACCACCGAGCAGTAATCCAGTATCGGCATCTGAAACCAAGCGTACAAAGCCCTGAGGTGCGTTTAAGGACAAGGCGCGGGCATTGGCTGCCAGTGGGAAGGTCGCAACCTTCACCTTAAAGTTTTGAGCCTGGGCTTCACTTTGAGTTAAGCCGACACTAGCGAGTTCAGGATCGGTGAAACAGACTGCCGGAATGGTCACATAATCAATAATATTATCTTGACCGGCAATGACTTCGGCAGCTACTTTTGCTTCATAGCTGGCCTTATGCGCTAAGGCAAGACCAGGTACTACATCCCCAATCGCAAAGATATGCGCTTGGGAGGTGCGTCCTTGATTATCAACATTGATTAAGCCACGTTCATTCACTTCCACACCTGCCATATTTAAACCTAAATCATCCGTATTAGGACGGCGACCCACGGTGACTAAAACATAGTCTCCTTCAATGGTTTCTTGTTTATTATCAACCTCATAAGTTACTGAAACGCCATCATCATTTTCAATCGCTTCAATGGCTTTGGCACTGGTGATGATATTAACATTTTTAGCTTTAAATTCATCCACTACTAACTTAATCATATCATCATCAAATTGCGCTAAGATGGAAGGCAATCCTTCAATAATGGTAACTTCACTTCCTAGATTAGCGTATACCCCGGCAAGTTCACTCCCGATATAACCGCCCCCAATCACTATTAGCTTCTTAGGGATTTCTTTAAGGTTAAGACCTCCAGTTGAATCAAGTACCCGCTTAGAGAACTTGAAACCATTGATTTCAATGGGACGACTTCCGGTTGCAATAATCGCATTCTTAAAGGTATAGGATTGGGCGAATTCATCATCCACAACCCGTAGTTGATGGGTGTCATTGAAAAAGGCCGTGCCTTTAATAATTTCTACTTTATTCTTTTTAAGTAAGGCTTCAATCCCGCGCGTAAGTTTACGAACCACTTCTTCGTCTTTCCACTTTTGGGTCGCCTTAAAATCAACACTAACATCATCAATATTAATCCCCATTTGCTTAGCATAAAGGGCATTTTGATATTGATGACCTGCATTAATCAATGCTTTTGATGGGATACATCCCACATTTAAACACACCCCACCAATCGCATCACGTTCAACAATCGTTACTTTTTTTCCAAGTTGGGCTGCCCGAATCGCAGCCACATAACCACCGGGTCCCGAACCTATAACAATGGTATCCAGATCGATGGCAATATCACCAACAACCATAGTTGTTTACCTCCCTACATTTCCATCAACAACAACTCAGGATCACTAAGCAGTCGTTTTAATTCATTCATCGCTAATTGGGCGGTCATCCCATCCACAATCCGATGATCAAAGCTTAAGGATAAGGCCATCATATGACCAACCCCAATGCTATCATCATCTAAGACAATCGGTTTCTTATCAATCCGACCTAAACCTAAAATCGCAACTTCTGGATAATTAATAATTGGTGTAAACCATAAACCGGCAGCCGATCCAATGTTGGTGATGGTAATGGTACCATCACGCATATCCGACATGGATAAGGCTTGATTATGAGCCGCTTGGGCTAAGGTTACGATTTCAGTCGCAATCTTAAACATAGATTTTTGATCTGCATGTTTAATGTTAGGGACATAAAGACCATGCTCAGTATCGGTCGCAAAACCAATGTTATAGTAATTCTTATACACAATCTCCTGGGTCGCATCATCAATGGATGCATTGAGGACTGGATATTTCTTAACCACACTAATCAGTGCTTTTATGGCATAGCTTAAATAAGTTAGCTTAATACCTTGTGCTTGAGCGTGTTCTTTAAAACGAGCTCGATGAGCCATTAGTTTCGATACTTCCACCTCATCAAATAAGGTAACATGCGCGGCCTTATCTTTCGATTGGCGCATGGCTTGAGAAATGGCACGGCGAGTTACAGTCATTTTTTGACGACTGGTCATTTCACCTTCGACCACTTCAAGGACTGGACTACTTGTGACTGGTGCACTTTGAGTACTTTCAATCACTTGTGGGCTTGGACTTGCGAGATATTGATCAATATCCGCTTTGGTAATATGGCCCCGTGAACCAGTTCCTTTTACTAAACTTAAAACCACATCATTTTGATGGGCATAACGACGGATAGATGGCATAGCCAAAATCACGCCGGTTGCTTCAGTCGATGCGGCTGGAGCACTTGCAGGTGCTTCTGTAGCACGGGTATCAACCACTTTAATACCAGATGCTTTTGGTGCCTCTACAACTGCTTCAGTTTTCGCAGTTTGTGCTAAAGGCTTCGAAAAGCGACCTTGTTGATCTTCTTCAGTTTCAAAATCCACGATAATCTGACCCACTTGAACCACACTACCCACATCAAACTTAATGCTGGTTACTTTTCCGGTAACGGGCGCTAAGATATCTTGGGTTAGTTTATCATTTTGAATTTCTAGTAGGGGTTCAGCTTCTTCAATGAAGTCCCCTTCCTTCACATACCATAGGATAATTTCCCCTTCATGAATGCCTTCACCGACATCCGGCATGGCAAAGCTAAAGGGGTGGCCTGCAGTAGTGGTAGTTTGGGTTGCTTCAGTTGTCGTTTCAACTGGTTCAGCTTCAGCTTGGGCTGATCCCTCTAGTTGGAACTCAACCAGATCTTCACCCACTTGGGCAATGGCACCCGCTGCTTTAAATATTTTCTTGATGATTCCAGTACGAGGTGCTGGAATCTCTTGTAAGAGTTTGTCATTTTGGATCTCTAAAAGTGGTTCATCTTCTTTAATGAAATCCCCTTCTTTGACAAACCAACTTATGATTTCACCTTCATGTAGGCCTTCACCCACATCCGGCATCTTGTATATGTATGTCATAGATCCTCCTTTACACCTCAAAACTCATGAGCTTAAGTATTGCTTCTTTAATATCTTCTTGGTTTGGTAACCAATCATGTTCCGCTAAGCCAAATGGATAAACGGTATCTGGAGCCGCAACGCGAGCAATCGGAGCTTTAAGACTTAAGATGGCACGTTCCGCAACTTCCGCAATAATGGTTGCCCCAACGCCAGCTTGGCGTTGTGCTTCTTGCACCACGATTAAACGTCCGGTTTTCTCAACCGACTTCACAATGGTTTCCACGTCAATTGGTGAAATGGTACGTAAGTCAATCACTTCCACCTTGATATTTTGCTCAGCTAAGGCAAGGGCTGCCTTTTTAGCTTCTTGCACCATGTAACCATAGGTTACTAAGGTGATATCATCACCTTCCATTACCACATTGGCCTTATCAAGTTCCACGGTATAGTATTCGGCTGGTACTTCTTCTTTAAAGGAACGATAGAGACGCATATGTTCTAAGAAGACCACCGGATCATTACTTTCAATCGATGCTAAGAGTAAACCTTTGGCATCATAAGGATTGGAAGGAATTACCACGCGAATTCCCGGAGAATGCGCAATTAAGCTTTCTAAACTATCCGCATGCAACTCAGGGGTATGAACTCCACCCCCAAAAGGTGAACGAATGGTCACTGGCATGGAACGGGTATTACCAGAGCGGTAACGTTTACGTGCCATTTGAGCGACCAAGGAGTCCATGACCTCAAAAACAAAACCAAAAAATTGAATTTCCATAATCGGACGGAAGTCTTCCAAAGCTAAACCATAGGCTAAGCCTCCAATGGCTGATTCAGCCAAAGGTGTATCAAAGACCCGTTCTTCCCCATATTTCTCATGAAGGCCATCGGTTGCCCGAAAGACACCTCCATTAACCCCAACATCTTCCCCAAAGATTAGGGTGTTGGGATCATTTTCAAGCGCTTGATCTAAAGCTTGGGTAATTGCTTGAATCATCGTTAGTTCAGCCATGACTATTTACCCTCCTTCACTTTAAAATGTTCAATCTGTTCTTTAAGAGTAAAGCTTGGAACCTCAAACATGGTTTCTAAGAATTCCGAAACTTTTTGTTTTGGTTGATTATCCGCAGCTTGTACCGCTTCTTTAATTTCATTATCAAAACGTTCAATCACTTCCAGTTCATGAGCTTCATTCCATAAACCTTTTTTCGTTAAATAGTGACGCATGCGAATGAGTGGGTCTTTTTTATCCCATTCTTCAAAGCTTGCTTGATCACGATAACGTTTTGGATCATCCCCTGACATGGAGTGGGGTTGGAAACGCGAGGTAATGGTTTCAATCAGAACCGGACCATTTCCCGCAAGGGCCCATTCTCTGGCTGCCTTGGATACACTGTACACCGCTAGGGCGTCCATCCCATCCACTTGAATCCCAACAATCCCAGCTGCCACCGCTTTTTGCGCTAATGTGGTCGCGGCGGTTTGTTTATCCCGGGGGGTTGAAATCGCATACCCATTATTTTGAATAAAGAATACGACCGGGGCTTTAAAAGCACCCGCAAAGTTGATTCCTTCATAGGTATCCCCTTGTGATGAGCCACCATCACCTGTATAGGTAAAGGCAACATTAGGTTTATTACGTTTCTTTAATCCTAAACCAGCTCCGGCAGCTTGAATAATCTGTGCTCCAATAATAATTTGGGGTGGCACTGCCTTGAGCGAATCGGGGTATTTATTCCCTTCCACATGACCCCGACTCCATAAGAACGCCTTATGAAGTGGTAAACCATGCTTCACCAATTGGGGAATATCCCGATATCCTGGAAGTAAAATATCTTCCTTTGTAAATGCATAATGACTTGCGAGTTGACTCGCTTCTTGTCCCGCAGTTGGGCCAAAAAAGCCAAGCCGACCTTGACGCGCTAAAATGATCGAACGATCATTTAAAGCCCGTGACCAAAGCATATCTTCAAACAACTCTACCAGTTGTTCATCACTTAAATCTGGCAGCAAGTCTTCATTAACAACTTCACCTTGTTCATCCAATACTTGCACCATTGGAAAAAGATTCGCAACATCATCCAACTGTTTTTGGAAGTCTAATACGAATCCATTTTTTGTTTTTGCCATAAATTTACACATCCCTTCTTCTTGTTAATTGTGGACTACATCTCACAATTTCACCCTACCACCGAAGAAGGGGCTATTCAATAATTATGCCCGCTCTTAAAACATCAAACTAAGGATATTTTCAAGTGAAATCATCCCAAAATAAAGCGATAAATCAAACTGTGATAAGCATGCTTTGACACTCGCTAGGTCATAACGTACACCAATTAGTGCCTTTTCAATCGCTGATACATCTTCAAGGCCTAAAAAGTCACCATTAAACTGAAGTAGTTTAATGACTCCTTGGTCTACCTGAGCACTGACTTCTAAAGTTCCACCATCAAAACGGGATTTGTGATGGTAATCAAAATCTGGTGATGCCCCGTAGTTCCACTCCCAAGTAGAGAATTGTTCTTGGGCCCGTTTATTAATTTTCTCATAATCTGATTCACTAAGGACAATCTCAGCATCTTGATTTTTATTGGATAAATAGTAATGGAGTTTCTCCCAAAACATTTCTAAAGTCGTGTTAGGTGGTAAATGATCCTTAATATTCGTTACCCGTGAACGTACGGATTTAGATGCCTTAGACACATACTTGGTAGCATCCACACTAAGAGCCTGAACCATGGCTTCAATATCCACATCAAAAAGGATAGTACCATGATGCATAAGCTTACCATTAGCCATGCGTTGAGCATTCCCTGATATCTTTAAACCATCGACTAAAACATCATTACGACCACTGGCTTCCGCCTTAATATTCATGGATCCTAAGGCATCAATAATCGGTTGTACATATTTTTTATAGTTAACCGTGGAAGGATCATCAACCTTAATAATAAAAGTAAAGTTCAAGTTCCCAAAATCATGATAAACCGCGCCCCCACCGGATACCCGACGGGCCACTTTTACACCATGCTCATCAATATAGGCTTGATTAATCTCCTCCATGGTATTTTGATTCTTCCCAATAATAACCGAAGGCTCATTCTGCCATAAAATAAAGAAGTCTTCATCCACATCCACTTGCCTTAAAGCATATTCATCTAAGGCTAAATTAAAATAAGGATTGGTTGATTTGTTTATAATGTATCTCATAGTTTACCTCGAATTAGATTTTATAATGAAATAGCCAAAAATTAAAGTAGAATGATTATATTCGACTATGTTCAACAGCTGCTTTTGGCGACTTCTATGGTAAAATAAGTATGTTAGATGGAGGATAATCAAATGATTGTGGAAGTCATTGTTCAACAGAGTAAAGAGATTGTAGAAGCTGCTTATGGACGTGCTAGTCGGGTGGAATTGGTATCCAATATGGATAAAGGTGGTTTAACCCCCGATGAGCGTACCATTAAAGATTGTTTATTAATGGATTTTTTACCCGTTCATATTATGGTTAGACCTCATGATGATTCTTTTATTTACAGTGATCAAGACAAACTTGAAATGCTAGATACCATTGCCTTAATTGATAAGTATCATGGTACTAACATTGTGGTTGGTGCTCTTAATGAGGATTTAAGTGTGGATGAAGTCTTTTTAGAAACCATCATTAGTCAGTTCCCCCAAATGAATATCACTTTCCACCGGGCTTTTGATCAAAGCCGGGATGTTTTTGAAGCCTATGATGTCTTATCCAAATATCCTGAAGTTAAATGGATTTTAACCTCAGGAGGTAAAGACAACTGCATGGAAGGTCAAGAACATCTTAAAGAATTGGTTAAACGTCAAAGAGAAGTGAATGGACCCATCATCATGCCTGGTTCTGGTCTTGATTTAAACAACATTCAAGCCCTTGATCAAACCATTCAAGCGGATGCTTACCATTTTGGTAAAGCAGTACGCTTAAACCATTCCTTTGATTATGGTTTTGATCAAAATGTCTTAAGATCGATCATAGAGATTCTACATCCATAATATTCTGACTATTAAAAAAACCAACTGCTTAACGGTTGGTTCTTTTTTTGACTTTATTTAAGGTTTAATATTCTAAAAGTCTTGGTAGGTCTTTAGCCTGGGCGATCCAGTTTTCAACTTGCTTTAAGCCTGGTAATCTACGAACTAATTTCTTTTCATCGTTGGTTTCTTTTAGTTTGTTGTATAGATTTACAGGATTACGATGAGCAAGTTCAACCACAGTATCAACTCCAGCACCTTCTAATAATTCGGCGAATTGTTCGCTAACCCCTTTGATTCTAAATAAATCAATGTGGTTAGCCCATGTTAAAATCAATTTTTCAGAAATTCCAGATTCCTGGGCAACTTCTACTCGTCCTTTTTTCGTGGCACATCGTTTAATGTAATCATTGGTCGTATAAATACCGATTGCATTTAACTTTTCTTGATAAGCTGGGCCAATTCCTTCAACTACGTCAATTCTTGGCATACTTGAACTCCTCCTTAGTGATAATTTTATACTAGTTCACAATTATTTGCAAGCGGTTACACC
>CAYXES010000002.1:15626-37366 GCA_964464075.1 uncultured Erysipelothrix sp. | reverse complement strand
GTTGCGGAAGGTGGTTCCATTTGCTCCACAATCGCGATTTTATAGCCTCGATTAAGAAGTTTTTGAATATAAGGCGTTACTGAATGATAGGGAACCCCACACATGGGTGTCTTATCAATTTCCTTAGAACGCGAGGTTAAAACCAAATCACATTCCTTAGAAACAATGCGGGCATCATCAAAAAAGAGTTCATAAAAATCACCGAGACGATAAAACAATAAAGTATCGGGGTAATCCTTTTTTATATTTAAATACTGCTTCATCATGGGAGTAACTTTTTCCATAAAACCTCACAAACTATAGCTATTATACCATAGCTTTTTTTAGCTTTGAAAAGAGAACGTCAATCAACGTTCTCAATTTTACTTTTTAATTGTTTAGCCATTAGAAGCTCCCTTTGATGATCTTTAATAATCTTAATCATCTTATTTCGAATAATATAGGAACCCGATCCAAGGGTTAGGATAAATCCTGATTTACCCTCCACAATCTTCGTCACATCTTTGAGCGGCGCTAAACCAAAATCAACCTTAGCTTTCTTCATCGGTAAAACCTTAAGTTGGTAAAAGGAACTGTGAACCATACGAATATTATCAATACCACCAAAGACCGTAAAGAGTTCCTCAACAGTACTATCTAGATGACCAACATTTAAGGCATCATAGGCAAAATAAGTAAAGTATAAACGCGCAATCATATAGTAAGTAAAGGCGACCACAATCCCAACAATAACGATGGTGATAATAGTGGTCTGCATCGATGGATTACGCACAAAGACTAATAAATCAACCACACTAGCTGGGGTTGCGACTAAGTCAATCCCGGTAAAGGTATAACCTAAGGACACATTAAGGGCCTGGAAGATCGCAAAGAGAAGTCCGGTAATGAAAATATGAACCACATAAAGCATGGGAGTCACAAACAAAAGAAAGAGTTCAAACGGCAATAAGAAGCCGACAAAGATGGACAATAGAATCGCGATCACATAAAAGGCTCTAAACTTCTTACGCTCAAGCTTATCAGTAAAGGTTCTAAAGATACCCGCAATAAAGGCAGGAATCGCAAAGAGATTCAACACATAATAAGGCGTAATAAAACGCCCAAAGCCTTTTGGAATCATACCTAATAACACTTGCTTGGTCCAAATCCCAACATCCCCAAGATAGTTGATTCCATCAGGTCCAATCCATGAACCACCCGCAGCCTTAAACCAGAAAGGTGCCCGGATTAACTGAGACAGACTCAAGCTTCCTAAAATACGATCAGATAAACCATAAATGAATAGATTCATGGGATTGGTGATATCAGAGCGAATAAAGCGGAAGATAAACTCTAAAACCATCAAAACACCTGGCCAAACATAGGCAATCGCAATACCCGCAAACATACTTAAGATTGAAGTATAAAGGAAGCCCCAAACATCTTTATCAATAAAAGAAAAGATCCCGTAACCACCCATACGGCGGGTCGCTAAGAAGGAAATTCGGGTAATGATAATGACAATAATGGCGCCAATCATCCCGGTATGTAAGGGCAACAATACCCCACTTGCGGTTGTATTAATAAAGGATGGGCTCACCTGAATCCCAAAAACCGCCAAGTAAGCTTCTGGCACCAGATTCGTCTTCACAAAAAACATAGTTGTGATATTGAAAATCAAATAACCAACCACCCCAATAAAAACTGGAATTGAATCCGTATAACGCTTGGACAAGGCCTTAATTAAGATAAAGAATGGGAAGTTTAAAATCATTAAGCTTCCGAAATAGCGAAACAACTGTGCAAATGTTATAATAAGTTGGTTTTCTATTGGAATAATGCTATTCACATTCGGATTAAGTAGTAAACCCCCAATTCCCATTAATATGGTTGCAGAAAACAAAACCTTTAATGGAAATGATATAATATCTAATAATGAGTGCCAACGTCGCATCATGTTCACCTCGAAATATATGATATCATTATACACTTTTATAAGTAAAAAATAAAAAGAAGGAGCAAATATGGCGCAAAAGCAATTAACAACCACTAACAAACCCTTTCACGTTGATTTATTTTTAGTGTTTTTAATTTTATTGATGGCCGCCATTAGCTTAATCGCGATCTACGGAGCCATTCCCATAACCCCAGCTTGGATTGATGGTCGTTCGATTTTAATCAAACAAGCCTTATGGTATGGTCTGGGCTTTATGACTTTGATTTTCTTATTGAAATTTGGGGTTGATCGACTATTTACCAGTATTAAAATTTTCTACTGGATTCTCATGGTCCTTTTATTCTTATTAGTCTTAGATTTCTATATTGATTTACCTTTTATTACACCTATTAATGGCAGCCGAGCTTGGATTATCTTACCTGGTATTGGAACCATTCAACCCAGTGAGTTTATGAAGATTGTCCTCATCTTAATGAGCGCCAACATTATCCATGAACATAATCAATTCAAGACCAAGATGTCCTATCAAAGTGATTTTTCTTTATTTTACAAAATACTTAAAATAGCTGTTCCACCATTAATTCTAATTGTACTTCAGCCTGATACTGGAATTCCTATTGTGATTGTGATTTCTATTTTAACCATGTTGGCGATTTCTCAGATAAAACCAATGTGGATTTTGATTGGTCTAGTAGGGATAGTCGCTATTTTTGGAGGCGTACTGTATTTATTTGAATATCATCCAGCCCTTTTAGAAAAGCTTGTGGGCGCTTCCTATCGACTAAACCGCCTTCATGGCTGGCTCCATACTGAACAACATACTCGAACTTGGGGAGCCCAACTCTACACCTCACTACTAGCAGTAGGCTCTGCCGGTTTAACCGGACATGGTCCCCAAGCGACCTTAATTGCCTTTGCGGAACCTCAAAATGACTTTATTTTTGCGGTAATTGCTAAAAATTATGGTTTTATCGGTGTAGTCTTTGTCGTGATTGTTAGTTTAATCTTTAACTTGAAACTCTTAAAAGTCGCTATTGACCACAATAACTCCAAGGAACAGTATATGGTTGCGGGAATGCTGGGCATGCTCTTTTTCCAGCAATTTCAAAACATGGGTATGATTGTTGGTATCTTACCCATCACTGGTATCACCCTACCCTTTATTTCATCGGGGGGTTCTTCACTGCTTTCTTATATGATTCCTTTAGCGATTATTTTCCACATGAGTAGTGAAAATAAAACGCGCACTATTCATTAAAATAAACTATGTAAACGTCGAATATAGGAAGTATTGCGGTATCTCGCAATTTTTACTTTTTTATTAGAAAAAGAAATATGTATTTCCTTCACATCATCAATCGGCAGATGTTTATAATCATACAGTAACTCAGCTTCCTCAAAGCTATCATTTTTGAAGCAAATTTTACTTTTAGAAGAAAGAATTAAAGGTGAACCTAATGAGCGAGACGCTTTGTGATGAATTCCTGAGATTTCGGTTAACTGTAAGCCTTCAATCCCTCTGGACATAACCGCTCCATTAATCGAGCGATTATATGCGGTTGATCCAGCCTGACCACTGACACACAAGCCATTACCCCTAAACTTTTCTAAGTATTCACCATCAATGGTGACATGAATGGTTTGGGTTTTAATGATATTTTCAACCCGAACTTCATTTAAAGCATACAAATACTTATGCGTACTACCGTTGCGGGTTTCTACCTTAAGCATTTTGATTTCTTCAACTTTTGGTTCTTTCACTAACACATCTTGGATGGCTTCATCAATCTCATCTGCTTCATAATCCGTAAAGAAACCAAGAGTTCCAGTATGAATCCCGACAAAATTTATCTTAGATAATTTATTAATATATTTATGAATTGCATGTAAAAAGGTTCCATCACCACCTACCGTAAAAACAAGTTCTGGATTCTTTTCGTCCACAACCCAGTCTTGGTTGGTAAGCTCATGAATTAGCTTAGTTTTAAGTTGTTGAGATAAATCATCAATCTTAGCTGAAACAAAGAAACGTCGCATGTGGTTCCCTTTCATTTTTAACATGTCTATTGTATCATACTATCAAGGTACCACAAGTATGAAAGTCCAGTATGAAATAGAGTATAAATGCCTATTAAATCCCGCTAAAGCCAAAGAATTGCTTGCTTTGGCCCTTTTTAGCTTCAAAGCTAAACAAACCAATACCTACTATGATGATTATGAACACTTTTTTACCAAGCAAAAAATTGTGCTACGGATTCGTACTAAAAATAATCAGATCATCTTCACTCAAAAACAAGTTAGTGAAGCAGGCCTTTTAGAAAGTGAGTTCAATATCGACACCCCTTCCATGGACGATCTAAAAATTCATACTTTTCTAAAATCATACAAGCGTCAATTTAAGTGGACAAAGTTAGGGCAATCCATGACACAACGTTATATCTTTGATGATGAATTTGGCCAATGGTGTTTGGACTTCAATCATTTTGATTATGTCTGTGATGTGGAATTAGAATATGAACTATTTGAGGGAATCAAAGATAAGGAAGCTCACTTTCTTAATCAATTAAAAACATGGGGTATCCCCCATGTTACGGCTCAATCTAAATTTGCGCGCATGCTTGCTTATAAAGAACTTATTAAGCTTCAAAAGTGAAGCCATCAATATCATAGTCACTTAAAATATCTAAATGATAATCACCAATCGGTTGATCACTAATCACACTCAACTGATACCCTAAATCTTTAATCTCCGCTGTCGCTTGTGCCAGCTTTTTAAATGCCATAATTCTTCCAAGCAAACTATAAAACTGATTATCTTTAGTCCGCTCCTTATATTCATAATTAAATATCAAATGTTGACTCAACGGATTAATAATCACATCACTCGACCCTTTAATAAACTCATAATCTGGCTTATCGTTAATAAACTGTCTTAAGGTTCTTGCGGTACTACTTTTAGGTTGGAAAATAGTGTTAATCAGCTCAGATAAAACATGGTTTTGTAGATCCTTTTCAAAGATCTGTTGGTTAATTTGATCATCTAAGGCAAATTGCCAGGCATCAATCCCAATTTCTTGGGCTTTTTTAAGTATTTTGGTTGTGGCACTTACACCTTTACGATCTAAATAAAAGAAACTTTCTAAATTAGCGGAAATATTAATTTCAATTTCACTCAAATAAAGTGGGTACTTAAAGAAGATGATATCTTCCAAAAATAAGGAGTGCATGCTTTTAGGGATGGTCTTACTCTTGGACACTTTTAAAACGGTCTCTCTAAACTCTTCCCTACTGCTAAAGCCGTTTAAACTACCATACTCATTCCACATCTGATTAAAGGTCATGGTTTTAGTAAAAGCTAATTTGCCATAACCAATAATTCCTTTTTCCCGTGTAATCCGATGTTCACTTCCTTTAGCAAGGAAGAATAAGTAATCCCCTTTGGCGAAATGAGTAAACTTTCTTTGACTTGAAAGCCGCCAAAAATTCATCGTATGATTTCCATTCAAACGATGAAACTCAATCATATTTTTGTCAGTTACATATGCGATCGAGGCCATAAATACCTCCTTTAATAACTAGAATAAACCGTATATATTACCCTTTTCATCAATACCCATTTGCTTGGCTGCAGGTTCTTTTGGTAAGCCAGGCATGGTCATAATATCGGATGTCAGTGCCACTACAAATTCAGCTCCAGCACTAATGCGTAATTCACGAATGTGAATATCGAAATCAATAGGTCGTCCTAACTTTTTAGGATCATCACTCAAGGAAAATTGGTTCTTTGCCATACAGACATTTAAACTATCCCAACCTAAATCTTTATACATGGCTAATTGCGCTTGCGCGGTTTCAGAAAAGATAACTGATTTAGCACCATAAACTTCTTTCGCAATCGTTTCAATCTTATCAACTAGCGTTTCTTTATCATGAAGTAAAGGTTGATAGTGACGTTCACCTTCACAGGCTGCGATTACTTTTTCTGCCAATTCATAGGAACCAGCACCACCTTTAGCCCATGATTCATTAACAACCACATCCACATTCATATTCTTACACCATTCCACTAACCAATTTAACTCTTGGTTGGTATCAAAGCTAAAACGGTTAATCGCAACCACAATTGGTAGATGATAGCGTCGAATGGTATCAATATGCTTATCTAAATTTGCAACACCTTTTTCAAGCGCTCTTATATCTTCTTTATCTAATTCATTAATGAGTGCGCCACCATGCATCTTCAAAGAACGCACGGTCGCGACAATAACCACCACATCTGGGGTTATCTTGGCGGTTGGACACTTAATATCTAAAAACTTTTGGGCCCCTAAGTCCGCCCCAAAACCAGCCTCGGTTACAACATAGTCCGCTAGTTTAAGCGCCATTTTGGTAGCGATGATTGAATTACAACCATGTGCGATATTCGCAAATGGACCACCATGAATTAAAATCGGGGTCTTTTCTAAAGTCTGAACTAAATTCGGTTTAATCGCTTCCTTCATTACCACAGCGACAGCTCCTGAAATACCTAAATCACGCACCGTGACTGGCTGTTTATCAAAGGTATAGCCAATCACAATCTTGGCAACCCGTCTTTCAAAATCAGACAAGGAATCCGACAAACACAAAATCGCCATAATCTCAGATGCAACGGTGATATTGAAACCATCTTGACGCGGTGTTGCTTTTTTATCATCTTGAGCAACCGTTACCGTCCGTAAAGCCCGATCATTCATATCCATGGCACGTTTAAATGAAATGTTATGAGGATCGATTTGTAGTTGATTGCCATGGTAGATATGATTATCTACTGCAGCACAAATTAAATTATTGGCGGTAGTAACCGCATGAATATCTCCATTAAAGTGTAAGTTGATATCATCCATGGGAACAACTTGTGCGTATCCACCTCCGGTAGCACCACCCTTAACCCCAAAAACAGGTCCTAATGATGGTTCTCTTAAAGCCCCAATCACCATTTTATTATGCGCACTCAAACCATCACATAAACCAACGGTGGTGGTTGATTTACCTTCACCAGCTTTGGTTGAGTTAATCGAACTTACTAAAATCAGCTTCCCATCTTGATTGCCACTAATTTTATCAAATATTTTTAAATCAATTTTAGCTTTATGGTTGCCATAAAATTCTACATAGTCTAAATCAATTTTAGCCTTACGGGCAATCTTCTCAATGGAATCCATCTTGTTCTCTTGGGAAATTTGAATATCAGTTTTCATAAATCAATCTTCTTTCTACCATCCATGGCCTTTATTAGGGTTAATTCATCAGCATAATCCAGCATTCCACCCATCGGTAAACCCGAAGCTAGACGTGTAACCGCTACTTTTTTATCCGCTAAACGTTTAGCGATATAAAGCGCTGTGGTTTCACCTTCTAAGGTTGGATTCGTCGCAACAATCACTTCTTTAACTTGATCGTCAATTCGATCAATCAAACTCTCAAGATTTATGTCTTCTGGCAAGATGCCTTTAAAGGTTGAGATGACGCCATGAAGGACATGATATACCCCTTTAAATTGCTTGGTTTTTTCCATCGCAATAATATCTTTAGGGTATGAAACCACACAAATAAGGGAGTGGTCCCGTCCTTTATCCAAGCAAATATCGCATTTTGCACTGGACGTGATGTTTCCACAGGTTTCACAACCCTTTAGATTTTGGGTTGCATCAACAATACTTTCTACAAAAGCATCAATATCTTCCACGCTACGCTCTAAAAGCTCAAAAGCATAGCGTTCGCCGGTTTTATTACCTACTCCTGGAAACTTCTTTAACTCTTCGATGAGTCGCGCTAATTCTTTTGGATACATACTCATTTATCACTTACCTCAACTAAAGCTTCCCCAAATAAATCCAAGGCTTTCTCAAGTGCACTTGGTTCTTCTTGATTTTGTGTGATTGAAAATTCAATAGCTTCTGGTAAGTTCTTGCTTTCATTTAAACTTTGGAACTCATCATAAGCATCTTTGAATGTTTCAGTTGTAATCGCAATCACTTGTTTGGGTTTATTTAATATGAAGGATGTGAATTGATGATATTCTTGATCATGTTGAGGATCATTAATTAAATTCGCAACATCTTGACTCTTTACAATCACCACCACATAGGTTTCACCACTAATGATGATTTCAGAGGGCATGAGCCAACGTGCTAATTTAGCCCATTGTAAATCATTGGCATGGTCATTAATTCTTGACCACTTCTCACTATCTGAGAGCCGCAAATCTTTATTGGCTCCCACCATACATTGAACCAAGGTTACCTTAGGATATCGTTCACTTGGACTTATTGGCTCAATAGTGTTACGTTCACCAACTGGCTCAACAACAGTTTGTGGCATTGGTTCACTAAAGAGTGATTCAGTTTCTGGCTGTTTAGCTTCAACCACCACTTGGGGTTCTTCTTTTTCAACCACAAGATCAAGCGGTTTTTCTATTTGGGGTTTTACTTCCGGTTGAACCATAACTGGTTCAATCAATAGACCATGATTCGAAAGATTCATCATCTTAAGTAAACTAACCTCAAAATAGGCTTGAACATTCGTAGCATTACGGTATTTCTCATAAGTATCAATGAGGATATCAACCATTTCCAATAAAATCCTTGAATCGTGGAAGGCTAGCAACTGCTTAGCTTCAGCTTCATTAATGACTTGTAGAATTGACTCACTTTGAGCATATTCATAAATAATGACTTCTTTTAAGATATCAATCAGATCATTAGTTAAACGTTTAATATCATGACTCTTATTTTCAATAATCGCTAACTTATCCAGTAAGCGATTCGCATCCTTAGAAAAGACCGACTCCAATAAATCCATTTTCTCTTTAATGGTCGTTATGCCATAGATTTCATGGACATGTTCTTCCTTTAAATCATCCTTAGCATAAGCAATAACTTGCTCTAGAATGGTTAAGGCATCACGTAAGCCTCCTTCAGCTAGGACACTAATTAAACGTACTACTTCTTTCTCATATTTTATATTTTCATTCGATAAAACATATTCCACGCGCTCAGCGATCAACTTAGGTGGAACCTTTGAGAAATCAAAGCGTTGACACCTTGATATGATAGTTGGTATCACTTTATGAGGTTCTGTGGTCGCTAAAATAAATATAACGTGAGATGGTGGTTCCTCCAAGGTCTTTAAGAGCGCATTAAAAGCTCCCGTCGACAACATGTGAACCTCATCAATAATATAAACTTTATATTTCCCCTCTAAGGGTGCGTATTTCACTTTCTCAACTAAATCTCGTATTTCATCAACCCCATTATTACTCGCAGCGTCAATCTCAATGACATCAGGGTGAGTTCCTTTAGTGACACTTAAACAGTGATCACACTCATTACAAGGAACTTGAGTTTCTGAAGTACAGTTTACACCTTTAGCAACTAATTTCGCGACGGTCGTCTTTCCAGTTCCCCGCGGACCACAAAAGAGATAGGCATGTGCTATCTTATTATTTTTGATGGCATTGGCTAAAGTAAGCACAATGTGCTGTTGCCCTACCACCTCTTCAAAGGTCGAGGGACGGTAGGTTCTATATAAGGCTTTATATAACATAGAATCCCCTTGCTTTCTCTATAATTATAACAAAAACACCCCCTACAATAAAGGAAGAAAAAAGAAACTCATGGTTTCTTTTTCGAAGTCTTTATTTTCTTTTTGCTTTGAAGAAATCAACGAGTAAGGCTTTACTTTCAGCTTCCATAATTCCTGAAATAATTTCAGGATAATGATTAAAGCCTTTAATTTCATTAAGGTTCATAACACTACCAAAACTTCCTGATTTAGGGTCATAAGCGCCAAAGACAACCCGTTTGAGGCGCGCCTGCATAATGGCACCAGCACACATAGGGCACGGCTCCAGGGTAACATACAAATCACAATCACTTAGACGCCAAGTCTTGAGTTTCTTAGCTGCTTTATTGATTGCCATAATTTCAGCATGTTCCAAGGGATTTTGTTTGGCTTCCCGTCGATTATAACCAAAGGCAATGATTTCATTATCTTTGACGATTACACACCCAACCGGAACTTCATCTTGTTGATAGGCTTGTCTGGCATATTTAAGTGCCACCTGCATAAATTCTTTTTCCATTGCTTCTCCAAAATAAAAGCTACCACACATAGCAGCGCCACCTTAAGGCTGCTGTCTTCCGACCCTGACCTGGTTCAGTAGATGCTATTGTGATAGCTTCTTAATTATACCTTTATTTTATTTTTTTTCAATCTTTTCTAATCCACCAAAGTATTTTTGTAGCACTTTAGGAATTCGTACACTACCATCTTCACATTGGTAATTTTCCAGGATAGCCGCAACTGTTCTACCGACCGCTAATCCCGAACCATTAATGGTATGAACAAACTCGGTTTTACCTTTAGCTTCTCTTCTAAAGCGGATATTTGCCCGACGGGCTTGGAAATCCCCAAAGTTTGAGCATGAGGAAATCTCACGATAGGTTTTTGCCGAAGGCAACCAAACTTCTAAATCGTAAGTGTGTAAACTTGAGAATCCTAGATCACCAGTACACAATTCCACCACTTGATAAGGTAATTCAAGCAGTTGAAGCACTTTTTCCGCATTTGCTGTGAGTTTTTCTAATTCTGCTTCTGAGTCTTCGGGCGTCACAAACTTAACTAACTCAACTTTATTGAATTGATGCTGTCGGATAATACCGCGCGTGTCACGTCCTGCTGAACCTGCTTCGGCTCTGAAGCACGGCGTGTAGGCACAATAGTATTTCGGCAAGTCATCCATAGATAATATTTCATTTGCGTAATAATTGGTTACCGGTACTTCTGCGGTCGGAACCAAATAATAGTTGTGCCCTTCTAGTTTGAAGGCATCTTCTTCAAATTTTGGTAACTGTCCGGTTCCAAACATAGATTGTGCATTCACCATGAAAGGTGGCAGCATTTCTTCATAGCCATGTTCGCTTGTATGCAAATCAAGCATGAAGTTAATTAAAGCCCGCTCTAACTTAGCACCAAGACCCTTATATACCGTGAAGCGTGATCCAGTGATTTTCCCAGCTCGATCAAAGTCAAGAATTCCTAAATCAACCCCAACATCCCAATGGGCTTTTGGTTCAAAGTCAAATTCTTGCGTTTCTAAATGAGTTCTTACCACTTTATTATCTTTTTCATCTAGACCCACATTAATTGTTTCACGTGGAACATTCGGTAAAATATAGAGTAAATCATTGATTTTCTTCTCAATATCACCTAATGCCTTGTCGAATACCGTGATTTTGTGGTTTACTTCCGCAACTTCCTTCATTAAATCGGACGCGTCTTCATTATTTCTTTTCATCATTCCGATTTTCTTAGATGCTTCATTTCTGAAATTCTTTAAGTTTTCTACACTTTGTAGGATGTCTCGTTTTTGCTCATCATACTTTACAATGTCGTTTACAAAGGAAAAATCGTCACCACGTGTGTTCAATTGTTCAATAATCTTTTCTGGATTTTCCCTTATTAATCTAATATCTAACATAACTTCTCCTTTTGTTTCACGTGAAACATTTGCTCTCTCATTTTAACATTAATAGACCCTATTTAAAAGAGCACTTAAGCGTGCTCTTCATCTTCATCATTCTCTTTCGGGACACTAACCACAGATGAAACTGCAGTATCATCTGCGACCGTGATACAACGTACCCCTTGGGTATTACGTCCGTAAGTCCCGATGTCACTAACCGGAATACGGATAACTTGACCATTGTCTGTAATGATTAATAGGTCTTCATCCCCATTAACAGCTTTCAAGGAAACCAGTTCTCCGTTCTTTGACGTGATATTGATGGTTTTAACCCCTTTAACTCCTCGATTGGTTAAACGATACTCACTAATTTCAGTTTTCTTGCCATAACCTTTCTCAGTAATCGCTAAGAGGTATTTACCGTATTTATCGGTTGTGACCCCAACTACACGGGATCCATCGGTTCTAAATCCAAGTACACCCGCTGCATTTCGTCCCATGACCCGGATATTATCTTCACTAAAGCGTACTGCTTTACCATTTGATCCTGCCATAATAATCTCTTCATGACCACTTGTCGGTCTTACCGCGATTAATTCATCCGATTCATTAAGTCGGATCGCGATTTTACCAGTTTGACGGATCGATTCGAACTCATCGATGTGAACTCGCTTGACTAGACCATTCTTAGTCGCAAAGAAGAAATATTCACACTCGCTTTCTTGCGATAAACTGATCATTGAGCTGATTTTCTCATCTTTTTCTAGATTTAATAAGTTCACAACCGGAATTCCTTTAGCGGTACGGCGGGCCTGTGGTACCATATATCCTTTAATACGATACACTTTTCCGAAGTTTGAAAACAGAAGTAAATAGTCGTGGGTACTCATAAAGATGAGTTCTTCAACCACATCATCGGAATGAGTCGCCATACCTCGAACACCTTTTCCACCTCGGTTTTGAGATTGATAGGTATCTAAGGTCGTACGTTTAATATAACCATTTAAGGTTAAAGCAATTACCACATCTTCAACTGGAATTAAGTCTTCATCCTGCATATCTGCGGGTGAATCCACAATATCAGAACGACGTGGATTATCAAAACGACGCTTAATATCAAGTAATTGATCCTTAACGATGGTGATTACTCGATGTTCATGGGCTAAAATATCACGGTAGTCCGCGATTGCGATTACTAAACCTTGATATTCTTCCTCAATTTTACCGCGTTCTAATCCGGTTAAACGGCGTAAACGCATATCCATGATGGCTTTGGCTTGTAGTTCACTTAAACCAAAAGCTTCAATCATACTTGCCATGGCACTTTGATCATCTTTAGAACTTCGGATGATTTTGATGATTTCATCAATATTATCTAAAGCGATTCGTAATCCTTCTAAAATGTGCGCTCTTTCGAGTGCTTTATTTAAATCATAGTTAACACGTCTCCGAACGACGTCTTTTTGGTGTTCAATATATACTTCTAAAGTGTCTTTTAAACCTAATTGCTTTGGTTCACCATTCACCAAGCCTAACATATTGATTCCAAAGGTAGTTTGTAGCGAACTCATCCGATAAAGTTGGTTTAATACCACTTCTGGCTGTGAATCACGACGTAATTCGATGACCACCCGGATTCCTTCACGGTTAGACTCATCTCGCAAATCAGTAATCCCTTCGATTTGCTTATCTCGTACTAGATTAGCAATTCTTTCAATCATCGTTGATTTATTAACTTGATATGGGATTTCAGAAACAATAATTTGTTTTCGTCCATTTTCTAATTCAATAATATCGGCCTTTGAACGAATTACGATCGAACCACGACCGGTCTCATAGGCAGCTTTAATCCCAGCTCGGCCTAAAATTTGAGCTCCAGTAGGGAAATCTGGTCCTAAAATCACGTCCATGAGGTCTAAAACCTCAACTTCAGGGTCTTCCATGATCATAATGGTCGCATCAATGGTTTCACCTAAATTATGAGGCGGAATGTTGGTAGCCATCCCAACCGCGATCCCGGTTGCACCATTTACTAGCATATTTGGGAAATAAGCGGGTAGTACCGTTGGTTCTCTTTCTTCACCATCATAGTTATCTGCGAAGTCAATCGTGTCTTTTTGGATGTCTTTAATTAATTCCATCGCAATTTTAGACATTCTGGCTTCGGTATAACGCATGGCTGCGGCTCCATCACCATCAACGGACCCAAAGTTACCTTGTCCATCCACCAACATGTGACGATAAGAGAAGTCTTGCGCCATTCTTACCATCGATTCATAGACTGCACTATCACCATGGGGGTGGTATTTACCAATAACTTCCCCGACGATACGGGCTGATTTCTTATATGGTTTATCACTGGTCATTCCTAAATCATTCATCGCATATAAAATACGACGGTGAACCGGCTTTAAACCATCTCTTACATCTGGTAAAGCACGCGATACAATAACTGACATCGCATAATCTAAAAAAGACGCTTTCATTTCAGAAGTAATATTAATATTTTTGATATTTCGTTTTTCTTCCATTGTTTTACTCCTTTTTAGACATCCAGATTCTTAACAAACTTAGCATTTTCAACAATAAACTCACGCCGTGGTAATACTTCATCGCCCATCAACATCTCAAATACTTGATCAGCCTCAACCGCATTATCCACATCCACTTGAATTAGGGTACGAGTTTCAGGATTCATAGTGGTATCCCATAACTGCTCGGCATTCATTTCCCCTAACCCTTTATAACGCTGAATATTAAAGCGTTCTTTATATTCTTCTTTAATACGATCCGCATCCATCTCACTGTAGGCATATTTAAAACTATTACCTTTAGTAATTTTATAGAGTGGTGGTTGGGCAATATAAACATAACCACCTTCAATTAATGGCTTCAAGAAGCGATAGAGGAAGGTTAATAATAAGGTACGAATATGCGCGCCATCCACATCGGCATCCGTCATAATTACAATTTTATGATATCTTAGTTTGGTAATATCAAAATCATCACCAATCCCACAACCAAAGGCTGTGATCATAGCCCGTATTTCATTATTATCAAAGATTTTATGAATTCGAGCTTTCTCAACGTTAATAACTTTACCCCGTAAAGGTAAAATTGCCTGATATTCACGGTTTCTTCCTAATTTAGCGCTACCACCGGCTGAATCTCCCTCCACCAGGAAGATTTCGCTTTTAGTGGCATCCGTGGATGAGCAATCCGCTAATTTTCCCGGTAAAGAGGAAATTTCTAAAGCTCCTTTTCGACGGGTTAACTCTCTTGCTTTTTTCGCAGCCATACGAGCTTTTGAAGCAATCAAAGCTTTATCGACAATAATTTTAGCTTGATCGGGATTCTCCATCAAGAAACGTTCTAGTTGTTGGGAGAAGATTCCTGAAACTACTCGTCTTACTTCCGAGTTTCCTAATTTTGTTTTTGTTTGCCCTTCATATTGCGGATTTTGATGCTTGATTGAAATGATCGCCGTTAAACCTTCACGAACATCATCCCCAAGCAAGCTCTCTTCATCTTTCTTTAAATAGTTAGCATCTTTGGCATAATTATTAATAATGCGGGTTAAACTCATTCTGAAACCTTCTTCATGAGTTCCGCCTTCATGGGTATTAATATTATTACAGAAAGAATAGATATTGCTGGCAAAGCCATCATTGTATTGCATGGCCACTTCCACAACAATATCTTCATCCATCCCTTCAACATAAACCACATCTGAATGAATTGGACTCTTATTTTTGTTTAACCAATCCACATATTGCTTAATTCCACCAGCATAGTGATAGGAAATGTGGTTTTTACTGACATGTTCGCGTAAATCATTAAACACTATTTTAATTCCTTTGTTTAAGAACGCAATTTGTCGTAATCTGTCACGAATAATCTCGTGATTGTATACAGTGGTCTCCACAAAGATAGTTGGATCCGCTTTAAATATAATTTTACTACCGGTTTTATCGGTTGGTCCAACCTCAGTAACTCCATTAATAGCCTTACCACCATTTTCAAAACGTTGGTAGAATTCCTTGTTGTCAAAGTAGACATGGACTTCTAAATATTCTGATAAAGCATTAACAACCGAGGCTCCCACTCCATGCAAACCACCGGAAACTTTATAAGCTCCAGATCCAAATTTACCCCCTGCATGCAGGATGGTAAAAATCGTTTCAATGGTTGAAAGACCGGTCTTTTCATGAATTCCAATAGGAATGCCACGTCCGTTATCTTCTACTGAAACCACATTGTTTTTATCAATCGTTACAATAATTTCATCCGCAAAACCTGCCAACGCTTCATCAATGGCATTATCTACAATTTCCCATATCAAGTGATGGAGGCCACGTTCAGAAGTCGTCCCAATATACATACTAGGACGTTTTCTAACCGCCTCTAATCCTTCTAATACTTGAATGTCACTCGATGTGTATGTGTTTTTTACATCTTTATTCATTAATTACACTCCTTTTAGTGCACTACCGTTATTTATCATATAAACAATCATGTCATTTGATTGTAATGCGCTTAATTCATCTAAACTCGTTGTGGTAATGATGGTTTGTACCTGTTTTGGTAATAATGAAATGAAATTTCGCTTCTTTTCATCATCAATCTCAGAAAACACATCATCTAACAACAAGATTGGGGTTGTTTTGGTCGCTTTTTCAAGAAATTCAATTAAAGCTAACTTGATTGCGATAATCAACAACCGTTTTTGCCCTTGTGAGGCTACATTTTCAATTGGTATCCCATTAAAATAAGTAATCAGATCATCACGATGGATACCCACATTCGTGATTTTATACAAGATATCTCTTTCACGTGATGCCTTAAGCATACGAGCTACCTGATCTCGTCGATCTTTTAGGTCTAAATCAATCATCGTTTGATAATGGAGTTCAATATCAGCCTTTTCATTGGCTAAACGTTCATACATTCTTTGAGCCGCTTGATTTAAAAAGTTAATTAAACTTTCGCGAAAGTTAATAATTTGAACTTCAACTTCCACCATTTGCTCATCCAACACATCCAAGTAAGATGCATCAAGTTTATCCTGCTTCAAATACATATTTCGTTCTTTCAGAATCTTGTTGTATTGATACAAGGCCTCAACGATGAGTGGATTACTTTTAGATCCTTCGATATCTAAGAAGCGACGTCGATTTCTTGGTGAGCCATCAAAGAAAAACATATCCATGGGGGAAAACAAGACAATCGGAACTTCACCAATCATTGATTTAAGGGAACTAACTGGTTGTTTATTCAACAAGATGCTCTTTCCTCCATCATGAATAATCGAAGTAATTGTTTTTTTGACCTGCTGGTGCGTAAAGCTACCAATGATGCGGGCCATACTTTCACCATGGTAGATAAGCTCACGGTCATTCTTGACCCTAAATGAGCGGGCTGTGGCTAAAAAATAAACGCTTTCCAATAAATTGGTCTTACCTTGCCCATTGTTTCCCACAAAAACCGTGGTTTCAGGATGAAACACTATTTGAGCTTGATTAAAATTTCTAAAATTCAATAAATTTAATTGGTCAATCTTCATCTTCAATCACAAACTTCTTTGAGTTTACTTCAATCACATCCCCAGCATATAGTTTTTTACCCCGTCTGGTTTCGATTTGGTTATTAACTTTAATTAAGTTGTTTTCAATGAAAAATCTGGTTTCTCCTCCTAAAGAGATTAAACCTTCTTTTTTCAATAACTGCCCTAATGTAATGTAACCACCTTTGATTTTAACCATAATTCCTTTTCCTATCTCACTAAATAAGCCCCTGAGGGCTTAAATTAGGAGTATGTTCTAACTGGTAATACCAACTGTAATATGGAATCATCATCCATGGATTGAAGCACAAAGGGTTTCATGTCGCCCCCAAACTCAATTTTAACAATTGGTCCACTCAGCGCCCGAATCGCATCAAAAACATAACGTCCACTAAAGGATATTTCTAGTGGCTGACCCTTGTATGAGATTGCGGTTAGCTTTTCTTTAGAAGATCCTACTTCTTGTGATTTACTTGAAATCACAATTTCATTTTCTGATGCTGATAATTTAATGATGGAAATACCATCACTCTTAATAAATGATGCTCTGTCAATCGCATTAAGGATGTCACGCGCATCCACAACCAACTCATAACTGAATTCATTAGGAATCAATCGATTGGTTTCTGGATAGATGCCATCAATTAAACGTGATTGAACCACAATACTGTCGATCCAAAATTGAACTTTTTTATCAGAAACGCAAACCTCAATCTCACTTTCACGTTCGATTGATTTTGCGATTTCATTTAAAGCTTTCGCTGGGATGGTGATATTAAAATTACCTTGATTATTAAGACTTACTACCTTTTTAGCAAGCCGATAACTATCGGTTGCGACACATTCTAAAACATTACCTTCTTTTTTGAAGTTAACACCAGTTAATACTGGTCTTGTTTCCTTATCACTGGTCGCAAAGGCTGTTTGATTAATAATCTTCAAGAGGGTACCGGCATCAATGTTAAATTTATTGTCCGGTTTCGAAAAGTCAATAACCGGATAATCCATGGCCTTGGTACCGTTAATATTAAATTCCGCAAAGTAGCCGCTTATCTTAGTAAGTGATCCGTCAATTAATTCGATATGGATTTCGTCTGAATCAATTTTACGTACTATTTCTAAAATGTATTTCGCTTCAATCACAATTGAACCGGTTTCGAAGATATCAAGTTTAAATTCTTCGTTTTCCTTTACCAAACGTTTTTGAATTGAAATAAATGAATCACTGGCGGTAAGCACAATCTCATTTTCAAGAACTTCAATTTTAATACCTGATAATGCTGGTAAGGGTGAGTTAGCTGAAATCGCTCTTGCTACAACACTTAGAGCATTATAGAAGTATCTTTTTGAAATTTTGAAATCCATATTGAATCCTCCTTATTTATCTTAATATAAAGATAATTATTATTAAGGGTGTTAGCTTTGTGGAAAACCTTTAAAAACCCTTTATTCACTATACTATTTTACCACTTTTTAATGTTAATTAAAAGGGTATTAATTTGTGGAAAACTATACTATTTGCTTTTCAATCTCATTTAGAGCTACCAATAAATAGGTATCTGTTTTCAATTGTCGATCTATTTTTTCACAGGAGCTAATAATCGTTGAATGATCCCGACGCCCAAACTCCTCACCTATTTTATTAAAAGGTAAATCAAGATGTTTACGACATAAATAAATGGCGATATGACGAGCATTAGCGATGTTTCGCGTTCGTGACTTAGAAATGAGTTGTTGTTTGGTTAAACCGTAGTAATCGGCCACAATTTTCTTGATTTTATTACAAGAAAGCTCTTTTTCACTGACTGGTTGAGTTTTAAAGGCTCCTACCGCCATTTTAAAGTCAATGCGTTTACTATCGCCAAAGTTAATTGCATAGAAAATCAAACGATTTAAAGCACCTTCAAGTTTGCGCACATCTTTTGAGAAATTTGAAGCGATATAATGCAGGACATCCTCATCAATTAACTCCGCATCTAAACTATGATGCTGAAGTTTAAGTTTTAGGATAGCTACCGAGGTCTCAAACTCAGGTGAATCTACTCCTACCGATAAACCAGATGAGAAACGACTAATTAAACGATCTTCAAGCCCCTTTATTTCCGTCGGATGACGATCAGAGGTAATCACAATTTGCTTTTTATGGTTAACTAACTCATTAAAAACATGGAAAAAGATCTCGTGTGACTTCTCTTTACCGGCTAAAAACTGAACATCGTCCATTAATAGCACATCAAAGGTTTGTAGATGGCGTTTAAAGTCTTCAATTGAGTTGTTTTTAATTGATTCGACCACATCACTGACAAAATCAGAGCTTGAGGTATAATAAACGGTCTTTAAAGGATTGGTTTTCACCACATAATTGCCAACCGCATTAAGTAGGTGCGTCTTACCAAGACCAGAATTACCATAGATAAAGAGGGGATTATAAAACTTACCCGGACTATAAGCACAAGCTAAAGCCGCTGAATGACTCTCTTTATTACTAGGACCAACCACAAAGTTATCAAAGGTATAAGACTCTAATAATTGGGTATTTAAGGTAGGACTATCATTATAAAGGGTTTTACTTTTCTCTTGCTGGTACTCATCCTCTAAAAAGACACTACAAAAAACATCACGATCGAGCACTTGTTGTAATGCTTCATTTATTTTATCGAGTTCTTGATTTAGAATTACTTTTTGTAAATGCGTTTTAACGGTAATAATCGCTGCATTTTCTGAAATGTCATTAATATCAGAATCTTCAAAGTAAGTATTCAAAACGATTTGTTCGATATGACCACTTTCTAGTAATAAATCCTTTGTTTTGTTCCAAAGATCATCCAAATATAATTGTGTTGCATTCATAGTCTACCCCTTAAGCTGTGATAACATTCTACATAAAAAAAGCATACTTTTCCACACCCTTTTCAGTATTGAACAAATTATCCACATTATAAATTAAGCATAAGCCACTCTACAGTGGATATTTAAGAGTTTTCCACAGTTTTCCACATCTTTGTTTTTGTGGAATACTATTGAAAACTTTACAATCCCAAGATTAATGTTAAAAGTCTTAATAACAAGTCTGATTCTTATACTTTTCCACAAGTTACAAACTCTTAAAACCTTACTTAAATCTAGCTTAATAATACTTTTCCACAATTTCAACAGGTGTGGATAACTCTTATTATAACATAGTGGAAAACATGTGAATAAAGTGTACTTATCCACAATTGTCGTTTGTGGATAACTTCTTAAATGGTTGAAAACTTTTTCATACTAAAAAGTGCACAAAAAGGTGCCTTTTAAAGGGGTTTTGTTGACTTTATATTAATAATTCTGTATGATAGTAAAGCAATTGTTCATATATGAGAAAGTGAAGGTAAGCTTATATGAAAAGAACTTATCAACCAAGCAAGCGAAAGCACCAAAAAACACACGGATTTAGAGCCCGTATGAAAACTGTTGGTGGCCGAAGAGTGTTGGCCAGACGTCGTGCAAAAGGCAGAAAAGTTTTGTCAGCATAATGAGTCACCTCTGGTGACTTTTTTATTATGAAAAAAGACCGTCGGATAAAAAAAGGATACGAATTTCAAGAGATCATCAATAAAAAGAAGTTTGTTGTGAACAAGGCGTTTGTCATTTACTATCGTCAAAAACAGGAAGAAAATGCCCGAATCGGGATTTCGGTTTCCAAGAAAATTGGCAAAGCCAATGTACGTAATAAAATAAAACGTCAAGTTCGCATGATGTTTCAAGATATGTTAGAATTATCTATGCAAAACGATATGATCTGTATCGTACGCAACGGCTATCCAAACAACACTTTTGAACAAAACAAAAGTTTGTTGACTGAATTAGTGAATAAGATTAATAAAAAGGATGATACAAGTCATATAGGGAGATAAAATGTTTAAATCTTTACGAAACAAAAGTCGGTTGAAATTACTGGCTAGTGCAAGCTTGTTGTTGTTTATCTCAGGTTGTGCAAAAAACATGGATTCGAGTGGGAATATCTTACCCGATCGAATCATCGGTTATACCACTAAATTTTCAGATATTTGGTCAAATGAGAGCTGGTTTTCAGCTATTTTCGTTTTTCCACTGGCTAAACTATTAAATGCCCTACAACCTTATATCGGTGTTGCCTTAGCAATCGCCCTGGTAACGGTTTTAGTGCATCTAATTACTTTTGGATTTACCGTTAAATCAACGGTAGCCCAACAAAAAATGCAAATTATTCAACCCGAGTTGAATAAGATTCAAAAGAAATATGAAGGCAAAAAAGATGAGCAATCTCGGATGCGAATGGCACAAGAGATGCAAGCGATTTATTCCAAACATGATATCAATCCATTTGGAACCATTTTGACTTCATTTATTCAACTACCTATTATTATTGCGGTCTGGCAAGCGGTTCAACGATCTGAAGCTGTCATTAATGGAACCTTACTTGGTGAAAGTTTAAAAGTAACACCACTTACTGGAATTATGGACGGTAAGATTCTGTATATCGTTATTTTTGTTGCCATGGGCTTATTCCAATTCTTGTCCATGCAACTACCTTCCATCTTAGCTAAACGCAAAGCTAAGAAAACCAGTCATCAAAGCGCAAGCGACAGTGCTGGAAACAGTCAAAAATCCATGATGTATGGAATGTGGATATTTATTATGTTTATTTCGATTTCATGGCCAACCGCGATGTCTCTCTATTGGTTAGTAAGTGCCGCAGTTCGGGTAGCACAAAC
>CAYXES010000002.1:2284-15526 GCA_964464075.1 uncultured Erysipelothrix sp. | reverse complement strand
AAAGGGGCAGTTAATTCAAAGTTCAAACATCGCTTCCATGTGATGGTTGATATTAATGATTATAAGAAAGAACGCTATGATAAAGTGCGACAAATGGCGAAACGGATTGCGAAAAATGTTCAAAAGACAAAAATCGCAGCCGTCCTTGATTCTATGCCAAATGATGAGCGTCGCATCGTTCATCAAACCCTATCCAAGATGCAAAACATCAAAACCATGAGTGAAGGGGATGGGCGGAATCGTCGTTTAAGAATTTATTATGATCAAAGTGCAGAATAACTTTCCGAAAGGAAAGTTTTTCATTGCCTTGTTTATTGTATAATAAGAAAAGAAGGAACATTATGAAAGCGATTGTAGGTTTAGGAAATCCAGGCAAAAAATATGAAACAACCCGACACAATGTAGGGTTTTTAGTCATTGATGAACTCGCTAAACATCTTAATATCATCAGTTATCAAAAGAAGTTTAATGCTCATTATGCTTTGGTAGATTATCAAGGCGAAAAAACGATTTTGATTAAACCTCAAACTTATATGAATTTATCCGGAGAAGCGGTATTTTCATTTTTAAATTATTATAAGATTGATATTAAAGATGTTTTAGTCATTAGCGATGATGTGGATCTACCCGTGGGAATGGTCCGTATTCGTCCCTTTGGAGGGGCAGGAGGCCAAAAAGGTCTAGCCAATATCATTGATCGTCTCCATAGTAATCAGTTTCCGCGGATGCGAATTGGGATTGGTAAGCATGATCATATGGATACCGCTGATTATGTTTTGGGTAAATTTTCCCAGTCTGATATTCCACACATTATCAAGGCTGTCAACTTAGCCAAAGATGCTTCATTATTATTTATCAGAGAAAATATTGAAGCGACCATGAATACCTACAATAACCAACAAACTCATGAAGAGCATACTTAATTTAATAAATAAACATCAGGCTATTGATGCGTTGATTAATCATCAACCCCAATTTGCCAATCTATCCTTAGAAAATGAAGCTCTGTTGATCGCAGCTTCATTTATTAAGCAAAAAAGAAACATAACCATTGTGAAACCCAATGGTTTTTTAGCGCGTCAACTTTATGAAAGTCTTACCTTACTGCTAGAATCAGACCAAGCGGTGGAGCTCTATAGCCAGGAAGACTCTTTAAGAGTGGAGGAAATCGCAAGTTCCTTACAATTTCAAAGTGAAAAAATTAAAACCATGGCAAGTAACTTGGATGATCAAGCTAAGATTATCGTAACCCACATTGGTGCCATCATAAAAAAGGTACCACCAGTGAGTCTGATGAAAGCCCGAACTTTGCATTTAAAAACCAATCAAAACTATGATTATCAAGCTTTTGTAATGCAGTGTATGGAACTAGGTTTTAATAAAACCATCAAAGTGGATCAACCCATGTTCTTTTCTTATCGCGGTAGTATTGTGGATATCTATGATACTAGTTATGACCATCCTTTAAGAATTGAATTCTTTGATGATGAAATTGAAAGCATTCGCTTTTTTGATGTTCACACCCAACGGACCATTAAAACCATCCAGGAAGTTACAATCTATCCCACTACCGATTTATTGTGGAATCAGAAGGATAAAGAGATTATGCTTGATCATCTTAATCAAGCAATTGATAAATATAAACATAAGGAAGACTCTCATTTATTAGAAATCCTCAGTTTAGATCGGGATGCGATTACCAATGATGATTATTATCCGCGCCTCTATCCTTATTATGCGATGCTCGAAGATAAGGCTAGCTTTTTAGCCTATCAAAAAGACAGTCAAGTTATCATGTCACCCCTGGAGCAAGTTAAAGCTGCATATGAAAAAAATATTGCTGATAATGTGGAATATTTGGTTGAACGTTTCAACCAAGAACCCATTATTGATTATGAAAAGCTTTTCTTTGATTATGAAAGTTTAGCTTTTGACTACCAGGCTTTAGAAATCCCACAGTTTGAAAGCCAGGCAAGCATTAACTTGGGAATCTTTCCTTTGGATTTAGGTGGGGGCAACTTAGAAGAGAAACTTTCCTATCTTAAACAATATCAGGATAAAACCATCGCCATCTTTGTCTCTGCTGCCCATCTAAAAACCTTATTGGATGCTTTGGTGAAGTTGAAAATGCCTTATTTAATCGCCACTAATTCCCTAATTGAAGGAACCATCAACATCTATAATCAGGAATTAGCTTTTGGTTTTGAGCTTCCTGATGAAAATTTAATGGTTATTAGTGAACTCGAGTTATTCCAAATTCAACGTAAGGCTATAAAATATGATAAGCGTTATCAAGAAGCTGAAAGTTTAAGTAGTTATGAAGAACTTAAAAAAGGAGATTATATTGTTCATAAGGAACATGGGATTGGTAAGTACCTAGGGATTGTAAATAAGGAAATCAATGGAATAAAGAGTGATTACTTGCATGTTCAATACCGTGATCAAGCTAAACTCTATATTCCACTTGAACAGTTTCAAATTGTAAGAAAGTTTGTGTCTATGGAGGGAATTGTGCCGCGTTTAAATAAACTAGGCACATCTGAGTGGCAGAAAACCAAAGCCCGGGTTAGTGAAAGTGTGCTTGAAATCGCAGAAAGCCTACTTAATCTCTATCAAGAACGTGAACAAAATATTGGCTTTACCTATGGTCCTGATAATGAAGACCAGAAACAATTTGAATTAGATTTTGAACATGATTTAACCCAAGACCAAGCTCAAGCAATCCTTGAGATTAAAGGAGATATGGAAAATGCTAGACCCATGGATCGCTTACTATGTGGAGATGTGGGATTTGGTAAGACCGAAGTTGCCATGGTGGCCGCCTTTAAAGCTGTCAACAATAATAAGCAAGTGGCTTTTCTTTGTCCCACCACGGTGCTTTCCTTTCAGCATATCAAAACCTTTAAGGAACGCTTTAAAAACCATGCGATTAATATTGAAGTCATCAATCGCTTTGTGACCCCGGCTAAACAAAAACAAATCTTACGTGATTTAAAAGCCCATAAGATTGATATCTTAATTGGAACGCATCGCATCTTCTCTAATGATGTGAATTTTAAGGACTTGGGATTACTAATCATTGATGAGGAACAACGCTTTGGGGTTGAACACAAGGAGAAAATCAAACAACTTAAAAAACAAGTGGATGTGCTTTCTTTGAGTGCGACTCCCATTCCCAGGACCCTACAAATGTCCTTGGTTGGTTTACGTTCGCTCTCACAACTCAATACTCCGCCTAAAAATCGGATGCCAATTCAAACCTATGTGGTTAAGAAGAATAAAATGTTGATTAAAGAAATTATTGAGCGGGAATTGGCACGGCAGGGGCAAGTGTTTTATCTTTTTAATCAGATTGAGCGGATCTATCAAGTCGCTAATCAAATTCAAAATGATATCCCTCAAGCTAAGGTTGGGGTTGCCCATGGCCAGATGGATCGGGAAGAAATTGAAGACGTTATGATTCGCTTCATTAATAATGAATATCAAATCTTAGTGTGTACCACCATCATTGAAACCGGCATCGATATTCCAAATGCCAATACCATGATTGTGGATCAAGCTCAAAACTTTGGTTTGTCCCAACTCTATCAAATACGCGGTCGAGTAGGGCGTTCTGATAAGATAGCTTATACCTATCTCATGTATCCTAGTAACCAGCAACTAACTGAAATCGCAACCAAACGGCTTCAATCCATTAAAGAATTCACGCAACTTGGTTCTGGCTATAAGATTGCGATGCGGGATTTAACCATTCGCGGTGCTGGTGATATGTTAGGGGAGAAGCAATCAGGCTTTATTAATACCGTCGGTATGGACATGTATATTGAACTACTCAAGGAAGCGATTGCGACTAAGCGCCATCAACCGCTTAAGCAAGTGGAAATATCGCAACCCCTTAATCTTCAAGTGGAAGCTTATATTCCTAAGAGTTTTTCCGATGAGGATAGTTCCAAGATTTCCATGTATCAAACCATCCAGAAGATTAAATCACTTCAAAGTTTAATCAACTATGAAAAAGAAGTTATCGATAACTACGGTCGTTTACCAGCAGTCGTGGATATGTTATTTGAAAAGAAACGCTTGGAAATCTTGGTGGGAGAAAAACGCATTGAGCGTTTTAGGGAGAATGTCAATAATGTGGAATGTGTCTTCACCCAGAAATACAGTGAAGGTGTCAATGGAGTGCACTTCTTTGAGATTATCAACTCCATATCGGTAGAAATTAAACTGAAGTATGTTAAAAATAGAATTAGTATTGTGCTTAAAAAGGAAGAAGGTTGGGTGCAACTACTCAATCAGGTTCTCATTAAGACCAAAGAGGAGAAAGTTCATGCGCATTGATAAGTATTTAAAGGTAGCTCGTTTAGTTAAACGACGCTCTATCGCTAAACTCTTAGCGGATAATGGTAAGATCAGCATCAATGATAAAATCGCAAAACCATCGACTGAAGTTGAGGTTGGTGATATTATAGGATTAACCTTTGGGGAAAAAGAATTGAAAGTTAAGGTGCGTGCCATCTTAAATCAACCCAAGAAAGATGACACCTATCTAATGTATGAAATCCTTGAAGCTTAAGGGCATAACTTGCATTTTATAAGTGAGCTAGTATAATAAAAAAGCGATAAGAAGGTGAATGAATGAGTAAAAAATCAAAACGTTTAAGACAGCCGATCGTCAATGTGTTTATTGCGGTGCTGTTTATTATTGCCGCCTACTTTATTTATCATATATCACTAGAAGTTCTAGCGACCATGGATTTGAAAAAACAACTTCAGTCAGTCCAAGAACAATTAGCGATTATCGAAGCTGAAAATCAATATTTATTAGAACAAAAAGAAAAATTATTAGACCCTGAATATGTACGTAATTATGCTCGTGCTGGTTTTATGCTGTCAAAAGAGGGTGAACAGATTTTCTTTTTACCGGAAGATTAGTGTAACACATGTGTGTTAAGGAGGATATGATGAGTCGAAGACCTTTAGTGTTTGTAGTTATGGATGGTGTTGGAATTACAGATGAAGTTACAGGTAACGCAGTTAAAGCGGCCTATACACCTTTTTTAGATGAAGCTTTAAAAAGCTCACCGCATTTATTAATGAAAGCTCATGGATTGGCGGTTGGTTTACCAACGGATGATGATATGGGTAACTCGGAAGTTGGTCATAATGCGTTAGGATGTGGACAAATCTATGCCCAAGGGGCAAAGCTAGTCAATGAATCCATCGCTAATGGCCTTATCTTTGAATCAGAAACCTGGCATGAATTGGTTGATTATGCCAAAGATCATACCATGCATTTTATTGGCTTACTTTCAGATGGTAATGTGCATTCCCACATTAAGCATCTCAAAGCCTTAATCAGCCAAGCAAAAAAAGAAGGCCTTAAAAATGTACGCGTGCATGCGCTTTTAGATGGTCGGGATGTACCAGCTAAATCAGCCTTAGAATATGTTGATGATTTAGAAGCTCATATGGCTAGCCTTAATGATGAAAATTTCTTTGCTTGTATCGCTAGTGGTGGTGGGCGTATGAAGGTCACTATGGACCGCTACCAAGCCCAATGGGAAATGGTAGAGTTAGGATGGAAGACCCATGTATTGGGTGAAGGTCCTACCTATAAAAGCGCAACGGAAGCGATTTTAGCGAATCGAGCCCGAGAAGATGTCTCGGATCAGTATTTAGATGCCTTTGTGATTGAAAAGGATGGCCAACCTGTAGGGCGCATTCTTGATCATGATTCCGTCGTATTCTTTAACTTTAGAGGGGACCGTGCTTTAGAAATCTCACGGGCCTTTGAAGAAGTTGATTTTGATAAGTTTGAACGGGTTCTACCACAAGTTAAATATGCGGGCATGCTAGAGTATGATGGGGACTTACACATCCCACATCGTTACCTTGTGAATCCACCCCGGATTAAAAACACCTTAAGTGAACACTTAATTAAACATGATATTAAAATGTTCGCCATCTCAGAAACCCAAAAGTATGGACACATGACCTACTTCTGGAATGGTAATAAGACTGAGAAGTTCTCAGAAGCTCATGAAACCTTTGTGGAAGTTACTTCGGATTTAGTACCATTTGAACAAAGACCATGGATGAAGGCCGCTGAAATTACCGATAAGTTGATTGAAGCGGTACTATCCAAACAATATGACTTCTTACGCATTAACTATCCAAATGGGGATATGGTCGGCCACTCAGGCAACTTCTTAGCCACCCAAATTAGTGTGGAAACGGTGGATTTAATGCTTAGTCGTTTAAAAGAAGCCGTGGATGCGGTGGATGGTATCTTAGTGATTGTGGCGGACCATGGTAATGCGGATGAAATGCTTGAGAAAGCTAAAGGTGATGAACCACGCAAACCAAAGACCTCACACACCTTAAATCCGGTTCCCTTCATTGTGATGAACAAGGATGTGAAACTAAAGGAAGGTAACTTTGGTTTAGCTAATGTCGCTGCCAGTCTATGTGATTTGATGGAGATTGAACCTAACCCAATTTGGGAAGAAAGTATGATAAAGCTTGATTAATCAAGCTTTTTTTATGGAAAACATACGACAAAATTCGAAACTTGGGGTAATTGTTTGCAAAATAAGTCGTAGAAATCTATAATGAAAGCGGATACACATTGTGTAACAATAATATAAAAGGAGGCATAGAGCATGAAGAAGATTCTGAATAGACCAGAAGATGTAGTTGAAGAAATGATTGAAGGTTTAGTAGCCGTTCATGATGACCTAGTACATCGTGTGGGTGATAGCCGTGTTGTAGCTAGAAACTATGAAGGCGCAGGAAAAGTAGGCCTAGTTTCTGGTGGTGGAAGTGGACATGAGCCATCCCATGCAGGATATGTAGGAAAAGGTATGTTAAGTGCTGCAGTATGTGGTGATGTATTCACATCCCCAACCGTTGATCAAGTTTATGAAGGCATCAAAGCTGCTGACAAGGGTGCCGGTGTTTTCTTAGTTATTAAAAACTATACCGGAGACGTCATGAACTTTGAAATGGCTAAAGAAATGGCCGAAGAAAACGATGATATTAAAGTTGAATACGTTATTACTAACGATGATATCGCCGTTGAAGACTCCACCTGGACCGAAGGTCGTCGTGGGGTAGCCGGTACTGTTTTAGTTCACAAAATTTGTGGTGCTTTAGCAGAAAATGGCGCTTCCTTAGAAGAAGTTAAAGCGGAAGCTGAAAAAATAATCAAAGAAATGGCAACCTTAGGTTTAGCCTTAACCCCAGCCATTGTTCCACAAGCCGGAAAACCTGGTTTCGAACTAGCTGAAGATGAAATCGAATTCGGTATTGGAATCCATGGTGAGCCAGGATACCGTAAAGAAAAAATTAAAACCTCAAAAGAAATGGCGAAAGAATTTTATGACAAAATTAAAGCTGAATTAGCCTTAACACCTGAAGATGAGGTTGTGGTATTTGTTAATGGTATGGGTGGAACTCCACTTATGGAACAATATGTCTTTGCAAATGACGTATTAGCTCTACTTAAAGCAGACAACATTCCAGTAGCTAAGAAAATCCTTGGTGATAAAATGACAGCTATTGAAATGGCAGGAATTTCTTTAACTATTTTCCGTCTAAAAGACAAAAAATGGTTAGAATTACTGAATCAAGACGTTGAAGTAATCGGTTGGTAGTTTTATGAATCAAGAGAAGGTCGTATTATGGTTTAAAGAGTGGGCTGCTATCATCAATGACGAAATGGATTACATTAGTGATTTAGATAACGCCATCGGTGATGGAGACCACGGATTCAACATGTCTAAGGGCTTAACCGCTTATATTGAAGCTCGTAATGCCAAAGACGTGTCTTCCATAAGTGATGAATTAAAACTTATGGGAATGACTTTGATAAGTAAGGTTGGCGGTGCTTCTGGACCCTTGTATGGTTCAGCGTTCTTAGCCATGGCTAAGACTGTCGATGGAAAAGATGATCTTAATCAAACTGATCTAGCCGACATGTTACAAGCGGGTGTCGATTCCATTCAAAAACGCGGCAAAGCCGAGCGTTTTGAAAAGACGATGATTGACTTGTGGCTACCAGCCATTGAAAAACTTAGAGAAGGTTCCTTAACCCCATCTTGCGTTGATGAATTAGTTGAAGCAACGGCTCCACTTAAAGCAACCAAAGGAAGAGCATCATATTTAGGAGAACGTTCCATTGGGCATATCGACCCAGGCTCTTATTCATCAGGTATATTGTTTAAGAAGTTATTAGATTTTATGAACTAAAAAGGACTCAGCCGAGTCCTTTTTTTTATCCTTCAGTTTTAAATTTTGCGATTTCCGCAACGACTGCTTCTTTGGAAGCATCCGACATACATTTAACGGCCCCGACAAAGGCACCCTCCACCAGCGGCGCATCCAAGTAGGTGCATTTAGCTTGGAGTTCTTCATCTTCTAAGAGCTCAATCGCAGCCTCAATACTCATAATGGCACTGCCAATATCCGCAAAGAGATAAATGTTATCAGCATCTTTATGTTCTTCAATCGCATTTAAAATAAAGAGCGGATCCGTCCCAATTCTTCCATCATCCGTGCCACCGGCAGAGACAATGGAAATATGCTCAAAACGTCCGGTCATCTCTTCAATCATTTCTTTTAAACCATCTGTAATCTTTCTTGAGTGAGATACTAGTATAATTGCTACCATAGTTTTACCTTCCTTTTTCATTTTCTATTGTAAGTAATCAGAATCAACTAGTCAAACAATACAAATAGTAAAAACATAAAAAAGGTCTTATAATTAGAGTAAAGCAACCCCCGGTTGATAAATTGACAGGTAGCCTTGGTAGTATGCAACCACAAAGTATTTTATACTTTAGTCATCAGAAAGAGCTTGTAAGCAAACAAGTATGAGGTTAAAAAGATGATTCTAGCTGATAAAATTATTCACCTAAGAAAAAAACACAATCTCTCACAGGAAGAGTTAGCTATGCAAATGAAAGTCTCACGCCAAGCTGTCTCTAAATGGGAACAGGCCCAGTCCATTCCTGATTTAGATAAAATCTTACTCATGGCGAGTATCTTTGGGGTGTCAACCGATTATCTTTTAAAAGATGAAATTGAAATGGAAGAATACGTTGATGATCAATCCTATGATTATCAAACACGACGGGTAACCCTAGAGGAAGCCAATGATTACTTAGCTCTACAAAATAATGTTAGTAAATGGATTGCCTTAGCGGTCGCTTTAATTATCAGTTCCCCGATTCCCTTAATCACAATGAACAACTTAGTGGAGCTAAACTACTTAGGAAATCCTGAAAGTGTCAGTGCAATCGGGATATCCATCATCATTATTTTAGTTGCCTTAGCGGTTGGTATGATCTTGATGGTAAGCACCAAAACCAAGCGTTATGTGTATATTGAAAAAGAAATCTTTGAGGTTGAGTATGGCGTTGAAAGCATGGTTAAACAAAGACAAACTAACTTTGAACCCACTCATGCTCGAGCCAAAATCATCGGGATTCTCCTATTTATTTTGGCGGTACTTCCAGTACTCGCGATTCAGATTACCAACCATGAATTCTTATATATAAGTGGGGTACCTATTTTATTATTGATGGTAGCATGTGGAGTATTCTTATTAATCTGGGTTGGGATTCCTTGGGGAGCCATGCAGAAACTACTTCAAGAAGGGGATTATAGTCGTAAAAGTAAAAAACGCAACCCCCTTATTGGGACGGTTGCGGGTATTTACTGGCTATTAGCGACAATTATTTACTTCGCCTATGTCTTTAAAACCAATTCCTGGGCAACGGCCTGGATGGTATGGCCAATTGCCGGTTTACTGTTTGCCGCCTTAATGATTGTATTGAATGCTTTCTTAGATCAAAAAGATAAATAGGGAATTATTCCCTATTTTTTTCTTCAGAAGCTAAGTAACGCAGTATCAAGGCGATGGTCTTACCATCGGTAATCTCATTGTTTATAATTTTAGCTTTAAGGGTATCTAAATTTAAGAAGAAACTATCCAAGTATTCACCTTCGTCCAATTGTTGACTCTTGGCCACTAAATCAGTAGCGACATAAAGATAGATGACTTCATCTAAATAAGCAGGAGAAGGATGAAAAATCCCAAACTCAAGCCAAGTCTTCGCTTGATAACCGGTTTCTTCTAATAATTCACGTTTTGCGGTTAGTAAAGGGGCTTCATTGACCTCTTTTTTTCCAGCTGGTAGCTCAAGCATAAAGGCCTTAATTCCATAGCGAAATTGTTCCACGACTAAGGCTTCATGTTTATGATTAATGGCTAAAACACATACCCCACCAGGATGTTCCACCACTTCACGCAGTTGCTGTTGCTGGTTGACTTCTACCTGATCAATACGGACATTGACGATTTTACCATCATAGAGTTTTTTACCACTTAAAGTTTTTTCAAATTGTTTCATATTCTACCTCAAAACCATTATACGCTTGATTCAAATTTAAACAACTTAAGCGGGTACCATGTGGTATAATGTCACCGAAGGAGTACGTTATGAATCGAGGTTGGTTTATTACTTTTGAGGGACCCGATGGAAGCGGGAAAACCACAATAAGTAGTAGCGTTTATAAACAATTACAAATCGAAGGATTTGATGTTATATACACACGAGAGCCAGGTGGCATTGAAATCGCGGAACAAATCCGGGATGTTATTTTGGACCCTAAAAATACCAAAATGGATGTGAAAACCGAAGCCCTCTTGTATGCAGCATCACGCCGTCAACATTTAGTTGAAAAAATATTACCAGCATTAGAAGATCACAAGATTGTTATCTGTGATCGTTTTGTGGATAGTTCCTTAGCCTATCAAGGTGTGGGACGTAAGATTGGTCTTGAACCGGTCTTAGCCATTAATGAATTCGCGATTGAAGGTCGCTATCCTGACTTTACTATCTTCTTGGATTTAGATCCTAGTGTGGGTCTGGAGCGCATCAAGAATCGTGAACATCTGGATCGTTTGGATTTAGAGAAGGAACACTTTCACCAACTGGTTGGTGAAGGTTATGAACAACTCAAAGAGCGGTTTAAAGATCGCTATTATATCGTGGATGCGAATCGGCCCTTAGAAGCGATTGTGGCGGATGCGATTGCGATTATAAAGGAAAAGGTTACCTAGATGATTTTAGCGAAGCTACGTGAACTACAACCGGTTGTCATCCAAATCTTGGAGAACTCCCTTACTCACCATCAGCTTTCGCATGCTTATTTATTCTCAGGCTCACAAGGAACCTTAAGTAAAGAGGCAGCCCTTTTATTGGCGCAAACCATGGTTTGTCAGTCCAAGGAAGGGGTCTTTGCTTGTGAAGTATGTAATGACTGTCGGCGGGTTAAGGAAAATAACTATGGGGATGTGATGGTTATTGATGGCTATAACCGCAATATTAAAAAGGAAGAAATTCTAAATATCCAATCGCGCTTTATGCAAACCAGTTTAGAGCGTGCGGGCCAGAAGGTCTACATTATTCATCATATTGAAAATGCAACCCAGGAAGCCCTTAATAGTTTATTGAAGTTTTTAGAAGAACCGGAATCGAAAGATATGTTGGCGATTTTAACCAGTGAGAATCCTGATCGGTTGTTACCGACCATTCTCTCACGCGTTCAAATTGTGCCATTTTTAGCTCAACCTTCTAATCATCTTGAGTCTTTATTAACGGAAGATATTGCAGATACCCTCGTGCGTCATTTAGTGGCCAATCTAAGTGGTGACATACGTGGGGCCTTAGATTTAGCACAAGATGAACAGTTTCTCATGGTTTTGGATGTGTTTCAAGAATTTATTGCCTTAGCATCTAAAAATGTGATTGATGCATCCATCTACCTACAAAAAGAAGGATTTAACTTAAAAAGCCAACAAATTAAACAAAATGTTGAATATTTTTCTCAAATTGCTTATATTTTCTTTAAAGCCAGTGCTTATCAAAAGCACATGGATAAAGCCTGGTGGGACCAGGCAATTACCAGCCCGCGATTTAGAGGCATTAGTTTAGAAGCCATGCGTCTTTTTAATGAAGCCAAGGATAAGGTAAATACCAACGCTAATATGAACTTACTGCTTGATCAGATGATGATCAGTTTAAATACGATGATGGAGGATTAACATGAGCGAAAACAACAAAGATAGATTTAAATATGCTTGTATTGTACGCTTTGAAGGCATTAAAAAAGCCTATACATTTGGAACCAATGATAGTGATTACACTATTGATGATAAAGTAGTGGTTGAAACCGCCCGTGGTTTAGAATTAGGGGATGTGATTGCCCACCTGATTCCCATGCGTGAGGTCAATCTCACCAGTGAGATTAAACCGGTCATCCGCAAGGCAACTCAAAAAGACTTGAATGATTACCAGGAAAACTTTAGCTTGGCTCAAAGTGCTTTTGAGGTCTGTGAAAAAAGCATTGAGGATTCAAAATTAGATATGCGTCTGATTGATGCTCAATATACCCTTGATCGCTCTAAGGTTATCTTTTCCTATGTGGCGGATGAGCGGGTGGATTTTAGGGAACTTTTAAAGAAGCTGGCGGCTATCTTTAAATGTCGGATTGAACTGCGTCAAATCGGACCCCGCGATAAAGCTAAGTTTATTGGAGGCATTGGGACTTGTGGTCAGGAAACCTGTTGTACGCGTTTCTTAACTGACTTTGATGTGATATCCATTAATATGGCTAAAAACCAAATGTTAGCCTTAAATATTCCCAAGTTATCTGGTCAGTGTGGCAAGCTTATGTGTTGTCTAAAGTATGAAGATTGCATCTACCGGGAAGCTCGCAAGCATTTACCCAAGGTTAATGAACAACTTGAATACCAGGGTAAGAAATACCGAGTGGCTTCCATGAATATTATCATGCAGATGGCGAAAATTGAGAATCGCGAAGAATCTTTCAATTTAACCTTTGATGAATTATTAAATAAAACGAGTTTAAGACAAAGTAAGGAGTGATGCTTGTGCATCGACAAAAGAGTTTTTCCAATGATTTCCCCAAGTGTTATTTGGTGGCAACTCCCATCGGCAACCTTGATGAAATGACCCCAAGGGCCATCCAAGTCTTAAAAGAAGTGGATGTGATAGCCTGTGAGGATACCCGCCATAGTGGTAAACTATTAAAACACTTTGGAATCCAAACCCGGTTAATATCCCATCAAAAGTTTAATGAACATGCCAGTGTGAAGGGTATTTTAATGCTTCTGCATCAGGGCTACAATGTGGCTTTAATAAGTGATGC
>CAYXES010000002.1:0-2184 GCA_964464075.1 uncultured Erysipelothrix sp. | reverse complement strand
GGTGAGATTGTCTTAATTATTGAAGGGGATGAAGGGGTTAAAGTGATGCCGATTGATATGAGTGAAGTTCAACAATCCATTGATGAGTTGATTCAAAGAGGCTTAAGCGCCAAAGATGCGATTAAGGCTATCTCAGATAAGATGGGTATTCCTAAGAATAAGTGTTATGAAATTTATCATTCTAAACATTGTTAAAGGTCATAAGACCTTTTTTTAACCCTTAAGAACCAGCTTACTTTACACACTCTAATGGCTATCGTATAATCATTAAGTAGGAATTAAACAGGAGAAGCATATGAAAAAACCTTATTATATAACCACCGCAATTGCCTATACTTCCGGCAAACCCCACTTTGGGAATGTCTATGAAATTGTTTTAGCGGATGCGATTGCGCGTTTTAAAAAAGAAGAAGGCTATGATGTCTATTTTCAAACTGGAACCGATGAACATGGTCAAAAGATTGAGGGGAAAGCGAAAGAATCAAATCTAGAACCCCAAGTCTTTGTGGACCAAGTTGCCCATCAAATCCAAGACATCTTTGATTTGATGAATACCTCTTATGATCATTTTATGCGGACCACTGATCCCTACCATAAAGAACAAGTACAAAAGATTTTTAAGAAACTCTATGATCAAGGTGATATCTACAAGGACATTTATGAAGGTTGGTATTGTACCGCGTGTGAGTCCTTCTTTACGGAATCACAGCTTGATGAAGGACGTTGTCCTGATTGTGGGGGACCAGTGCAAAAGGAAAAGGAAGAATCTTACTTCTTCCGGCTTAGTAAATATCAAGATGCTTTAATGAAGCATATTGAAATCCATCCCGAATTTATCCAACCACCAACCCGTAAAAACGAGATGGTCAACAACTTCTTAAAACCAGGACTTCAAGATTTAGCGGTATCACGGACTTCCTTTGCATGGGGAATTCCGGTTGATTTTGATCCCAAGCATGTGGTTTATGTTTGGATTGATGCCTTAAGTAACTACATCACCGGACTTGGTTATGATGTGGACGGTAATCATGGTGAGCTTTATAAGAAATATTGGCCGGCCGATGTTCATTTAATTGGAAAAGATATCTTACGTTTTCACACCCTTTATTGGCCGATTATGTTAATGGCTTTAGACATCGAACTACCAAAACAAGTCTTTGGTCATCCTTGGTTCTTATTTGGGGATAGTAAAATGAGTAAGTCCAAGGGCAATGTGATGTATGCGGATGACTTAGTGAAGGTCTTTGGGGTTGACGCGATTCGTTATATTATGTTACGGGAAATGCCTTTTGCTCATGATGGCAATGTAACTTTAGATTCAATCATTGAGCGCATTAATGCGGATTTAGTAAATACCCTTGGTAATTTAGTCAATCGCTCATGGGCCATGTCCCATAAGTATTTTAAGGGTAATACCTTAGAGGCTAAGGTGGTTGAACCACTGGATCAAGAACTACTTGATCAAGCTAACGCTTTACACGATCAACTTATCAAGTCAATGGATCAACTTAAAGTTGCGGATGCCTTAGACCATATTATTGCCTTAAGTAAACGGGCTAATAAATATGTGGATGAAACCACACCGTGGATTTTAGCTAAGGAAGAAAAGCATGAACGTCTACAAACAGTACTTTACCATCTATTAGAAACGATTCGTATTATTGGGGTAAGCTTAAAAGCTTTTCTACCTGATACAGCCAAACAAATTCTTAATATTCTTAATACGCAAACAGTTGAATTGGAATCCATTAAGGAATTTGGTGGCTTAGAGACCAATCATGAACTTAATCATGAGAATCTAATTTTATTTGAACGGATTAATCCAAAAGAAGCCTTAGCTGCCTATCAAGCCATTGTGGAACCAGAAGTTGAGGAAGTTGAAAATCTAATTAGTATTGATGATTTTTCTAAAATGACCCTTAAGGTTGGGGAAGTCCTTTCCTCAAAGAAACACCCTAATGCCAATCGCCTCTTAGTATCACAGATTGATTGTGGTGATCGTGTCCATCAGGTAGTTAGTGGGATTGCCCATGTGATTGAACCTGAGGATTTGGTTGGTAAAAAGGTTATTGTGGTCACGAACTTAAAACCAACCAAAATCAGAGATGTCTTATCTGAAGGTATGATTCTGGTCGGTCAGCATAAAAAAGAATTGGAATTATTAGAAGTTCAAAAACTACCGAA
>CAYXES010000001.1:25316-44105 GCA_964464075.1 uncultured Erysipelothrix sp. | reverse complement strand
TATCATAAGCGATAATCACTGGAATTTCATCCAAATAAGATAAGACATCAAGATTGGTAAGTACCACATGGGTAGCCCCAGATACTGCAACGCCATAGCGGGTTGCGACACAGTCGAAATAACCAACTCGACGTGGGCGCCCCGTTGTTGCGCCATATTCACCCGCATCACCACCACGTTCTCTAAGTTCATGAGCTTCTTGATCAAAGAGTTCCGCGACAAAGGGTCCCGCCCCAACCGCGGAAGAATAGGCTTTGGTTACGGTCCATACTTGGTCTATGGCGACCGGTAGTCCCGAACCAACACTTGCATAAGGTGCGATGGTATTGGATGAGGTTGAGTAAGGGTAAATCCCAAAGTCAGGATCGCGTAGAGCACCGAGTTGTCCTTCAAGTAAAATTGTTTTATTTTCTTGGTGGGCTTGATTTAAAAAGGCAATCACATCACCCACATAAGGGGCAATCATATCCCGATGGGCTTTTAATTCATCCATGACTTGCGCTTTGGTTAAGGGTTCTTGATTATATAAATTCACTAACATGGTGTTTTTAATATCCAACAGCCGATCAACCTTGATTTCACAATGCTCTAAATCAAAGAGCTCACAGACTTGGAAACCCAATTTGGCGTATTTATCGCCATAGAAGGGGGCAATCCCCGACTTGGTGGAACCAAAGGCATGCTTGGATAAGCGTTGTTCCTCCAATTCATCAAAACGTACATGATAAGACATGACGATTTGGGCTCGATCTGAAACCAAGAGTTTAAAAGGTTTATCGTATTTCTCTCTAACGGATTCAATTTCTTTCATGAGGGCGGGAATATTTAAAGCCACGCCATTACCAATCACATTGGTCGTATGTTCATTAAAGATACCAGAAGGTAACATGTGTAAGGCAAACTTACCGTAGTTATTGATAATGGTATGACCAGCATTATTACCACCTTGAAAGCGCACGACCACATCGGCACTTTGAGCGAAGACATCCGTAATTTTTCCTTTACCTTCATCGCCCCAGTTGGCTCCTACAATTGCTTTAATCATGTTTAATCTCCTTTAGTTGTGTTTTTACTTTATCTAGATAACGCATGGTTTGCCCATAGGCTAAACCACTTAAATTTTCAATGGATACAATCGCTTTAATTTCTTTTTCACTTAATGGGAAATTATCAATAGCTTGTAGATGACTGATGATATCTGAGTTATCATCCTTCAAGGTTTTAAGAAAGGCTTGACGAATGGCTTCATGCCATGCTTGGCGATCATGACCTTTTTTACTAAGAGCCATTAAAAGCGGTTCACTAATGACTAAACCAAGATTATCGTTAAACTGTTTCTTGATTTGAACTTCATTAATGGTAAAGCCTTTTATCAAACTACTTAAGGAAAGTAGAATCTCATCCACAACCAAAAAGGCTTCCGCGAGGACTAAGCGACGGTTGGACGAGTCATCTAAGGAACGTTCCAACCATTGGTTAGCAGAAGTAAGTGGACCATTTAAGGCATCTATCATGACCTTACGCGCTAAGCCACTAATTTTTTCACTTAAAATTGGATTACGTTTATAAGGCATGGCGGAAGAGCCTACTTGTTTTTGTCTAAAGGGCTCATAAATGATTTGATCATGTTGCATGAGTCTAAAATCAACCGCTAACTTATGGGCACTCATGGCAATTTCACTTAAAACAAAAAGGGTGAAGTTATCACGCTTACGCGGATAAGTTTGGCCGGTTATATCAAAACTAGCTTGAATCCCAAGTTGCTTGGCTAAGTTTTGATCTAAGGCAAAGACCTTGTCTTGGTCTTGATCAAATAAATCTAAAAAGCTAGCGGCGGTTCCGGTCGTTCCTTTGACCCCTCTTAAAAGTAAGGTATCAAACCAATCTTGAAGTTGATGCATATCAGCCATGAAATCTTGTAGATACATGGATAAACGTTTGCCTAAGGTAGTTGGTTGAGCCACTTGATAGTGGGTATAGCCAATCACCTGAAGATTTGCGTTTTCTTCAATTCGTACTATTAGGGATTCGATAATATCAAATAGTTTATCAAAGATTTCCTGCATAGCTTGTTTTTGAATGAGTATTTCCGCATTGTCACTGACAAAGGCGGAAGTAGCGCCTAAATGCAAGATGCCTTTGGCATCTCCAACTTGATCACCATAAGCTAATAGTTGGGACATGACATCATGAAAGATTTCAGCTTCATACCTTTGGGCAACCTCAAGATTCAAATCATCTTGATAAGTTTTTAAAGCTTGAATCTGTTGATCACTAATGGGATAGCCAAGCTCCTTTTGAGCCTGAGCTAATGCGACCCAAACTTGTCGCCAGGTTGTGAACTTATGATAATCAGAAAAGTAAAAACGCATGGTTTCACTACCATAGCGGGTGGCTAAAGGACTTTGAAAGTTTTTCATAGTTACTCCTTAAAATATTTGTTGATTAATGTATTCGAGACTAAAATTCCATGGGCAGCGGCCTGAGAGAGGGAGCGAGTAAAACCAGCACCATCTCCAATGGCGTAGATACCTTGGGTATTTTCAAGTTCAAAATTATTGGTATTAGGACGCGCAGAATAATACTTACATTCGACTCCGTATAATAGCGTGTCTTCATTGGCAGTTCCCTGGGCGACCTTATCTAAAGCCAGTAGCGTTTCAATAATATTATCCAATTGACGTTTAGGAATGCATAAGCTTAAATCACCCGCAACCGCATGAGCAGTTGGAATGGTTGAAGATTGTTTAAGACGGGCTTCATTCGTACGACGACCACGCAGTAAATCACCAAAGCGTTGTACTAAAACGCCATTACCACTAATCATATTAGCTAGGTGGGCAACATAGCGTGCATATTTAATTGGCTCATCAAACGGCGTAGTGAAATGAATGGTGTTTAAAAGCGCAAAGTTAGAATTCTTAGTATGTTTACTAGGATCTTTAAAGGAATGCCCATTCACAGTTTTAATGCCATTGGTATTTTCAATGACCACATGTCCTTTTTCATTGAAACAGAACATCCGGGTTTTATCATTGTATTTTTTAGAACGGTACCAAATCTTTGGTTCATAGATTTTCTGGGAAAAATGACTCCAGATTTCATGGGGTAATTCCACCCGTACCCCAATATCAACTTGGTTATTGGTTAGTGGAATGCTTTGTTTATTACACCACTCGGAAAAGAAATCGGAACCACTGCGTCCCACCGCAAAAACCACAACCTCACCTTGAATTTGGTAAGTTTGTTTTTGTTTGGTATAGGTTACAATTTTTTGATCCTTATCGACGTCAAGGACATCGGCTAAGGTTATAATTTCAACGTTATCTTTGAGATAATCAATAAAACGTTGCATGGTTTTCTGATTTTCATCCGTCCCTAAGTGTTTTACTTGGGCGGCTTGAATGTGTAAGTCGTGTTGCAGACATAATTGTTTTAAACTCGCATCCGGATGGTAGCGATCTTCAGTAGCCCCAAAGTTCACTAATATCTTATCTGCTTGTTCAATCGCATCAATCACGGTCTCATCATCATAGAAATCCGTTAACCAACCACCATATTCGGTGGAGATAATATACTTACCATCGGAATAAGCACCCGCTCCGGATAAGCCCTCCATAATGGCACAATAGGAACAGTCAATGCATTCATTGACATGTTTTTCAATGATTGGACATTTGCGTTTCTCTAAAGAATGCCCCTTTTCTAATAAGACGACCTCTAAATTATGATTTTGCTTTTTCAATGAGTAGGCCATCATCAGTCCACTAATTCCCCCACCAATAATGACTACATCTGCTTGTTTCATACGACTCCTTTATAATTATTTATTTTTATACGGGGCGTTTAAATCCTACTGTATTATACCAAAATAAAGAGTGAATGGACGTACAAAGTGGAAAATGCATAAAATTATGGGTCTAAACCCGGATTGTGATAAGATAATCTTAGGAAAAAAGGAGATTAACATGAAGGATAAAATTTCAGCAACCACGCATTTCACTAATCAATTTCAAGGTCGTTTAGAACTTAAAGAAGGGTCAGTCGAAATCGGAGGTCAACCTCATCAACTGACACCATATAATATGCTTCAAGGAGCTTTAATGGCTTGTTTTCATGCGACTTTCATTGAAATCTTAGCTAAGAAACGTCAAAGCTTTGAATCGGTGACTTATAAAACCAGCGGGGAAAAACGTGATACGGTACCAACCACCATTGAACATCTACATATTGATATTATGATTCAAGGCGCCAGTCAAGAACTGGCGGTTGAGAAAAGCTATGCTTTAGCCGCTAAAACCTGTTCTATCTATCAGACCATCTCTCAAGTTGGTGAGCTCAGTTACACGATTCACTATCAAACCACCTAATCTTATTGATTAAGTGGTCTAAAAATGTATCTTTTCTTGAATTTTCATCATTTTCCTATCCTTTTGGATAGGTCTTTTTTTTGTGTTCATTGATACTATTAATGTGGAATAGTGAATAACAAGCAAAGGAGGGTGGAACTTTATTTAGAAAATCTTTTAATAATTGTAATAAAAGATTACAGAATAAATAATTAGAAAGAAAGGAAAATATGAAAAAGATACTTAAATTATTAATGGTTGGTGTTTTACTATTTGGATTAAGCATAAAGCATCAACCAGTAAAAGCAGCGGATACGCCTCGAGGCAGGATTTATATTACTGAAATACTAACAGATGATAGTGGAAAATCAGGCGAGCATGGGATGTATACCTGGAATCAACACACTCATACACTGACTTTAGAGAATGTAAATATTAAAGCGGATGGTGGTCATGGCATATTTTACAATGATCAGGGTTCGGGTCTTGATTTAAATATTGTTTTAAAAGGTGAGAATACCATTGATGTAAGTGGTAGCCAAGATAGCACCTATGGGATTCTTAAAAGTGGGAGTGGAAAGCTTACGATTAAAGGAGATGGTCGTTTAACCATTAAGGTGAGTGATGAACAAAAACCTAAAGAAGGAAGTTTCGTTGGTATCCATGCCGTACATCTTATCATCGGTGGGCATACTAAACTTGATGTTGAAACAAGTGACAATCTTAATCAAAATTTTCATTCAACCAATCATGGTTCTTTTGGGCTGGACGGAAGAAATATTTCAATTATTGATAATGCTCAAGTGAATATCAAAGCTGGTAAGTCAAGATTTAATACCAGTGCGGGTATTCGTTCATCAGCTGGTAATGTTGTTATTTCTAGTAAGCAACCAGTGAATATTGAGTCTTATAATCATGGGATATTATTTTATTCAAATGATGAGCTTAATCCAAGTGATTTTGTCCTAGGAAATCAAAGTCGCTTAAATATTAAAATTGATGGTGAAGATCAGTATCAAAAAACTGGAATTAAGAGTCCAGGCAATGTTGATGCCGTTGATCATCCTTCTCTTGTTAATGTTTCAATTAACGATAACGCTCATTTATCAATTGACTTAGGAAAGACAAACGCAACTGAAGATTCATCATTACTACTTTCAAGTGGTATTATTGCCAATCAAGTGAGTATCAATAAAGGAGCGTTAGTCGATATCAAAATAGCTGATAACTACCTCATCCAAAGTGGTATTAGTAGTAAGCAAACACAAATTGACAGAGCGACTCTTAACATTGAACTTGGTAAAACACAAACCAAAGTTACTTCAAGTGCAGTACCTAAAGCCAAAAATATTGGTATTGAAGCACTAGAAAAGCTGATCATTAAAGATGATTCAGTTGTCAAAATTGTGACCAATGGGGTTGTGAGCAGCACCCAGAAATCTGATAATTCCAACCTAATAAGAACGAATGAACTTCAAATAGATAATATGTCCTATCTTAATCTACAGGCTTTACAAACTTGGACTGATGAGAATAATGCCAATCTAGGACACCTTATTCGTGCTGCTAAGGTAAGTATGGGCACTTCTAAATTAGAAGCCATGCGTGCTAAGGTTGCGGCAAACAAGGGCAACAGTTTAATTGGTAATGTTAGTGAAGTTAATTTACCTGTTGGAACCAGTTTTATGGGTAAGGCTAACGCAGAAGAGGCTTATGTTGATGGAAAAGCTCATCTCGATGGTACAACTTATAATGTAGTTAGTAATGTTGATACCGATTTTGAATTTGTACTCATTAATTCAATAATTAATGATGAGGATTTTGTTACTTCACTAGTAAACATTCCTAAAGGAGTCGTTAATTCCTCGATAGGTAACTACAATCTAAACATGTATGTTTCCGGTCAAGAAGTACCTTATACTTTCACCTTAGAAAGTGGACCTGACTGGTTAAAAATTCAGGGTAATAATTTATATGGAATTCGTCCTAATACTAAGGCTGATGAGCAAACTGCTAAAATTAAAGTAACAAGCACAAATGGTAAGGAGTCGACCTTAGAGGTCAATGTTGGTGCCATTCTCGCAGAACAAACGACGTATAAAGTTGCTATCACAAATGGTCAAGGACCGAGTGAAGCGGTTGAAGGTGAGCTTGTTGACATTGTCGCTGATAGTGTTAAAGGCAAAGTGTTTGTAAAGTGGCTGGGTGAAGGAGTTAGCTTTATTAATGAAAGTGATATTTCAACTTCCTTTGTGATGCCTAATCATGATGTTGCGATTTCGGTTGTGTATGATGATGCCACAACTTTTAAAGTGACCTTGGAAAACGCAAAGTTTGAAGATGGTGAACGTGAGGATCGTTATGAAGGTGAAAGCGTCTTTGTACGGGCAAATATTCTTCCTGGAAAACAATTCAAGCGTTGGATGGTTGAACCTGCTGTAATTACCGTCTCAAATACGATTGTATATGATGGAAATATAGGCTCATTTTATATGCCGGCTCAAGCTGTTAAAATTACGGCGGTTTATGAAGACATCGTATATAAACTAACGGCGGGGGCCAATCAATCGTTTACCTTAGGCTCTGATAAAGAATTAACCTTTGTCATTGATGCGGATTATGAAGGCTTTGCCGGTGTTGAGCTTAATGATCAATTACTTGAACCAAAACACTATGGCAGTCAAAGTGGTAGTACTGTGGTGACATTGAAAAATGCATTTCTTAATACGCTTAAAGAAGGCAAGCATACGATAGCCTTTGTCTTTAAAGATGGGGTTAAAACAGAAACTGAGTTTACCATCTTAGCCGCAACGCAAGAACCTGTAAAACCAGATGACAGCAAACCAGATGATAGTAAACCCAATGAAACAAAACCAGAAGGGGGGCAATCTGAAAAAGATAAATTGCCAGGCATGGGTGATAATCATAACCTTAGTATTCTAGCGATGCTTCTGATGGCTCTAGGTTGGGCTGTGATTGAAAAATCCAAAATGATTAAAGAATAATGAAAGTAATAAGAACTAGTCATTGGCTAGTTCTTTTTCTTTGATTAAATAATAAGTACTTAGATGATATCACCATCTAAAATAGCGTATAATGGGGGTGTTTTAAGGAGTTAAGCATTTATGAGTGATGTACAGTTATTCTTTATCTTAATCGTTTTAGCGATTATCTTACTCATTAGTGTAATCAGTATGATACGTAAAGATGGTTCCAATTTAATGAATGGGATTATTTTAAACTTATTTTTATTTGTAAGTGCCATTGCGATTATGGTCGGTGGTCTTGCCTTTGATTCCTTCATCATGCGGATCTTGATGTTGATTGTGGTTGCGATTATGGTTTTAATCACAGTCTTTGGGTTAATTGTCATCATTTTTGGATCAATCATGAATGGCTATGTCGTCTTAAAAAGAGAAGGCTTAAGTATTGCGAATCTATTAACCTTATTAATTGGGATAGGTTTAATCATATTTATGATTGTTAAAAATATTAGCTTACTCTTAGAATGGTCATTCTTTACTCGATTGCTTACTTTACTTCAAATATTAATCATTTACTTTGCCTTATCTTTTTATAATTATTTAATGTCAGCTTTGGCTTATGGGTTTTTAAAGCCAACTTATGATAAAGACTTTATTATTGTTTTAGGTGCTGGTTTGATCAATGGTGATCAAGTGTCAAAATTACTGGCTTCCCGTATCAATCGGGCTTTGTCTTTTTATCATATTCAAAAGGAAACTAATCCTAATGTTAAACTTATTTTTTCCGGTGGACAGGGAGCCAATGAACGCATCCCAGAGGGTCAAGCGATGGCTGAATATGCGCAAGCTCATGGAATTGATGCACGTGATATCTTGATTGAGGATCAATCAACCAATACTTTAGAAAACTTTCAATATTCATACAAGTTAGTGCAAAAGGTTAACGATGATGCGAAGCTATTATTTGTGACGAGTAATTATCATGTATTTCGTGCGGGTTTGTATACGAAAATGTTAGGTTTAAATGCAGTAGGTTTAGGCTCGCATACCGCTTGGTATTATTTACCCAATGCCATGTTGCGTGAATACATTGCGATCATTGTCCTTAATTGGCAATCCTATCTTTTAAAAGTAATTCTTATTATTGTCTTATTTATTTCTAGCGTCTTTTTACAGGCTTAAAAATGGTTAGGACTTCTTGACAAATACCCTTAAAATTGTCATGATTACCATGTCAGTTTGTGCACTTTTGTAAGTGTTACTAAGATTGGAGGACCCCATGGCCAACAAGAAAACATATGCAGTATTAGGAGTCGGTATCTTTGGTTTAAACCTAATTAAAACCTTAAGTGATTATGGTTTTGAGGTGGTCGCCCTTGATAAACACCAGGCTAATATTGATAAGGTAAAAGACTATGTCAAAGCGTCCTTTGTGGTGGATTTTACGGATGTTGCACAGCTGCGTGCCATTGGGATGGATTGTTGTGATGTTGCGATTATCGCAACGGGTTCTCATTTGGAAGTTAGTGTTATCGCGATCAAAAACTTAAGGGAACTTGGTGTTCCTTATGTTTTAGCCAAAGCCAACAACCCAACTTATGGTGAAATCTTACTTAAGATTGGGGCTAATAAAGTTGTTAATCCCGAACGTGAAATGGGAGAGCGACTTGCGAAGCAACTACTAAGCCATAATGTGGTGGATATGATTGATCTTGATGATACTCACAGTATTATTGAAATGCATCCTCCCCAAAGTTGGGTTAATAAAACGCTAAGAGATTTGAATCTCCGTCATCAATACGGGATTAACGTTTTAGGGGTTCGAAAACAAATCGATGGCCATTTAAACATGGCGATTGGGCCCGATTACAAAATTAAACTAAGTGATCAGTTGTTGGTGATTGCTCAGACTAACGTATTTGAAAAATACGAATACTTGGGTGAACTTTAAACGGCTTGCCGTTTTTTTATTAGAGAGGTTATACGATGGCTATCATAAAAATAGGTGTAGGAGTTGGGGTTGGTGCCCAAGTCAATGGGGTTCAATATGGACCGCTCGTGGCAGAAACCTGGCTCAATAAACTTGATCATGTATTAATGCAAGATCGTGGTTTAGGGACTCAGGATCACTATTTGTTTATGATTAAAGACCTAATTAAACAGCTCCAAAGCCAAGTTAAACAAGTTATTGATCAAGGAAATTTCCCTTTGATGATTGGTGGTGACCATACTTTATCCATGGGTTCTTTACCTTATAAAGAAGATACCTTGGTGGTATGGATTGATGCTCATGGGGATGTGAATACCTTTGAAAATTCCATAAGTCATCATATTAATGGGATGCCCTTGGCTCATTTAATGGGTTATGGTGATCCACGTTTACTCGAAGAAATTTCACAACCCTATTTAAAAGCTGATCAAATCGTTTATGTGGGGGTGCGTGCTTTAGATGATAGTGAAGTTGATTTTATTAAGGAGCATCACTTAATGATGATTGATCATCATCAAGATCGTAGCATCATTATTAATCAGCTTTTAGAAAAAGCCCAAGGGTTTAAACATATTCACATCAGTTTTGATTTGGATAGTTTGGATCCCACGTTTGCACCGGGAGTTTCAACTCCAGTTGCGGATGGCTTACATCCCCAACTTGCACTTGAAATTGTAAGACGTTTATTAAAGAGTGATAAGGTGCGTTCCATGGATATTGTGGAGTTTAATCCCTTAAAGGAGACTCATTATACGATTAAGATTATTAATCAACTGATCGATGTGGTTGAGAAGGTTATAGATAAGGATTAGCTGATGAACAAAAGTGATAAGATTTTCTTAGTTATATTAGTCGTAATATCGATTGCCCTTTATGGCAGTATTAATTTTTTGGTGCAAGCATCGACATCGTTAAAGAAGGTGGCGGTGGTTACTTATAAGAGTAAAGAAGTATTGCGTATTGATATGTCGATTGATGGGATTTATACGGTGGATGGTACCTTAGGGGATGTGATTATTGAGGTTAAGGATAATAGAATCCGAGTACAAGAAGAAACGTCACCCTATAATATTTGTTCCATTCAGGGATGGGTGGAATACGCAAAGATTCCAATTGTGTGTTTACCCAATCATATTATGATTTTAATTGAAACCAACACGGATAATGGTGATGAGGATATTACGGTACGATGAATAGTCGTAATCGCGTCAGAAAAATGACAATCATCACCATGCTTTTAGCTATGAGTATTGTCTTTCATATGATTGAACCAGTGATTCCCATGCCAATTCCTGGCGTTAAGCTAGGACTCGCAAACATCTTTGGTTTAATTGCCTTATTTTTATTTGGGACCAAAGAGATGTTAGGGATTAACTTTATGCGAGTTATCATTGCATCACTTTTGCGGGGTATTATTTTTGGGACTGGTTTTTGGTTGTCTTTAAGTGGGGTAGCCTTAAGCAGTATCATGGTGGTTTTGTTTTATCGTTATAGTAAATTATCCTTGGTGGGTTTATCCATGGTTGCCGCAACCTTTCATAATGTGGGCCAGATTCTGGCGATTATTATGATATGGTCATCCATCTTTTTAATTTATTGGTTACCGCCAATGATTTGGTTAAGTATCCCGACCGGGATTTTAACGGGAACCCTGGCTAAAGAAGCCATCAAGCGGGTAGATAAAAGTAAAATGCAAGCGGTTTTAGGTGAGGTGAAGCGATCTTGAATGCCTTTCGGTTTATGATTAAACATTTAAAAAACAATGGCCTTAAGATGGCGGTGTTGATTATATCGGGGTTACTCGTAGTAACTTTCACCCTCTTGACACCGCTCTTTTTTTCGTACTTTATTGATACCATTATTGGTGGTAATGTTAGTAACAATGTCATTTTTGACTATTTAGTGGATGCGGTAGGTGGCCTTAGTGTCATGCGTGAGAACCTCTGGCTGGGTGGTTTATTTTTAGTTGCGATTAGCTTAATTGGTGGGATATTTATGATAGTGCGTGGCTATCTTAATGGCTACATCAGTGAAGATGTAGTCTTAAGCATTCGTCATGAACTTTTTAATCATCTATCGAAATTACCTTATGGGGAATTTGTGAAACATCAATCTGGGGATTTAATTCAAAGAGCGACCTCTGATATTGAGACGATTCGACGCTTTTTAGCGGCGCAGGTCTCTGAATTTGTATATGCGAGTGCTATGGCTTTTCTATCAGCTTTTATTCTGTTTTCGATTAATGTGAAGCTGGCTTTCTTATCCATCATCGCCTTACCGATTATCTTTTTCTTTGCCTTTATTTATTTTGGGAAGATGCAGCGTGCCTTTAAGGCCAGTGATGAAGCAGAAGCTGAAATGTCAAATACCATTCAAGAGAACCTTAATGGGGTGCGCGTGGTGAAGGCCTTTAATAATGAAGCCTATGAGATGGAGAAGTTTACTCAAAAGAATGCCACTTATAAAGATTTAACCTACAAACTAATTAATCATTTGGCAAAGTATTGGGCCATCTCTGATTTTATTTGTCTACTACAAATTCTTTTGGTGGTGGTCGTTGGGATTTATTTTGCCTTAGCGGGAGCCATTAGTGTGGGACAATACTTTGTCTTTGTGTCTTATGTCTCTATGGTCTTATGGCCGGTACGTAATCTGGGTCGCATTTTATCGGATATGGGTAAGGTTAGTGTTGCGATTGACCGTTTAGATGAGATTCTAAGGGTGCCCATCGAGGATTTAAATGAAGGTTTACAAGTTGATTTAAAAGGAAATCTAGCGTTTGACCAAGTGAGTTTTAAGTATGATGATGGAACCAGTCATGTTTTAGATAATTTATCCTTTGAGATAAAAGCCAAAGAGCGGATTGCGATTATGGGACCGACTGGTTCTGGTAAATCTTCCTTAGTTCATTTACTCTTACGTTTATATGAACCAACCAGTGGGACCATCACTTTGGATGGAATTGATATCCAAAGTATTGCGATTAAGGAAGTTCGTAAGCAAATCGGAATTGTGCTTCAAGAGCCTTATTTATTTTCCCGTTCCATTAAAGACAATATTAAGATTGCGATGCCACATGCTAGTGAAGATCAAGTAACACAAGTTGCCAAGTTGGCTAATATTGATGAAGTGATTCACTCCTTTGAAAAAGGTTACGATACTTTAGTTGGTGAGCGAGGTGTAACCTTAAGTGGCGGTCAAAAACAACGGCTTGCGATTGCACGCAGTCTTTTAGTGAATACGAAAATACTAATCTTTGATGATTCCTTATCGGCGGTTGATGCGCAAACAGACTATGAAATACAAAAGGCCCTTCAAAGTGTAGGGGAAGATGTCACGATGATTATTGTGACCCACCGTATTAATAGTGCGAAGGTTGCCGATCGGATTTTGGTGATTGATCAAGGTCGAATTGTGCAAGAAGGTAGTCACCAGAAATTACTAAATGAACCTGGACTCTATCAAAATATTGCGAGAATTCAAGAAAGTGAGGAAGCCTAATGTCAACCTTTCAAGAAGAACACTATCAGAGTGCTTCCTTAAATGTTTCCTTATGGAAACAACTCTTTAAACTCTTGTGGCTTTTTAAGAAACATATTTTAAGCCTTTATGCTTTTATGGTGGTCTTAGCCATTGGGGATGTGATTTTTCCACTCTTGAATCGGATTGCGATTGATCATTTCATTATCGCGGGAGCGAGTCGAGCTAAGTTACCAATTTTTATTATTAGTTATTTAGTTTTGATTGTGGTTCAAACCTTAATGGTTTATGGCTTCATTGATCGGGCTGGGATTATTGAGACTGAGTTTGCCTATGAAGTGCGCCAGCGTGCCTTTAAGAAGCTTCAGGAGTTATCTTTCGCTTATTATGATAAGACCCCTTCAGGATGGATTATGTCGCGTATGACCTCGGATATTAGCCGTTTAAGTGATATCTTATCTTGGGGTTTAATGGATATGGTATGGGGCTTAGCTTTAATGGTTGGGATTGCGATTGTCATGTTGATTATTAATGTGAAGATGGCCTTAATCATTATTGGGGTGGTACCTATTTTAGCGATTCTTAGTATTTATTTTCAAAAACGGATTTTGCTAAACTACCGTCAAGTAAGACGAATTAATTCAAAAATAACCAATGATTTCTCAGAAAATATCTTAGGGGCTAAGACTTCAAAAACCATGGCCATTGAAGATTTACATTTTGAGAATTTCCAGGTGAATACGCATAAAATGAAAAGTAGAGCCATTCGCGCTACTTTGCTTTCTGCCATTTTCATGCCAATTGTCATGTCGCTAGGAGCCATCTCTAGTGCGGGAATTTTGGTTTATGGTGGTCATCAAGTAATCTTAGGTGCCATTGGCTTTGGGACTTTGATGTTATACACCCAGTATATTTCCCATTTCTTTGAACCTTTACGCCAAATTGCCCGGCTTTTAGCCGAGATGCAACTCGCCCAAGCTTCGGCAGAGAGGGTATTATCCTTACTCAACAGTGAAGTTGAGATACAAGATAAGCCTCATGTGATCGCAAAGTATGGGGATCTATTACATCCTAAAGTTGATAATTATCCGGATATGATTGGCGAAATACATTTTGATCAAGTTTCCTTTTACTATAATGAAGCGGAACCGATTTTAGAAGACTTTAATCTCCATATTAAGGCGGGTCAAACCATCGCCTTAGTGGGCGAAACCGGCAGTGGTAAATCAACCATCGCTAATCTCTTATGTCGTTTTTATGAAGTGAAGCAGGGCGCCATCACCATTGATGGAATCAATATTCAAGAACGTAGTTTAGGTTGGTTGCATTCTAATCTTGGTTATGTCCTTCAAGACCCCCATTTATTCTCAGGTAGTGTTAAAGAAAACATTGCTTATGGGAAGTTGGATGCCAGTGATGAAGAAATCATCGTGGCTGCGAAGATTGTGAATGCTCATGATTTTATTATGAAGATGGATCAAGGCTATGATTCTCAGGTGGGTGAGGGTGGTTCACGCTTATCCGTCGGAGAGAAACAATTGCTTTCCTTTGCCCGAGCGATTATCGCTAATCCACGTTTATTTGTATTGGATGAAGCAACGGCTTCCATTGATACTGAAAATGAAAAGATTATCCAAAGTGCTATTACTAAGGTTCTTAAAAATCGTACTGCCCTAGTTATTGCCCATCGCCTCAGTACGATTGTGGGAGCTGATCAGATTATTGTGATTGATCAAGGCAAAATTATCGAGGCGGGGGATCATCAAAGTTTACTCGCTTTAAAAGGTCATTATTATAATTTATATACCAATCAATTTAAGAGCATAAAAAAATAAGGGCAAGACCCTTATTTTTCTATTTCACTAAGTTGTGGGGCATTATAGGTTTCAAGATTGAGTTCTCCCACCCGTTTAGCACTTACCACCCCAGCGAGCATGGCACCAGATACATTCAGAGCGGTACGAGCCATATCAATCAGAGGCTCAATCGCAATGAGTAAACCAACTAAGGCGACTGGGAGTCCCATGGAAGAGAGTACGGTTAAGGCCGCAAAGGTTGCGCCACCGCCAACACCGGCAATCCCAAAGGAAGAAATGGCGGTAATCACAATCAGTTTAATAATAAAGACGGCATTGATTGGGATCCCAAGACCGGTCGCAATCATAATTGCGAGCATGGCAGGGTAAATACCGGCACAGCCATTTTGACCAATACTGACGCCTAAGGATGCTGATAAATTCGCAATCCCTGGAGAAACACCTAATTTTTCAATTTGAGTTTCCACATTCAGTGGTAAAGTACCTGCGGAAGAGCGGGATGAAAAGGCAAAGGTGAGTGGGGCACTGGCCTTTTTAAGGTAAGTGAAGGGATTGAGCTTGTAGATGGCTAGAATAGTCATGTGAACCCCAAACATAATTAGAATGGCTAAATAAGAAGCACCCACAAATTCAACTAAGCGTAATATTTCACTAAAGTTTGAAGTTGAGATAAAACGGGTAATCAAAGCAAAGATGCCAAAGGGGGTTAAACGCAAGATTAAGGTAACCATGCGCATCACAATATCATGCAGCATATTCAAGAAATCTTTGAAGGCCTCAGCACTCTTAGGTTTCTTTTTACGTATCCCAATGGTTGCGATGCCTAAGAAGGCTGCGAAAAAGACGACCGATAAAGTCGATGAGGCTTCCTGGCCAGTCATCGCATAGAAAACATTACGCGGAATAATTTCAACGATTTGTTGGGGGATAGGGCGTGATTTAAAGCTCTCAAGTGTATTTTCAAGGGCTTCACCACGATTGGCTTCATTTTGACCAACCAATAAATCATTGGAGTTAAGGTTAAAACCTTTGGCGACCCCAATTCCAACACCTGCCGCAATGGCGGTGGTTAAGAGTAAGACTAAAATAATTGAAGTTGCACTCTTTTTAAGGGCGTTGGCGTCCTGGTTAACGATTGATGTGGTAATGGCTACAAAGACCAAAGGAATCACAATCATGTTAAGCAGGCGTACATAGCCAGAACCAACGACTCCAATCCAGGTATTTGAGTTGGTAATAATGTCTGGATTTTGAACAAAGAGTAACTGCAAGGCACCACCAAAAATGATACCAGCAACCAAAGCAACTAAAACTCGTTTTGTAAAGCTAACGTATTTGCGTTGCATCATGTATAGACCGCCTAAAATAAGTAAGGCAATCCCAATCACAATGAGTGTATATAAAAGTTCCATACAATCTCCTTTTTATATTAAGTCCTCTTTATTATGATAGTACTTATATAAATTTGCTAGATTAATGCTTAAGTAATTCAATAAAAGTGGTTTACCCATAGTAGGTAGGGGTAGAGGTTGGATATTGCGACTAAGATTAGAAGCTTGTGTTTAAAACATAAGCTTTTTTTGTTATGATATTGAAGATAGTGAGGTTGATGATGAAATTTCAAGTAAAGCATTTGTATCCAATTCAAGCCAAGCTTGATGAACGTATCTTTAAGAATCATGATACAAGCCGAAAAGCAACGCAAGTGGATCGTATCTTAGCGCTGATGGTGGAGTTGGCTGAACTAGCCAATGAAACCCGGTGTTTTAAGTTTTGGTCACTTAAAGGGGCGAGTGAAAAAGATGTGATGGCCCAGGAATATGTGGATGGGATTCATTTCTTTTTATCCTTGGGTCTGGATTTAAACCAGCCTTTTGATGAATTAAAGGCTCATGATTGTGATGAAGCAAGCTTAAGTGAGGTTTTCGTTAAAGTATTTTCCACAATAGTGGCTTTAAAAGATAACTTTAATGTTGAAAACTACCATGAGGCTTTTACCTGGTATTTATCCTTGGGTAAAGCCTTGGATTTAAGTGAAGGGGAGATTGAAAATCACTACCTTCAAAAGAATAAAACGAATCATCAACGTCAAGATGAAAATTACTAAAGGAGTAACTATGAGTAAACATTTTTGGGATGATGTCTTAGACATCGAAATGGTGGAAGCCATGGTACAAGCTGATGGGATTGCGGCGAATGAAAAAGCAGTGTCACGCATCATGCGTAAGTATGTAGAAGATAGTGTGGATGCGGTAGATTATGATAATTTAGGATCCATTGCCTTTTATAAAAAGGGACAAAGTGATTTGACTCTTATGTTTGCCGGTCATATTGATGAGATTGGCTTCTTAGTGAAGAATATTGATGAAGATGGATATATCTATCTCCATCCAGTTGGAGGCTGGTGGCCACATGTGCTTTTAGGGTCACTGGTAACCATTACCACCGAAAAGGATCAAAAGTATGTGGGTGTGGTTGGTTCCCAAGCACCTCATGGTATGAAACCAGAAGTGCGCAAACAAGTTATGGACTTAAAAGATGTCTTTGTGGATGTGGGTGTTGATAATAAACAAGCAGTCTTAGATTTAGGGATTCAAATCGGGGATATGATTACCCCACGTTCTGAGTTTGTGACCTTAGCTGATCCAAACTATATTGCCGCCAAAGCCTGGGATAACCGGATTGGTGCTTTAGTGGTAGCCCAAATTATGCGTAATCTTAAGGGTGTTGAAACGCAAGCTACCGTGGTTGGGGTTGGGACCGTCCAAGAAGAAGTTGGCTTACGTGGGGCAAAGACAGCTGCCTATAAAGTGAAGCCCGATGTAGCGATTTCCTTGGATGTAACTATTGCGGATGATACACCTAAAGGTGAAAAACGTATTAAAATGGGACATGGAATTACGATTGAAGTTGCGGATGCTTCCCATTATGGTCATCGTGGTTTAATTCAACATATGAAAGCTTTAGCGCAAGCTAAAGGTTATGATGTTCAACTTGAATTAATGGCTGGTGGAGGAACCGATAGTGGTGAAATCCATAAATCCATGGATGGGGTTATGGCGATTACGGTTTCCATTCCATCCCGTTATATTCATTCCCATTACGCAATCGTTCACAAAAAAGATGTGGCCGCAACCATTGATTTGTTGACTGAATTTGCTAAGCAACTTGATAAGCAACTATTTAGTGAATTAAAAACCAATAATTAAGAAACGCAAGCCGTTTCTTTTTTATTTCAAAGGATAATCTGATATAATAGTTACCTGATGAAGAAAGTACATATTACGTCCACCCTTGCCATTGGCATCTTGGTGGTTATTGATTTATTAAGCAAACACTTGGCTGCCCTTAAACTGAGCCTTGGTCAATCAATTCCTATTATTAAGGGATTTTTTGCGATTACCTATGCTCAAAATGATGGCGCTGCCTGGTCCATGCTGAAGGGTCAAATGTGGTTCTTTTACTTCATTACAATTATTGCCTTAGTGTTTCTTATCGGGTGGTTACTTAAAACTAAGCCTTATACGCTGTCTTATTTTGCTTTAATTTTGATTATTGGGGGAACTTTGGGTAATTTCTATGATCGGATTGTCTTTCAATACGTCCGTGACTTTTTAGATTTTATGATTTTTTCTTATGATTTTCCCATCTTTAATGCCGCAGATAGTTTTCTTACGGTAGGGGTTATCATATTGATGTTTGATATGATTATGTTGGAGCGAAAAAGCCATGATTGAATTGATTAAGTTTGTAAGTGAAGAAGATGCTCATCAGCGCTTGGATGTCTATGTGGCACAAAGTGCTGAGTTTTCACGTGCGCAAGCACAAAAATTAATCAACCAAGGTTATGTCCTTTGTAATGATGAAGCCCTTAATAATTCCTATCTGGTTCAAGTGGATGATGAAGTCATCATTCAAATTCCACAAGTTAAAGATAAGGAATTAGAACCGGTTGAAATGGATTTAGAAATCATTTATGAAGATGATGATGTCTTAGTTATTAATAAACCAATTGGTTTAGTGGTGCATCCCGCCGAATCTTATGGTCAACCAACTTTAGTAGAAGGTCTGTTGGCTTATAGTGATGACTTTAAGCGCATGCAGGATTCTAAGCGACCTGGTATTGTCCAACGTTTGGATAAGGAAACAGGGGGGCTTATGGTGGTTGC
>CAYXES010000001.1:6201-25216 GCA_964464075.1 uncultured Erysipelothrix sp. | reverse complement strand
GTGCATATGCAGTTTATTAAGCATCCTATATTTTTTGATCCTAAATATGGACGGCGTAAAGATAAAAAAAGTGGGCAATTACTGATTGCGAAACGTTTGAAGTTTATGCAACCCACAACCTTAGAACCACTGTCATTTGAAATTGATTATAACCATGACTTTCAAGTCATTTTAGATAATCTACGAAAGGAGATATTATGAGTAATTCATCAAACCACAGTTTTTATAAAATGGTTCACTATTTTGTGTCTTACCATAACTATACTTTTGTAGAGGTGCAAGGGATTAAGGAAGAAGTGTGGTTGACCAATGTTAATCATCCTCAGTTTCCTATTATTCGTATTTCCCCAAAACCAATTAATACCACCTTTTTTGAAAAGGATCGGATTACCATGATTTATAATGCGATCGCATCGTATCACCAAATTGATAAGAAACTTTTGGATATTCATACCCAGGTGGAAGCAGAAGAAGAATTGGATGAAGATTTTATTCAGGTCTCTATTAATGAAAAGAGTCGGGTTCCTGAGTTTTTACTCAAGGCTTTTTCTGATATTAAAATGGCTTTTTCCAATCAAGAAATTCCACCAAAGCCAACCGCTAAGCTAAAACCAGCAAGACCTAAAAAGAAGTTGGGTATCTTTTCGTCCTTACCACCGGTTACGGCTGGGATTCTTGCGATTATTACCGCTATTTTTGTCTTAGCGCGGATTATGATGCTGCGCTTTGAAGATCCGGTAGTGGTTTCTATTTTACTAGGTTCTTACTATAAGATTTTGATTGTCGCCAATTATGAGTTTCAGCGTTTTCTAACAGCTGGCTTTATTCATATCGATTTTCTCCATTTCTTTATGAATAGTGTGGCTTTGATTAATCTGGGTCTGGTGGTGGAGCGCATTTATGGCTCCAAACGCTTCTTGATTATCTTTATCGTATCGGTAATCATGGGTAGTTTATTTGTCTTTGTGGGTCAAGGCAATGGTGTCGTCTTAGGAGCTAGTGGGGGACTCTATGGTTTAATGGGGGCCTTGTTTGTCTATGCCTTTGAATCCCAACTTATTAAGCAACCCGCCATTCGTAATCAATTCATGCGCATTATGTTAGTTAACTTACTCATTAGTTTAATGCCATCCATTAGCTTATTAGGTCACTTAGGTGGTTTAATCGCGGGGGTCTTACTAGCGATTATCTTTTCAAGTTCAGTATCTTGGGCTTCCATTCGTCAGCATACCAAAATTGCCTTTATTGGTTTTGTGACCGCGGTGGTGCTAATGGGAGTCGTCAATAAACAAGTGAAGCCAATTTATTTATTAACCGATCAGCGCATTGTGGAGTATAGTCAAGCTTTGCATCTGAATTGGTATAGTTCACGGCTTAAACAAAATTTAAGTAAATTTTATGAGGTACAGCCATATGAATTATATTAAACGAAATAAAGTCTTATCCTGGGATGATTATTTTATGGGGATTGCCCATCTTTCGGCCATGCGCTCAAAAGATCCATCCACGCAAGTGGGAGCTTGTATTGTGAACCCCCAAAAACGCGTGGTTGGAATTGGTTATAACGGTTTTCCAACTGGCATTGATGATGATCAGTTTCCCTGGCATGCCAGTGAAAACTATCAAGAAAGCAAATATGCTTATGTGGTTCATGCGGAATTAAACGCTATTTTAAATGCCACTCAAAAATTAGATGGCTGTGCGATTTATGTCTCTTTGTTTCCTTGTAATGAATGTGCGAAAGCCATCATTCAAAGTGGTATCAAAGAATTAGTTTATGAAGATGATAAATATGCCCACACCGATGCGGTGCAGGCTTCTAAAAGAATGTTACAAGCGGCTGGGGTTAAGTTAAGACAACTTGATCATCAAGTTGGCTTGCAGGTTGAAATCAAATAAAAAAACTGGATGACCAGTTTTTACTTAAGGTTGTCCTGAATCAGGGCAACTTTTTCTTTTACTTTTTGGGTATTTTTGAAATGCATCTTAGCCATTTTATCAAGGGTTGGCCATCCATAATTTAAAACAATTTCTGTCGCGATATCATCGACTTGTCCTCCCGCACCTTTAGCGAGCCTAACCTGATATTGTTTTTCTAATTGGGTAAGGCTATTGATAAAGGCAGCGCGGGCTAAAATGGCGCCAATAGCGACTGCCAGAAACTTAGATTCGGCTTTCGTATGGAAATCAATCCCCTCCACAATTTGCGTTTCACCAGCTAAGTAGTTGTAGTAGGTAGAGGGGGGACTAAATTGGTCCACTACGATCTTAGGTCGTTGTTTAAGCTTCTTTAATAAATGAAGTAAGGCTTGATTATGTAGTTTAGCCTTAATCTTATTTAAATTATCAGTTTCATGCATGAGATTGTATTTCTCATTGTTTAGAATCACCAAACTAAATGGAACCTCGTGTTTAAGAGCTTGGGCAAGCTCAAGCACTTGATGATCATTAAGCAATTTACTGTCTTTAATATCTAGATGTTTTATTTGTTTTTGAATCGTCTCATCCACATAAGCAGCACAGACGCATACCGGACCAAAGTAATCCCCGGTACCAACTTCATCGGAGCCAATGTGGGCAACCAAATCAGTTTCCACCTTAAAAAGCTGTGCTATTTCTGAGGCTAAAGGCCCTTGAAAGATAACCTTTTGGGATTGATAGATGGAGATGGTACAACCATCAATTTTGATAACGCTATCCATGTAGGGATGCTGGCTGGGGACCATCTGTTTTTGATAGGTCTTTTTTAAGCGGGCAATCGCTGCTTTGGATAATTCGAGTGATTCAGTTAAGTTGTTTTTCATACGCTAACATTGTAGCATATAATTGTCTTAAAGCTTGAAATAAAGTATGATAGAAAAGGTGATAACTATGCAAATTCCAGTCTCATTATTAGCCTATACTAACCTGTTTATTGCGGCCCTACTTTTGGTAGTAGCCTTTTTAGGCTACCGCTCCGGTCTCTTTCTACAGCTTTATAGTTTAATCAATGTTTTTATTAAAATATTGATTGCCTATATCTTTGCGCCCCTCTTCGCAAGTGTGTTTAAAATCTATGCCATTGATCTTGGTATTCTAAATGAATCAAGCCTTCAGACCTTATTGTCAAAACAAATGAATACCATCATTTGGTTTGTACTGATTTATATTGCCTTAACGGTGACCTTAATGATTCTCAAGCCCTTTATTAAAGGGGTTTCGAAGGTACCAGTTTTAAAAGGTATCAATCGCTTTCTAGGCCTTATCCTTGGATTAGTGAAGGGCTTAGTTTATGTGGTTTTATTAATTGGGTTATTATCAACCCCACTGATTAAAAATGGACAAGATGTGATTGATGCTTCCATATTGAAACATGTTGAGGCGAAACTACCTTTTGTTTATGAACAGTTTAATGAGTGGCAAGCAACTACTGATATCTTTAGCTTTTTACTCGATGGTAACGGCTTAAAAGATGCGGATAAGGACGCCATTATTTCTTGGTTGGAAAAACAAAAAGATAATCTAGCAGATCTCGATAAAATTAAAGAGGATTTAGATAAATATGATGAATAAATGGTATCTTGCTTTAGAATTTGATAAGATCATTCATCAGATTGAGCAATATACTAGTTTTTCCTTATCAAAAAAACTCATTGAAGATTTAAGACCTTCATTTTCCTTGCGTCTGATTCAATTAGAAAACCAGAAGACCCAAGATGCGATGAATTATATCTTAGCGGGACATGATACCTCCCTAAGTGGGGTTAGTGATGTCTCAGCCCCAATAACGCGAGCTTCAAAAAATGGCGTCTTAAGCATTGAAGAATTAGTACAGATTAACAAGGTGAATCATGTGGTCCAGCGCTTAAGTAAAGCGATGGCTCATGAAGATACCTTTTATATTGATAATTATCTAGAAAGTCTACAAGTATCATCTCATTTAATTGATCGTATTGATCAGAGTTTTTCGGTAACTTATGAAGTCCTTGATAGTGCTTCGCCAACTTATCGTCAACTTAAGAAGGATTTGGCAGAGGTCGAGCGTCAACTCAACCAACAAGTTCAAGTCTTCTTAAGTAAGAATGCTTCTTATGTGAGTGAACCAATTGCGATTATGCGTAATGATCGGATGGTGGTTTTGCTTAAAACCACCTATAAGAATCATTTTAAGGGGATTGTGCATGGGGAATCAGCTTCGAAAGCCAGTGCCTATGTGGAACCGCCATTTTTGATTGATTTAAATAATAAAAAAGAATCGCTACAGATGCAGATTGAACTTGAGATTGAACGGATTTGTATTGAGTGTTCCCAGCTTATCAAACAAGAAGCCGATCAACTACTTGGGAATTTGGAGACTTTAGCACTTTTAGATAGTCTTTTCGCTAAGGCAAAATGGGGACTAGATCGTCAAGCTTTTATCGCGCAAGTTGATAAGGATTTACCCTTTAGCTTAGAACAGGCGCGCCATCCACTGATTGATCCAGAACAAGTCATCGCCAATACGATTAGTATTGATGCCAACAAACGTACGCTATTAATTACTGGTCCTAACACGGGTGGTAAGACCGTTAATGTAAAGATGATAGGTTTATTTACCCTTTTGGCTTACAGTGGAATTCCACTGTTAGTAAAAGAGGCGAATCTACCACACTTTGATCAGGTTTTTGCGGATATTGGGGATGATCAATCCATCGTTCAGTCCTTATCCACATTTTCATCCCATCTTGCGAAGATTGCGGAGATTTTAAAGTATGCAACCCAGGATTCTTTGGTAATTTTTGATGAGTTAGGTTCAGGAACTGATCCGGATGAAGGGGAGAGTTTAGCCATCGCTATCTTAGATTACTGTGATCAAATTGGTTGTATGGTCATTGCGACTACCCACTATAATCGCCTTAAGGAAATTGCCTATAAAAAAGCCAATACCATGTTGGCTTCGGTTGAATTTGATGTTGCGAGTTTAAAACCTACCTATCGTTTCTTAGCTAACACCTCAGGTGCTTCGAATGCCTTAACGATCGCAGCTAGTTTTAATTTGCCTGAGTCACTTTTAGTCAATGCACAGCAGCATTATGAAAGTAAGAAAAGTGAACAGCAACAACTCATTGATGATTTACACGCGAAGATTCAAAAACAAGATGAGATGAATCAAGCCCTTGCGCAAAATCAAATGGAGCTTGAAGCCCTTAAGCATAAACATGCGCAAGCTTTAGCGGATTTTGAAAAAGAGAAGGAAGCTTTAAAGGCACAGGCAGAAACCCAGTTTCAAAAGCATTTACAAACTCAGATTGAAGCGGTTAATGAGCATGTGAAGGCTGCGATAAAAGCGGACCAACAAGAAGCACAACGGATTGTGACGGACCTAAAGCGACAAGTGGTTAAAAAAAGTAAGCCTCTTAGTGATGAAGTGATTGAAGTAGGAGATCGGGTTGTGATTAATAAGACCCACCAAGTAGGGGAAGTCATTTCCATTACCAACAATCAACTTGAGGTTGTCACCAACAACATTACTTTTGTGGTCAAAAAGAATGATGTGACCAAAAGTAAACAAAGACAAGTTAAACGTAAAGCTCCACAACGTGACTTTAAGGTATCTAAGGCAGCTCCTATGGAATGTGTGATTGTGGGAATGCGTACTGAAGAAGCAAAAGTCGTTGTGGATCGCTATATTAATGATTGTATTTTAGCCAATCGCCATCAGGGCTTTATTGTGCATGGTATTGGTAGTGGCGTTTTGAAGAAGATGATTAATGAGTACTTAAAGGGACATCCAGGGGTGAAGTCAATTAAGCCGGCTGATCATAGCCAGGGTGGTGGGGCAGTAACGGTGGTGAGTTTTTAATGAATGAAGACTTAAAACTGAAACTAGCGAATTTACCCGCAGAACCAGGTTGTTACTTATTTAAAAATAAAAATGATGAGATTATCTATATTGGAAAAGCCAAGAATTTATCCAAACGGGTTTTACAATACTTTCAACGACCTCATGAAGGTCGTATTCAGAAGCTGGTAGCCAATATTGTGGACTTGGATATTATCTTAACCACCAATGAAAAGGAAGCCTTACTCTTAGAGATTGACTTAATCAAAGAACATCAACCGCGTTATAATGTGGAATTTAAAGATGATAAAACCTATCCCATGATTAAGATTACCAATGAACCTTACCCACAAGTTCTCTATGTTAGAGAACGTAAAAAAGATAAGAAGGCCAAGTACTTTGGACCTTATCCCGATGCGCGTGCCGCAAAAGAAGTGGTAGCCTTAATTCATGAGCTTTTTCCCATTCGCAAATGCCATCGTTTACCAAAACAAGTATGTTTGTATTACCATATAAATCAATGTGATGGTCCCTGTGAGAAGCTGATTAGCGAAGCCGATTATCAAGTTTATATGGAGCAGATTATGGCCTTATTAAAAGGTCAATCGACACATCTCGTTAGTGAATACCAAGCTAAGATGGAGTCAGCGGTTGAAGAGCTTGATTTTGAGTTAGCGGCTCTTTATCGGGACAAGATGCAGGCGATTGCCTATATTAGTGAACGTCAATCAGGGGTCCATATGGGTGATCATGAAGATATTCTTAACTTTGTGATTGATCATGGACAAGTCAGTTTGGTCCATTTTAATATTAAACAAGGTAAACTCTTTGAAAAGAGTGCACAGGTCTTTAAGGTAGTGGATGAAGCTTATGAGGAAATTACTAGCGCCATTATTCATTTCTACAATGACCATCCTAAGCCTAAACTCTTATATGTACCTCAAGAATTGGATACCGAATTACTAAGTGAAGTCTTAAAAATTCAAGTAAGGATTCCCCAACGGGGCTTTTATAAGGTCTTAATGGATACCGTGTTAGAGAATGCGATTGCGCATATCGATTTGAATGTGAAAGCTTCCTTAAGTCAGGTCGATGATGAGGTCGGTTTAGAACATTTGGCGAAGCTTTTAAAACTAGACACCCTTACTTCCTTAGAGATGTATGATGTCTCTCATATTTCCGGTCAGTTTTCAGTTGGAGCGATGGTTGTTTATCAAAATCATGATTTTGATAAGAGTCAATACCGTAAATATTTACTGCATCAAGAAAATGATGATGTGGCTTCACTTGAAGAAATGATATATCGGCGTTTACTACGTGTGCTTAAGGAAGATAAAAAGGTTTCGGATGTTTTAATTGTGGATGGGGGTATTAGTCAAGTAAGAGCCGCACAAAAGGTTGCGGATAACTTATATATAAAGGTACCGATCATTGGCTTAAGTAAGGATAAGCATCATGAAACTTCAAGTATTGTTTTAAGTGATGGCAGTACGATACCACTTTTATTAGAAGATCCTCTTTATCCAATTCTTTATAAGTTACAAGAGGAAGTGCATCGCTTTGTGATTAACTATCACCGCCAATTACGCTCTAAGGCCCAGACAGCTTCCATTCTGGACGAGATTGAAGGGATTGGACCAACCCGTAAGAAGGCTTTACTGAGTCACTTCCGTTCCTTTAAGGCGATTAAAGAGGCGTCCTTAGAAGAATTATCGCAGGTTATCCCTGAAAAAGTAGCGTTGAATGTGGTACAATTCTTTCATGAAAAAAAGTAAGGTAGGATTATGAACAACAAACCCATTGGATTATTAGATTCGGGCTTAGGTGGCTTTACCATCTACTATGGTTTAAAAGCCAAGTATCCCAAGGCTCCTTTAGTTATATTAGCGGACCAAAAGCATAGCCCTTATGGTCCTAAAACGATTGATGAATTAGAGGCGATTACGATTAAAAATATTGAGTTCTTTCAAGACTTAGGAATTGAACATATTTTATTTGCCTGTAATACCACTTCCGGTTTACTTTTAGAGAACATGCAGGCGCGTTTTCCCCATCTTCATATTAAAGGGGTGATTGATGGAACTGTTAATCAGGTTCAAGCATCGCATAAAGTTGCGGTAGTCGCCACCAAGGCTAATATTGAATCCCATGCTTATCGTAATAAGATTTTAGCCCACCATCCCACCATGCAGGTGATTGAGATTATGGCTCATGATTTGGTGGATTATATTGAAGGTTTAGCGGATTCATCAATTATTGATAAGTATGTCGCAAAACTACTTGTGGATAGTGAAGATGCGGATCAAATTATTTTGGGTTGTACCCACTATCCTTTGGTGAAGGATGCCTTTATAAAAGCACGGGATGTGGATTATATTGAATCAACGCAAGCCATGGTCAGTGAGCTTGAAGGCTGGTTAGTTGATAATGAAGGACCTTCTAAGATTTATACCTCCGGTGATGCTAAGAAATTAAAGCATCAGTTAAAGGTAATTTTTAAACAAGATGAAGTAGTTGAAGAGGTTAAGTGATGAAACAAGTAGTAGTGACGAGTGATGCGCATGGAAAGCTAGCCCTTTTTAGACAGGTAGCTCAAGCCCATCCAAAGGCTGCGGCTTTTATTGATTGTGGTGATAGTGAGCTATCACCGCAAGTCATAACTCCTTTCGTGACTGTTAATGGGAATACGGACTATGGTTATGACCACCCCAAATATCGGGTATTAACGATTGATGGAATCGTCTTTTTAGTGATTCATTCGCATCAAATCATGCGCTTTAATCGGGATGAAGCTTTGATTAAGAAAGCCAAACAACATAATGCTCAAGTGGTTTTATTTGGACATTACCATACCTTTTATAATAAAGAAGTAAATGAAATACATCTGATTAGTCCTGGCTCACTATCTTATAATCGGGACGCTTCACCGGCTTGTTATGCACTTTTAACGATTGAAAATAAGACTATTTCAGTTAAGCGAATCAATGTGAATAAAATCCCGGCAAACTAAGACTGAGTTTTATTGCATGATTAGCTTAAGTTTGATATTATTAGAAAGCACTAGCTGTCTACGTAGCTCAGTTGGATAGAGCATGCGCCTTCTAAGCGCACGGTCGGGGGTTCGAGTCCCTCCGTGGACGCCATTCATAAAAATACCCACAAAAGTGGGTTTTTTTAATCATGAATCGAACCCTCGATTTATTATAAAAGGGCCTTGTTTTTGTGGTATGCTTAGAAGGATTTGATTGAATAAGATGACTAGATTTGATATATTGATTACGTTTATAAAGGAAATACACTATGCGAACCCTCTGGACTAAAAACTATACGACCATAACCATTGGTACCATCATTTCAGCGATTGGTGGGGTAGGCATTAACTTTGCCTTGAGTGTCTTAATTTACAATGAGACCCAATCAACCCTACTATCCGCCATCTTCTCGGCAGTCATCATGCTGCCCAACATTCTTTTACCTCTATTTGTCGGTCCCATTATAGACCGTTTTTCACGTAAAAACATTATTGTTTTCTCGGATTTCTTTATGGGGGCCTTATTCTTATTTATTGCGATCGCAACGCGGGATGGTTATTTTAACTACAATGCATATTTAATTGTGGGTTTAATTATTTCCTGTAATGCGGTCGTTTATCAGATTGCTTATGAATCGCTTTTTCCAGAGCTTATTCCAGATAAGATGATGCAGCAGGGTTATGCGGTTTCTTCTTTAATCTATCCAACCGTCAACACCATTATGTTTCCGGTGGCAGCCATTATCTTTAATACTTATGGTACGGCGGTGCTTTTCTTAATCGAAGGTATTCTGTTGATTATTGCGGCTATCTTTGAACGGGGTATTGATTTAGTGGAAGCTCATACCCATCATGTGGGTACCACCAATGCCAGCTTTAAGGAAATGATTGTGGATGGAATGACTTACTTAAAAGGTGAAAAAGGGTTATTGGCTATTTTTGTCTTTTTCTTTGTCTTGATGCTGGCGGGGGAGGGCATGAATGTGCTCATGTATCCTTTTTTTGAAAATCACGCAACCTTTACGATGAATCATTACGCTTGGGCCATTTCCTTTGTGACGGTGGGTCGTTTAGTGGGAGGACTCCTTCACTACATCTTTAAAGTACCGACCCAAAAACGTTATCAACTCGCCGCTTTTGTTTATTTCTCATTAAATGTACTCAATGCGATTTTACTCTTCTTACCATATCCTCTTATTTTGGCGGTACAGATTTTTATTGGATCGCTATCCATCAACTCCTTTAATATACGAATGTCCTCGGTACAATCTTACGTACCGGCGGAAAAACGGGGGCGCATTAATGGCTTCTATCAAATCCTGAGTGCGACTGGTATGATTATTGGACGCTTGTTTGCGGGCTGGGTCGGTGAGTACTTTAGCTACACTAGTATTATTGCGGGCATGAGTATGGTGGGCTTGTTGGCCTTCTTTATGATTATCGTATCGAATAAGAAACATGTCGCAGCCATCTATAATCGGGCGGTGTAATATGATAAATGATGAATTAAAATTAAAAATTGATCAACTTATGCAGGCGGGTGAATATGAAGCAGCCCTTCCTTTAATTGAATCGGAATTGGAACAGCTTTATTTACCACCGGGTTTTCTAGAGGATTATTTGGCTTATCAAGCTGAAATTAAAGCGGCCTTATATCCCAAAGCAGCCATCCCAACCCATAAACTCTTTGAGATGCTTGATGATCATGACCATGCCTTAGTGGCCCTGCATCAGCTTCAGGATGTGGCTTTGATGAACTATCATGATGAAATTGAAGAGTTTCTATTAGAAAGTCAGGATGACTTTATTAAGGGGCTTTTGATTGAACTGATGATTGCCCAGAATCTTAAGGGCAGTTTTAAGATGATTAAAGATGATCAAGACCTTGAATTTATGCCCATGTATATTCAATCGGTCTATGATAATGAAAGTTTTCATCAGATTTTAAAACGCTTTGTGGCACTCTTTGAAGCGCATAATCCCAGTGTTTTAAATTTGTGTGAAGAACTATTAATTAGTGAAAGTATCTCACTCTTACCTTTTAGTTTAGAGGCGGATGATGAAAATCCCTTAGCCTTTGCGATTATCAAGGCAGTGTTAATTGCTTTAAATGATGAGGATATGTGGTATGATATTCAAGCACAATATGAAGCAGAAAGTAGAATCTTAATGCCATTACGTACATTTAGCACTCTTTAATTGACTGTGCTAACAGGTGTGGTATAATTAAACAGGAAAAAGGAGAATAGTATGAAATCTACTTGGCAGTTAAATGAAAAATCAACGGGGGTCTTAAAAGTAACCCTAGAACAAGCTCATTGGCATGAGCTCCAAGACAAAGCATTGAATAAGCTTGCTCAGAATGTCCAAATTGATGGCTTTCGTAAAGGGAGTGCTCCCCAAGCTTTAGTTAAAAAACAAATCGGTGAAGGTGCCATCTTCAATGAAGCCATTGAAATGGTTGCCAATGATGCCTACCAACATGGAGTAGCCGAACATGAATTAAAACCAGTTGCCCAAGCATCCTTAGATGTGAGTGACTTAACCAAAGATAGTATTACCTTAGACTTTACCGTTGCGGTAGAGCCGGTGGTAACCTTATCAGATTATGAAAGTGTACGCGTTAAAAAAGGTGCGGTTGAAGTAACTGATGATGAACTTAATGAAGAATTAGGAAAGATCCAAAACCGTTATGCCGAGTTGGTCATTTCCGAAGCGCCGGCCGCTTTAGGTGATACGGTTGTCATTGATTTTGAAGGCTTCCAAGGTGAGATTCCTTTTGAAGGTGGTAAGGGTGAAAACTATCCTCTAGAACTTGGTTCTCATAGTTTTATTGAAGGCTTTGAAGAACAACTGGTTGGAACCACCAAAGATCAAGAGTTGGATGTGAATGTGACCTTCCCAGAAGATTATGGGGTAGAAACCTTAGCAGGACAACCAGCCTTGTTTAAAGTTAAGGTGCATGAAGTTAAGAAACGTATCTTACCTGAAATTGATGAGGACTTCGTAAAAGACTTAGCGCTGGAAGCGGTAACTAATGTTGATGAATTAAAAGATCATGTTTTAAATGACTTAACGACTAAAAAAGCAGCGAAAATCGAAGAAGAGTTTGAAGAAGAACTGCTTAATCTGGTGGTTGAACCATCTGAAGTTGATATTCCAGATGCGATGGTGGAAGAAGAAACCAACCATATGTTTGAAGATTTCAAACAACGCTTAGAACAGCAAAATTACACCTTAGATTTGTATATGCAATTATCAGGTCAAGATGAAAGCTTCCTGAGAGAACAAATCGCTTTGGATGCCGCCAAGAAGATTAAACTACGTTTAGTGCTAGAAGCTATCGCTGCCCAAAAGGACTTTGAAGCAAGTGATGAGCAATTAGAAGCAGAATATGATTTAATATCTAAGAACTACGGAATTGACGTTGAGCAAATTAAACAAATTATTCATAAAGAAGTAGTTCATAAGGAATGGCGCTTAAAGGCAGCCATTGAGTATTTAAAAGAAAACGCTCAACAATAAAAGAGAAGGAGGGTCGTAGATGGATCAAGAAAAGCTTGAGATTAGTGTTCCAGTAATCGCAACCCGCGGAATCGTTGTTTTCCCAAATCAAGACATCATGATTGAGGTGGGCCGTGAGAAAAGTGTGAATGCGGTGGAGGAATCCAATGCTTACTTTAATGGTCATGTATGGCTTGTATCACAAAAAGATATTATGGTGGATGATCCAAAAGAAGAAGATCTCTATACTTTTGGAACGCTTTGCCGTATTAAAAATATCAAGCGTAAAGAAGGCTTTATGCGCGTCACCTTTAGCGGCTTAGAACGAGCTCAACTCATTCGCATGAGTGAAGATGATCGTATGTTTTTCGCTACCGTAATGGCTAAGGAAAATGAATCAGGCGATGCTATGGAAGAAATGGCGCTTATTCGTCGGATCGCAAAAGAACTTGAACATGTTGCCACCAGCAACGTTAATTTCCCTACTGAGATGATTAGTCAGCTCACCAAGGGAGTAAGTGCCATGCAGTTGGCAGATCAATTTGCGCAGTTTTTCCCACTGCCACTTGATAAAAAACAAACCTTATTAGAAACCTTGAATGTCAATGAACGTCTCATGTTAATCATTAGTGAGCTACAAACTGAGAAGCAATTGTCTTCCATTGAAAGTGATATTAATGAACGCGTGAAGGAACGCATTGAAGATAATCAACGGGAATATTATTTACGTGAGAAACTAAGGGCGATTAAGGAAGAATTAGGGGATATCCCCATGAAGGATGAAGATGGTGATGATTTACGTCGCATCATTGAAGATAATCCTTATCCTGAAAATGTTAAGGAAAAAGCCTTAGAAGAATTAGCGCGTTATGAAATGTTGCCCCAAGCATCGGGTGAATCCGGTGTCATTCGTAACTATTTAGATTGGTTACTCAAAACTCCTTGGTGGCAAGAAACCGAAGATAATGAAGACTTATTAGCCGTACGTAAAGTGCTGGATGATGATCATTATGGCTTAGAGAAAGTTAAAGATCGCATTATGGAGTATCTCGCGGTTAAGAATATGACCAAGTCTCTTAATGCTCCGATATTATGTTTAGTGGGGCCTCCAGGAGTTGGTAAGACATCCTTAGCACGTTCCATTGCGAATGCTTTGGATCGTCGTTTCATCAAAGCGTCCTTAGGGGGCGTACGTGATGAAGCTGAGATTCGTGGTCACCGTCGTACCTATTTAGGTTCTATGCCGGGCCGTATTATTCAAGGTATGAAAAAAGCAGGTGTTATTAATCCAGTCTTCTTAATTGATGAAATTGATAAGATGTCTGCGGATTACAAGGGTGATCCTTCCAGCGCCATGCTTGAAGTATTAGACCCTGAACAAAACTCCATGTTTTCAGATCACTATTTAGAAGAAGCTTATGATTTATCCAAAGTCATGTTTGTGGCAACCGCCAACTACTTAGAAGCGATTCCACCAGCCTTAAGAGACCGTTTGGAAATCATTGATTTATCTTCCTATACCGAACAAGAAAAATTAAATATCGCTAAGCGTCACTTGATTGCGAAACAGCGTAAAATTAATGGCTTAAAAGCCTCACAATTTAAGATTTCGGATGATGCGCTTCTGTATCTGATTCGTCATTACACACGCGAAGCGGGTGTCCGTCAGTTAGAGCGAATGATTGCGAATCTATGTCGTAAGAGTGTCTTAGCCATCCTTAAAGATCAAAAGAAATCCATTACCATCAATAAGAAACGAATTAATGAATGGTTAGGAAAAGAAATCTTTGAGTTTGGTAAGAAAGAAAGCAAACCCCAAGTGGGGGTTGCGACTGGTTTAGCTTATACTTCCTTTGGAGGGGATGTCTTACCCGTTGAGGTAACAACCTTTGAAGGGAAGGGACGCTTGATTTTAACCGGTAAATTGGGAGACGTCATGAAGGAATCCGCTGAGATTGCTTTTGGTTATACCAAGAGCCATGCCAAGGAATTTAAGATTGATCCTAAGTTCTTTGAGACTCATGATATTCATATCCACGTACCGGAAGGGGCAATTCCTAAGGATGGCCCAAGTGCGGGTATTACCCTCACGACCGCCATTGTTTCAGCGCTAACCCATCGGAAGGTTTATCCTGATTTAGCCATGACGGGTGAAGTGACCTTACGTGGTAATGTATTACCGATTGGTGGTTTAAAAGAGAAGACCCTAGCGGCCCACCGCGTGGGGATTCATAAGATTATTATTCCAAAATCAAATGTTAAAGACATGGATGAAATTCCAGCTTCGGTTAAGGAAACCATGGAATTTGTACCGGTCGAAAATGTCGAACAAGTGCTTAAAGAAGCCTTGATACAATAATGTTTAAAATTAATGAATGTGAATTCTTATTAAGCTGTGCTTTACCTGAACAACTTCCGGATACTAGTTATCCGGAGGTGGTTATGGTAGGCAAAAGTAATGTGGGCAAAAGTAGTTTGATTAACGCTTTATGTCAACGTAAGAATTTAGCCTATGTGGGCTCATCACCAGGTAAAACCACCATGATCAATTTTTATGATATTCAGAATCAGTGGTATTTGGTGGATGTACCAGGCTATGGTTATGCCAAGCTTTCGAAAGCCGAGCTAGCCCGCATTGATAAACTGATGGGAGTGTACTTTAGTTCCGAGCGTCCCTTAGCCGGGATGGTCATTATTGTGGATGCCCGTCGTGAAATTAGTGAGATGGATCAGATGATGATTGATATCGCGACTCAACTCAATATCCCATTTCATATCGTATTTTCTAAGATTGATAAGCTTGGGAAAAACCAGCTTGCCCAACTCAAGCGCAAGTATAATAATCAACCGGTATCTTTTTTCTCCAGTGTGAGAAATCCGGATACTCGGGAAATCCTTGATGTGATTTATGATTGGATTTAATAAAAGTGGAGTGATCCACTTTTATTAATTTGACACGCTAAGTTTATTTTTATAAAATAAGGACAGTTCAATAAACTGGAGAAAGTTTAATGATAGGACAACTAGAGAGCTTTGGATTGGTGCAACAAGGCCAAGATCATTAAATTGAAGTCGTCAGTTTGAAAAAGCATTGAAAACAGTAGGTGCTTTCGTTAGCCGCGTTAAGGTTTAAGAGCATGATTAAGTTCATGAATTAAGGTGGTACCGCGAGATTTTCGTCCTTGGATGAGAATCTTTTTTTATGAAGGAGCAAGTATGAAACAAGAATTAAGTAGTAAATATAACCACAAAGAGGTTGAAGCACATAAGTATAAAAACTGGCTTAAACACAATTATTTCCAAGCACAAAATGATGATCGTGAACCTTTTTGTATTGTGATTCCACCCCCAAATGTAACCGGTAAGTTACATTTAGGGCATGCATGGGATAATACCCTTCAAGATATCGTGAGTCGTTATAAGCGCATGCGTGGCTATGATGTCTTGTGGTTAGCGGGTATGGACCATGCGGGCATTGCGACCCAGGCGAAGGTTGAGGAAGCCTTACGTGAGCAAGGGATTTCACGTTATGATTTAGGACGGGAAAAGTTCTTAGAAACCGCCTGGGAGTGGAAGCATGAATATGCGGGTCATATTCGTGATCAGTGGGCAATTCTGGGCTTATCTTTGGATTATAGCCGTGAGCGTTTTACCTTGGATGAAGGTTTAAGTGAAGCCGTTAAAAAAGTTTTTGTTTCCTTGTATGAAGAAGGCTTAATCTTTCAAGGCTACCGCATTATTAACTGGGATCCCAAAGCCCAAACCGCACTAAGTAATATTGAGGTTATTCATAAAGAGATTAAAGGTGCCCTTTATACCTTTGACTTTGTGGTGGAAGAAACGGGTGAACGTCTACCAGTTTCAACCACCCGTCCCGAAACTATGTTTGGGGATGTCTGTGTCTTTGTCCATCCCGAAGATGAGCGTTATAAGCATCTTCATAACAAGATGGTCATTAATCCAGCGAATCATAAGGCGATGCCCATTTTAGTCGATGATTATATTGATATTGAGTTTGGGACCGGGGCCATGAAATGTACCCCCGCTCATGATCCAAATGACTTTGATTTAGCTAAGAAACATAACTTGGAACAGCCCATTTGTATTAATCCCGATGGGACTATGAATGAGTTGGCGGGAGAATTTGAATCCCTAGATCGTTTTGAATGTCGTAAACAATTGGTTGCTCGTATTGAGGCGGAAGGTAACTTGGTGTCAATTGAAGAACATATTCATCAGGTTGGTCACTCGGAGCGAACCGATGTGATTGTGGAACCTTATTTATCCAAACAATGGTTTGTGAAGATGAAACCTTTAGCGGAAAAGGTTTTAAAAGCCCAAGCGGGGGATGATTCCATTGACTTTTATCCACCTCGTTTTGAAAAGACCTACAGCCAGTGGTTAGAAAATATCGAAGACTGGTGTATATCCCGCCAATTATGGTGGGGTCATCGCATTCCTGCCTATTTTCATAAGGAAACTGGGGAAGTGTATGTGGGTGAAAATCCACCGGCAGATATGGAAAACTATACTCAGGATGAGGATGTTTTAGATACCTGGTTTTCCTCTGCCTTATGGCCTTTTTCAACCCTAGGGTGGCCCAATGAAAATGCAGAAGACTTTAAGCGCTATTACCCTAATAGTGTCATGATTACCGGTTATGATATTATCTTTTTCTGGGTAGCTCGGATGGCCTTTATGGGTTATCACTTTACTAATCAAAGACCCTTTGATGATGTGTTGATTCATGGATTAATCCGTGATGCGCAAGGACGTAAGATGTCTAAGTCCTTAGGTAATGGAGTTGATCCCATGGATGTGGTGGAAGAATTTGGGGCGGATGCCTTACGTTTCTTCTTAACGACCAATTCCACACCGGGTCAAGACTTACGTTATATTGAGGAAAAGGTGGAAGCCACCTGGAACTTTATTAATAAATTATGGAATGCCTCCCGCTTTGTGCTCATGAACTTAGATCGTGATCACATACCAAGTGCGGATGCCTTTAAGCATGCATCCTTTGTGGATCGTTGGATTATTGATAAGCTCAATACGACCATTGAGAGTGTGAGTGCCAACATGGACAAATATGAATTTGCCATGGTTGGTAATGAGTTGGTTAGCTTTATTTGGGATGATTTTTGTTCCTGGTATATTGAGCTAAGTAAGGTAACTTTAAGTGGTGAAGACCAAGATGCCAAAGCAGCGACTCAATACACACTTTATGTTGCACTTGAAGCGATTGTGAAGTTACTGCATCCCTTTATGCCTTTTGTATCGGAAGAGATTTATCAAATCCTTACCCAAAAGGAAAGCATCATGATTAGTGAGTGGCCGACTCCATTTAAAAATGAAGGAACTGACTTCAAACAAGTGGATCAGCTCATCTCCATGATTTCCAGCCTACGGGAGTTACGCTTATCTAAAAATGTGAAGCGGGATGTAACTTTAAGAGGTTGGGCCCGGGATAAGGATGAAGCCCTCATTGAATTTGATGGCTACATTCATCATGTTTTGGCGCACTTTGTCAACTTTGAATTGGTGGAAGCCTTTGATCATGACACCTTACTCTATCCCATTATTTCGGGAAGTTTATATATTGTGAATGAGAATCTTGAAGATAAGGCGAAAGAGATTGCGATTTTAGAGGCCCAAATCAGTGATTTAGCGAAGGAACTGAAACGTTCAGAGGGTATGCTTAAGAATGAAAACTTCTTAAAGAAGGCCAAAGCCGAGAAGGTGGAGGCCGAAAAAGTCAAGTATGAAGAGTATCAAAGACAGCATGAAGTGCTGCTTGAGAAGCTTAATGACTTAAAGCTTGATGATTAGAGTCAAAAACATCCTTATTAATGGTAAGTGAAGATGTTTTTTGATATAATGAGTTTGGTTTTTTTAAAAGTGTTATTAAAAGGAGGAAATATGAGTCAGAAATACGTCTATTTGTTTTCTGAAGGAAACGGTAGTATGCGTGAGCTGCTTGGTGGTAAAGGCGCTAACTTAGCGGAAATGACCAATCTTGGTCTACCAGTCCCACAAGGATTTGTGGTAACCACAGAAGCATGTAACAAGTACTACGATGATGGCCAGGTAATGTCCCAAGATGTTGTGGATCAAATTTTCGCAAATGTAGCGGAGATTGAAGCTTTATCTGGTAAGAAGTTTGGAGATGCATCCAACCCACTGTTGCTGTCAGTGCGCTCGGGTTCAAGAGCGTCCATGCCGGGGATGATGGATACCATCTTAAACTTAGGTTTAAATGATGAGGTGGTAGAATCACTAGCGAAATTAAGCGGTAATCCCCGCTTTGCTTATGATTCCTATCGTCGTTTTATTCAAATGTTTGCGGATGTGGTGATGGAAATCCCTAAGCATACGTTTGAAGTAATCATTGATGAAATGAAGCATGAACGTGGAATCATTCTGGATTCTGATTTTACGGCAGACGACTTTAAAGAAATGGTTAAACGTTTCAAAGCTTATTATCATGAAAATAAACAAGAGGATTTCCCAGCTGATGCGAAATTCCAACTCATTGAATCCGTTAAAGCAGTTTTCCGTTCTTGGAACAACCCACGAGCTGAATACTATCGTCGTTTAAACGATATCCCATCAAGTTGGGGTACCGCGGTAAACATTCAAATGATGGTTTTCGGTAACATGGGTGATGACTGTGGAACTGG
>CAYXES010000001.1:4024-6101 GCA_964464075.1 uncultured Erysipelothrix sp. | reverse complement strand
GTTGACTTACACCAAGAGGGTATGTTGACTAAAGAAGAAGCCTTATTACAAATTAATCCAGCTCAGTTGGATTCATTACTACACCCACACTTTGATCCTAAAGCGCTTAAAGAAGTTGAGCCAATTGGTAGAGCCTTACCTGCATCACCGGGTGCTGCAACTGGTAAAGTTGCATTAACCGCAGAAGCTGCAGTTCATATGGCTGATCAGGGTGAAAAAGTAGTTCTCGTACGTTTAGAAACTTCACCAGAAGATATTGAAGGTATGCACGTATCTGAAGGTATCTTAACTGCTCGTGGTGGTATGACATCTCACGCAGCTGTCGTTGCCCGTGGTATGGGTACTTGCTGTGTTGCCGGTTGTGGTGAAATTAAGTTTAATAAAGATGGTTCCTTTGAACTAGGTGGTCAACACTTTAATGAAGGTGATGATATCTCTCTTGATGGAACCACTGGCTTTATCTATGGTGTACCTATTCTAACTGAACCAGCATCCATTAGCGGTGACTTTGAAACCGTAATGAGCTGGGCAGATGAATTCAGAAACTTAGATATTCGCGCTAATGCCGACAATCCAGTTGATGCTAAACAAGCACTTGACTTTGGTGCGCAAGGAATTGGTTTAGTACGTACCGAACATATGTTCTTTGAAGGTACACGTATTAAAGCCATGCGTGAAATGATTCTATCGAAAACCTTAGAACAACGTGAAAAAGCCTTAGCTAAGTTATTACCAATTCAAAGAGCGGACTTTGAGGCACTCTTTGAAACCATGGGTGATCTACCAATAACGGTTCGTTATTTAGATCCACCTCTACATGAGTTCTTACCAACTAATGCGAAGGATATTGAAGAGTTAGCGAAAGAAATGAAACTTGAAGTTCATGAACTTGAAGCTATCATTGATTCCTTACATGAGTTTAACCCCATGATGGGTCATCGTGGGGTCCGTTTAGCGGTTTCCTATCCTGAGATTGCAGCTATGCAAACCCAAGCGATTATTGAAGCAGCGATTGCGGTTTCTAAGAAACACCCAGAGTGGAATATTGTTCCAGAACTGATGATTCCATTAGTAGGTGAAGTTAATGAGTTAACCTACGTTAAAGAAGTGGTTGAGCAAACTGCGAATGATATTATCGCAGCTGCCAATGTGGATCTTAAATACATGGTTGGTACCATGATTGAAATCCCAAGAGCAACCCTCTTAGCCGATGAAATTGCCAAAGAAGCAGAATTCTTCTCCTTTGGTACCAATGACTTAACCCAAATGGCCTTTGGATTCTCACGTGATGATGCAGCTGGTTTCTTAACCCATTATTACGATAAGAAAATCTTTGAACAAGATCCATTTGCGCGTTTAGACCAAAACGGTGTTGGTCAATTGGTTAAATTAGCGGTTGATAAAGGTCGTGAAGGCCGTCCTGATATTAAATTAGGCGTTTGTGGTGAGCATGGTGGGGATCCATCATCCATCGATTTCTTCCACCGTGTCGGACTTGACTATGTGTCATGTTCGCCATACCGAGTACCAATTGCACGTTTAGCGGCCGCTCATGCAGCTCTAAAAAACAAGTAGTTGATACGTTAATCAAACTTAAAGCGATGTGAAAACATCGCTTTTTTTTATTTTCATCCCATGGTTAAAGATGCTATAATGAACTCTATTATTTATAGATAGGAGGTGGCTTATGAAACTGGTGGTATTAATTGGAAACACGGCAGTGGGGAAGATGAGTGTAGGACAGGCCTTGATGGAAATTACCGATTTAAGGCTCTTTCATAATCATATGATGATTGAACCGGTGATAGAGGTGTTTGGGAATTATGAAGTGGATGTGGTTAAAGAACTACGAGAAGTTATCTTTAGCCATTTTGCAGCGAGTCAACACGAAGGTATGATATTCACCTACATGTGGGATTTTGATAATCCTAGTAATAAAAGCTATCTTAAAAATCTGACTGATATCTTTGAGGCGGTTAAAGCGGAAGTTTTCTATGTGGAACTCATTGCGGATCAAGCTACTCGTTTAGCGCGTAATGTCAGTGCCAATCGACTAAAGCATAAGCCTTCTAAGCGT
>CAYXES010000001.1:0-3924 GCA_964464075.1 uncultured Erysipelothrix sp. | reverse complement strand
CTCAAATATCAAGTGAATCCCAATACCGTTTTTAAAGCTTTAAGTGAGCTTGAAGATCAGGGGCTCTTGATTAATGATGGAACCTTAGGTAAGCGGGTATGTGATGATGAGCAGTTGATTGAACAGCTCAAACATCATATGTTTGATCAAGCTAAGGAAACCTTTTTGAAAAAAGCTAAAGAAATTGGATATGATGAAGCACAGGTGGTGCGGTTATTGAAAGGTGAGGAAAGTATATGATTACAGTAAAGGATGTGAGTAAGCGTTATGGGAAAACGCGAGCTTTGGATGGGGTGGATTTAAACTTACCCGCCGGCAAGATTATTGGTTTATGTGGTCCTAATGGATCAGGTAAAACCACACTGATGAAAATTTTAGTAGGATTAATTAAAGATTATGATGGTGAAGTGTCCATTGAACGTCATGAGGTGAATCAAGAAAGCAAGGCTTTGATTTCTTATTTACCGGATATCAATTACATTGATGGTAAAGTGAACGGACTTTATATGCGTCAATATTTTGAAGATATGTATGCGGATTTTGATCGCGTCAAGTTTGATCAGATGGTTAATTTGATGAAATTAGATATTAAACAATCTTTTAAAAGTATGTCTAAAGGAATGAAGGAAAAGCTACAAGTGGCCTTGGTTATGTCCCGGCAGGCCCGTATTTATGTTTTAGATGAACCGATTGGTGGGGTCGACCCAGCTTCACGGGAATTAATCTTAAATACCATTCTAGATAATTATGATCCACAGGCGATGATTTTAATATCAACCCATTTAATTGGGGATATTGAACAAATCTTTGATCAAGTGATTTTCCTTAAGGATGGGCAGGTTAATCTACATGATGATGTGGAAAAACTTCGTAATGAACATCATATGTCCATTGACCAATTATTCAGGGAGGTGTTTCGCTAATGTTGAAATTAATCAAACATGAATTAAAAGCAGTCGCATCGGAGTTCTATGGCATCAGTATTGCCTTATTTGCCTTAGCGCTATTTGGACCAATCCTATTACGCTCCGATAGTCCATCTTTAATTTTAATGACAGTATTAGCGCTGTTTGCGGTGGTGATTGCGGTTTCGGTGGTGACTTTCTTAGTAACCCTTAAAGTCTTGAATAATCGACTTTATGGTGATATTGGTTATCTCCAACATACCTTACCTGTTTCCTCTACTAAGCTTTTATTCTCAAAGCTTTTAGTAGCGGTCATCATTCAACTCGTCATTGCGCTTGTCTTTACTCTAGCCTTTGGGGTATTTCTATTGATGCTTGTGATTCTTTATCAAGATGGTATTAGCTCCTTTGTCTATTTAAAAGATATGATCTTTAAATCTGATTTACTGGGAGTGATTCTTAAAGAAGTCATCATCCTAGCACCAAAAGGTTTAATCTCTTGGTTCTACAGTATGAATATTCTATTGTTTGTAACTTCCTTTGTGAATACCTCATGGGTTCGAAACAATAAATTAGTGATTGGGATTATCTTGTTTATTGTCTTATCGATGGGTCTTAATGGATTAGAGACCTATCTCTTCCCTCAAAATATTGTGCTTGTCGATGTGGATAAGGTTTTATCATCACTAGTTAGTGTTTCAGATCCAGTGGTGGTTGGTAATGCTTTAGCCCAAGGTTTTAATGGGGTAGCGGTTAAAATCCTCCTGTTAAATATGGCTTACCAGTTGGTTTGGTCCGGCCTTATCTTCTCGGGTACCCAGTATTTGGTTGAAAGAAAATTGGAAATTTAAGAAGCTATCTGCGGATAGCTTTTTTTCTGGTTTTTATCCAAAACTACTAGAGCGTAAGCCAATATTTTGCTATACTAGAAATAATGTTTATTTGAAATGAGGGCTGTTATGAAAATCGGTTGTGTTAAAGAAATTAAGAAACATGAATATCGAGTTGGTTTAACCCCAACCCATGTAATGGGCTATGTTGCTAATCACCATGAGGTTTATATTGAGAAGGGTGCCGGACTAGAGAGTGGTTATTTTGATCATGAATACGAAGCTGCCGGTGCTATTCTTTGTGATGGAGCTGCTGATGTGTGGAATCAAATTGATATGATGATCAAGGTGAAAGAACCCCTTGAAAGTGAATATCAGTATTTACGTGAAAATTTAATTATCTATACTTATCTGCATCTGGCGGCTAATCGTTCCTTAACCTTAGAAATGCTTAAACGTAAGGTGGTCGGGGTGGCTTATGAAACGATCACCGATGACAATAATCAATTACCATTGCTCAAACCCATGAGTGAGGTTGCGGGTCGTTTATCCATTCAAGAAGGGGCCAAGTACCTAGAAAAACACTACGGTGGTAGTGGGGTGCTCTTAGCGGGAGTACCTGGGGTAGCCCGCGGTAAGATTGTGATTTTAGGTGGTGGGGTAGTCGGTACTAACGCCGCAAAACAAGCCATTGGGATTGGAGCCGATGTGGTTATTATTGATCGGGGCTTAAAACGCCTCCAAGAATTAGATCAGCTTTTTGGAAATGGGGTTCAAACCCTCTATTCTACCGAAGCGACCATTGCGGAACAATTAAAAACCGCTGACTTAGTCATCGGTGCCGTTTTAATTCGCGGTGGTTCAGCGCCTAAACTCATTAAGCGTTCGATGCTCAAAGAAATGAAGCCAGGTTCAGTGATAGTGGATGTTGCGATTGACCAAGGTGGTTGTGCTGAAACATCCGTCATGCGTTATCATGATGATCCAATTTTTAAGGTGGATGGGATTGTACATTACTGTGTTGGCAACATGCCTGGGGCTACACCACGGACCTCAACTCAAGCTCTAACCAATGCTACCTATGAGATGGGCTTACGCATGGCCAATGAAGGTATTGAAAAAGCCGCCCGCAACATTCATTTAGCCCGTGGTATAAATACCTACCAAGGTCAGGTGGTCTATGAATCAGTGGCCAAAGCCCATGATTTAGACTATGTGGAATTATCAACCCTTTTAAAACACAATGATTGATTGGTTGAGATAGCTTTTGTATAATAGTAGTAAGAGGGTGATTACATGCCAAATGTCATGGCTCATAGCCTAATGGCACAAGCAGTCGCAAATCAACTTAATCAAGATATTATTAATCATGCAATCGGTAAGTATGAGGATGTCTTTCTTTTCGCAAGTAGTGGTCCTGATTTTTTGTTTTACTATAATATGTGGCCCTGGTCAGATACTAATGAGGCAAAACGTGTTGGAGCTTATGGATCGCTCATGCATACTCAAAAGATTAACGCTTATCTTGATACCATGGTTAAGATTGCCTTAGTTCAAGATAAGCAGGCGCATCGAGATATGATGATCGCCTTTATTGCGGGCTATCTTTGCCACTGGGCGCTGGATAGTGTGGCCCATCCTTTTGTTTTTTACCGATCCGGTAAACTAGAAGGGAAAGCTCGCTATGATCACTTTCTTTATGAGTCCAACTTGGATGCCAAACTTATTTTAGCGGTTTTTAAAAAACCACTTTCTGATTATAAAGCGTATCAATTTATGAATATGTCAACTTATCAAGAAAAGGTGGTTGCATTTCTCGTGAGTCATGCCCACCAAAGCGTGTATAATTCAGATATTAGTCAGGCGGATTGTTTAAAGAGCATGAAGGATGCCAAAATCATGCTTAAAATACTATATGATCCAACTGGTTATAAATATGATATGGTACGTATTTTAGAAAAACTAGTTTATGATGGTGAACAACCTTTTTCATCCCATATGGTTAGTAAGCGTACGACCAAAAATGATGAACTTAATCTAAAACATGACATCTGGTTTAATCCCACCGATCCTAATCAACCGCTTAAAAGCAGTTTTATGGATTTATGGAATCAATCACTAGGGCGCGCTAAACTAACCTTAGCCGCTTTAGAAAAGATGCTGGTAGGTGAATTGGACAGTTTGAGTTC